>CAYHHO010000197.1:0-1537 GCA_964356445.1 uncultured Singulisphaera sp. | reverse complement strand
AAGTGTCTTGATTCATTGAGAAACCTCGGCGATTGCCGGGGTTTTTGTTTTCGTCAGAGCGCGTCGATTCACTCGCCAACTTCGCACCGCGATGCACCGAATTGCACCGTTTTGCACCCCAACTGCTCTCATTACTGCTTCCACCTAACAGCGACCGACCAGCAGTACCCGTTGCCCGAACCGAGTCGGCGTCCGCACTCCCGACCGCAGGGAGCCTCTCCAACGCCGCAGCGTCGTCCATGAGGGACAGGGACGTGTAATGCTTGAGGGTTGTCGAGTAGGTCTTGTGCCGCATGATCCGCTGTGCGATCTGTGGTGCTGTGCCAGCACGGGCCAACTGGGTATGAAGCGTCATGCGCATCGCGTGAAGGTCCGCCGCTCGGCCGTCTTCGTCGACAAGCGGAATGCCGGCACGCTCGAAGTCGCGTCGACGAGTTCGGTTTGTAACCGCAGTAGCCCAGACACGCGCCATCGGCATCGGTCGATTCGCTTCGCGTAGCCGTGCGAGCGACGCAGCCAACTCGGGATGGATCGGGACAGTGTCGACCCGCTTCGCCTTGCCGCCCCTGACTGTGATCGTCTTCGCGATCAGATCTACATCGGTCCAGATCAATCGCTTGAGGTCGCCGCGCCGCAAGGCAGCATGGAATGCTGCCAGATACCACGCCTCGCGATCATGGGACCGTGCGACGTCGAGGAGTCGTTTGAGTTCGCCGTCAGTGAGGGGACGACGCACACGCCGTCGATCGTTCGATTCGTCCAGTTTTGGCACGACTCCCAGTGGATTCGATTCGACACGGCCTGTCTTCACCGCCCAATTCACAAAGGCCAACGCGATCGCCCGAGTCCGGTTCACAGTTCGCGCTGCGCGGCCTGTCGCCCTCCGTTGGAAGAGATGGCGTTCCAACGAATCAGCGGTCAACTCGGAGAGCGTCCCTGCGCCGCTCCCGATGACGATCGCTCGAAGCTGTTGCGCCACCTCGCCGAGACTCTGCGAGGCGCGTCCGGCAGTTTGGCAGTGCACGAGGTAGGCATCGACATGTGTGCGAATCGGTGCTCGGCCCTCCGCCGCGAACCGATCGTCGCGTGGGTTGATCAAGCCGGCCTTCCTGAGGGCGACACCTTCGACGAGTGACGCCGCGATCCGCTCGGCGGTTCTCCGGTCGGTGGTCCAGGTCGATTGCACCCTTCGCTTTCCGGTGGCGTCGTAGTACGAAACGATCCACGGACCGTCAGGCACCTTTCGATACACCGATCCCAGCCCGTGACTACGTTGCTTTGCCATCCGTCACCGTCCTTTCGTTCGCCCGAGGGCGCTGTTGAAGTGTATTTTGATTCGAGGCTCCAGCCAAGTCCACAGTCCCGGCATTGGCACTGCTGACAGTTAGTGATTCCCCAACCGCGATGAGCCACGCTGGTGAACCCGGATGCGTCGGCATCCCAAGGTCGTCTGCGATGCCGAGGCGTTCGAAGTAGACATTGACCGCCTCAGATATTGTCGGCGAGTATCCATCGTTGAGCAGGTCAAGGATGGCGT
>CAYHHO010000196.1:0-1633 GCA_964356445.1 uncultured Singulisphaera sp. | reverse complement strand
ATGGCATTGGCCAATTGATCGGGCAGTCGAAAGACGAGTACGAAGAGAATGAGCGCGATGAATCGCCACCTCCACTGGCGCGACAGCGTCGAGAAAGGCGCGATGACCGCGTCGTAGAGTCCTTGTGCGGAAACTCCTCGATGCTGCGGCTCGCGCGCGCGCACCGTTGCGAAGATCCCCGCGAACGCCAGAACAGCGAGCGATCCAACAGCGAGATCCCATCCGAGAAACCCGACGGATGCCACGACCGCGGCGCCAAGCACCACATAGGCAAGGCGGTATCCGCTGACGAAGACGCCTGCTCCTGCTCCGAGTTGATCCTTGGCCAAGACTTCGACCCGATACGCATCGCTGACGATGTCCTGAGTTGCGCTCAACGCGACCATCACGGCGAGAAGAGCCATGAAAATCCACGCGTGGAGTGGAATCGAGATGAGCCACGCGAGCAGTGACACCGAGGATGCTGACGTCTCATCGTCGGTGCTCATCCAAGTTCCTGGTCCCCACGCCGCAATCACGATGACGAGCGCCAACACGCCGACCTGACTTGCCAGTATCCAAGATCTTCGTCGGCCGAATTGTGATATCAGCGGAAGTTTCACCCGGTCGACCGCTGGCGCCCAGAGGAACTTCAACGCGTAGGGCAACTGGAGCAGCGAGAGGAGTCCGATCGCTTCGACACTCCAATCTGTCTTGGTGGTCCACGCAGGAGCGATGCTGGTCGCGAGCAGATTTGGAATTCCCCCAGAAAATCCAAGCGCGAGCAGCACGAGCATCGTGCGACTTCCATAGAGCTGCGCCAGCGTCGGTCGATCCGTGACCATGCGGGAAACGATATCGCAGACCGACCGATGGAATCAGTGCGCTTAGTGCGCCTCAGGCCTTGGATCTTCCGGCTTCACGACCGCGTCGAGGTACTTCTGAAAATCTGCCAGGTGATACGAAATGAAGCAGAACGCATGGTGAAGCGCGAACCACTCAATATCCGTTGGATCCTTGGTGAGATCGCTGCGCTGTCGATTGAGTTCGGCAAGGATGGGTTCGACTTTCATCGCCCCAAAGTACTCCACCGCGCGTTGAGCGAGTCGTTTACGCCGCCAACGCTGTGCCAGCAACACCGTCGCGTGTCACGATAAAGAAATCGCTCGTGATCGGGTACGGCAGACGCGAGTAGTCACGCGCAATCCGGGCTTTGACCCTTTCGATGAATGGGTCGGGACCATACGACAGGGCGATAAAGACATCTCGGGCTGGTGTAGCGACATAAAAATCGCCACGAAGTTCCTTGGTGAGCCGTTCATGCAGTTTCGCAAGCAACAACCTTGCCGCGTCATAGCCATCCTTCAAAGACAGAAGTGCAGCGCGACCTCCATCGTGGCTCGCAATGACTTGGACCTGCAGGTCAGGTGCGTAGCCGCCAAGATTCTGGCGCGCAATCTCCTCGAGATCCTCGGGGCCGATCCCCCAGCGGACCATCTGCTCGGTCGAAATGCTGACTGTCATTTCGGGCATGTCGAGAACAAAGACGATGACCGTTCCATTGACCCACGGCAAGTGCGCGACGGACTGCCGATCCACCCCATCGAAAATCGACTCGGGTTGAATGCGCGGCATGATGCGATGACGGGCAACG
>CAYHHO010000195.1:0-1684 GCA_964356445.1 uncultured Singulisphaera sp. | reverse complement strand
TCTGGAGGTCCATCGATTCCGTTGGCCATGCGCAGCGCTTCGACGAGCGTCATCTCGCCACCAGGATGCCCCTTCAGGAATTTCAGCGCGGAGTCGATGTCCTCAGGTCGCAGATCAACCCATTGCCCACCGACACGCACCAACGGAGCACCGCTTCTTGCGAGTTTCTCGAGCGTTTCGATGGAAACACTTTGGTTTCCGAGCATGACTTGCCATCGATATCCCACGAGCGACTGGAGTCCTCCGCCGAGCGAACCATTTGATCCGCCACTCCCTCCCAGTTGCGGAGGCTCGTCTGGTGAACTGATGAGCAGGTTCGCATTGATGCGGCTTGCTGATTCACCCCACCACTCTGGAACTTCGACGAAGAAGCCGGCTTCGAGGAGAACGGGCCGCAGATCTCGCATGAATTGGTAGACCTTGCGCGTGTCAAGGTCGATTCCAGAAGGCGCTTCGTCTTCGAGGGCATCGTCAAGTTCCGGCCAGATGCGGCTGGCGCGCGCGAGTTCCTTCAGCAACATTTCCGCAAGTTCTTCAGTGCGCGCAGATGATGCGCTCGAACGCTTCCCGCTCGGGCGGTGAAAGAGCGATAGCGCATCAATGATCGTGTCTGGCGCTTCGGGATCAACTAGTCCGAACGCAACATGCCACTGCGCGTCGATTCCATCCTCGCGAGCGTCGAGATCTGGCTCGCGGACTTCAAATCGCAGACGCATTCCCACCGTCGCGCGTGCTTCATCGAGGACGCTCAGCCAGCCGCGTGTCTCGCGAAGCACATCAAACGAATTCTGCCGACCGATTCGAATCAGGTCCTTTGCGCCGAGGAGCCCCGAGAGCCAAGCAGCATGCGAATCAGTCGAAATGTCGAAATTCTCGATGGAATCTTCGAAATTCTCGCTGACGAGGGTCGACCTGATGATCGCATCGACGGTGGATCCGAGGAAAGAATCGACGACAGGCCACGCTTGTCCATCGGTGCCATCGACCGCGCGAACGGCCGCAGGCATGCTCGCAAGCAGGTCTGCAAGTTGAGCATTTGCATCGCCGTCATTGAGCCAAGGCCGCCACTGCCCCGCATATGTTCCATCGCGACGCTGAAGCACGGTGGGGATGACGCGCTGATCTACGACAGATCCGACTGAGAATTGCACGAGGGCAAACCACCAATGCATCGAGTGCGCAGTGACGAAGTTTTCGTTCTGGATTCCTTCTTGATTCTGAAGATCCAGCAGCACGCGAACGGCTCCGTGCGGTGAGACCTTCAGAGTCGAAACGCGGGTGAGTTCAAGCGTGCGCAGTTCCTCATCGTCCGTCACCTGCCCAAGCAGCCCAGCAAGCCTGCTCGACGGCAACGTGGTTGGGCGAGAGCGATCGCCGCCTTTCGACGAGGCGGCAGCATGCGGAAGAAGAAGATCGAGTTGCGATTCCGCAGCGCCGTTGAGGGATCCGATCGTCGCCTCCAATGCGCGGCGAACAGCAATCGAGGATGCAGCGAACGGGTGTGCCGGGGATTCAACGGGCGCACCCTCGACCGCTGCCGACAGAACTTCACCCCAAAGATGGAGGCAACCGTCGAACCAATTAGCGTGAACAACGAGCATTCGGTATCAATCGTGAGCGATGCAAATTCGAGTGATTGCGCTGGGGATCGAACCCAGGACCTAGAGGTTAAAAGCCACTTGCT
>CAYHHO010000194.1:0-1786 GCA_964356445.1 uncultured Singulisphaera sp. | reverse complement strand
GCAGTCCCCAGACCGTCGCGGCATCGCCGAGCGCGGTGGCTCAAGCAGCCGGATCTGGAGCCCCGCCGAAGGCAGCAGCAGAGGAGAGTGGCCTCGTTGCGATCGAGAGCCCAATGGTCGGAACGTTTTATTCTGCGGCCGGACCTGGCAAGCCAGTGCTGGCTTCGGTTGGTGCGAGTGTTGATCCAGACACGGTGGTTTGCCTGTTGGAAGCCATGAAGATCTTCAACGAGATCAAGGCAGAGTGCACAGGAACGATCACAAAGATCTTGGTGAAGAACGGTCAGGCCGTTGAGTTTGGTCAGAAGTTGTTCCTCGTGCGACCATCCTGACGCCTCCCTGTCCTGCGGAACAAGACGATGTTTAAACGAGTACTCATTGCCAATCGTGGCGAGATTGCACTTCGCATCATTCGCGCCTGTCGCGAACTGGGGATCGAGTCGATCTGCGTCTACTCCAGCGCTGATGCTGGTGGACCGTGGCTCGAGCAGGCGACACGATCGATCTGCGTTGGTCCTGGTCCAAGCAAGGACTCATACCTTCGCATCGAACGAATCATCGCGGCCGCCGAAGTTTCACACGCCGATGCGATCCATCCTGGCTACGGTTTTCTCTCCGAGAATGCGCACTTTGCCGAGGTCTGTCGTGACAGCAAGTTTGAATTCATCGGACCGAGCCCAGAGGCGATGGCGCTGCTCGGCGACAAGATCAATTGCAAGCGGCTCGCGAAACAGGCTGGGACGCCGATTTTCCCTGGGACGGACGGCGGAATCGAAGACATCGATGAAGCGGTAAAGGTCGCTTCGGAGATTGGGTACCCAGTGATCGTCAAGGCTTCTGGTGGAGGTGGAGGTCGCGGAATGCGTATCGCCACCGACGAGAAGTCGCTGCGTACAGGAGTCGATCAGGCGCGCCAAGAAGCCCAAGCGGCATTCGGGAACCCGATGGTGTACATCGAGAAATATCTCGAACTTGCGCGCCATTTCGAAGTGCAAGTGATCGGCGACAAACACGGAAATGCCGTGCATCTTTATGAGCGCGATTGTTCGAGCCAGCGGCGGCATCAGAAACTGATCGAGGAGGCTCCGGCGCCTGGCGTTGATCCAGTCAAGCGTGAGCAGGTTTGCGCATCTGCGGCAGAACTCATCCGCCGCGCGAAGTATGCGGGTGCAGCGACTTGCGAATTCCTGATGGACCGCGCGCAGAACTTCTACATGCTTGAAGTGAACACGCGTGTGCAGGTCGAGCATCCGATCTCTGAAGCGATTACTGGTGTTGACATCGTGCAGACTGGGATACGTGTAGCAGCGGGGGAGGCGTTGCCCTTCACGCAGAAGGACATCAAGATCAACGGGCACGCGATCGAATTTCGCATCAACGCCGAAGACCCAGCGCGCAATTTCATGCCGCAGGCTGGCGTTGTGGAGTGTTGGAATCCGCCGGGAGGCCCGGGGATTCGACTCGACAGCCACGTCAGAGCTGGGTACCGCGTGCCGACGAATTACGACTCGATGATCGGGAAGCTGATCGTGCATGCACCTGATCGCGAGAGTTGCATTCGGCGGTCGCTCGGTGCGCTGAGTGAATTCCAGGTCGGACCTATTCGCACGACGATTCCGCTTTATCAGCGATTGCTCAAGGAGCCGCTGTTCGTGCAGGCCAAGCATGACATCAAGTATGTCGAGCGCTTGCTCGCATCGCCATGAAGCAAATTGGAGTAGTATTCGCAAACTCGCGGGCGTAGCTCAGTGGTAGAGCGTCGGCCTTCCATGCCGAATGTCGAGGG
>CAYHHO010000193.1:0-1927 GCA_964356445.1 uncultured Singulisphaera sp. | reverse complement strand
TCCCACGAACGGACGAGAGCGAAACCCCCATTTCCTCGGCGATTCTGCGAGCAAGTGGCGAGACGCGCGTGCGACTCTCTTCACGGTTGCTCGACGATTCACCCTGCGCGGATGCGACTTCACTGCGCGTGGCCGCGGCGGGCAGTGCGTGCGGCGACGCCATTGTTTGCGCGGTCGATGCGGCGGTGGGCGAAACCCGCGTCGAAGCCGGAGTTCCTTCTGCCAGTCCCGCTCCCCCCGCTGCGGAATCCACTGCATCGCCCTCGACTGAGATGATCGCAATCGGCGTCCCCACCGGCACCAACTTGCCCGCTTCAACCATGATCCGGCTGATCACGCCGTCGTCGTACACCGGCATTTCCATCGTCGCCTTGTCAGTCTCTACGTCCGCAACGACATCTCCAGATGAGACCGTGTCGCCCTCCTTGACATTCCAGCGAACGATCGTCCCCGCTTCCATCGTGTCGGAGAGTCTGGGCATCGTCAATTGAACGGGCATCGTCGAATTTCCTCAAGCGCGGTAGAGGCAGGCGCGCACCGCTTCGCAGATGCGCCGCGGATTGGGAAGGTACTCCTGTTCAAGCTGGAATGCATAAGGCGCGGGAACATCGGCAGAATGCACGCGGTGTACGTGATTGTCGAGATCGTCAAAGCACTCACGGTGAACAAGCGCAGCAACCTCGGATCCAGGCGAACCAAAGCTCCACGATTGATCGACGACCACGCACGCACCAGTGCGCTTCACGCTTCGAACAATCGAACCCGCATCGAGCGGGCGGATCGTCCGCATATCCAAGACTTCGCAGGAGATCCCTTGGCTCGCGAGTTCCGTCGCGGCTTCGAGGGCAAAGTGGACCATTCGACCGAAGGCGACGATGGTGCAATCGCTGCCTGCGCGCGCGATCCGCGCCTGTCCGAAAGGAATGAGGTACTCGGTTTCAGGTACCTCGCCCTTGATCGAGAGCATCCGCTCACTCTCAAGGAAGAAGACCGGATCATCATCTCGAATCGCGGTCTTCATGAGTCCCTTCGCGTCGTAGGGACTTGATGGAATCACCATCTTCATCCCAGGCACATTGGAGAAGAGCCCCTCGACCGACCACGAGTGGGTCGATCCCAATTGTCCGCCAGCGCCGTCATTTCCACGAAACACGATCGGGCAGCCGAATTGTCCACCAGACATGTAGAGCATCTTTGGAGCATTGTTGAGAATCGGATCTGCTGCAACCAGGCTGAAAGACCAAGACATGAATTCGACAATCGGCCGAAGTCCCAGCATCGCTGCGCCAATCGCCATGCCAGCGAATCCAGACTCGCTGATGGGAGTGTCGATGACACGCCGCTCGCCAAATTCCTCGAGCATCCCCTTGCTGACTTTGTAAGCACCGTTGTACTGCGCGACCTCTTCTCCGATCAGCATCACGCGCTTGTCTCTGCGCATCTCCTCGCACATCGCTTCGCGCACAGCGTCGCGGAATTCGATCTCGCGACCAGCAGTTGTACCCATCATGGAGACCGTACTCATAGCAAGTCCGCCTTCGGGTCGATCGCCTTGAATTCGCATGGCTTCTCCGCCCCGCCGAGCATTTCCGGATCGCTCGACCCCGTGTACGGCCCCCATCGCTCACGGTAGACATCGCGGTAGAGATCGGATGCGGGCGGGACTGGAGACTGCTCCGCCCACTCGACTGCGCCACGAACTTCTGCGCGCACATCCCGCTGCATCCCCTTGAACTGCTCGTCACTCAACCCTCGAGATTCGAGTTGCGCCTTCAGCACGAGAATCGGATCGCCCTGCTCGAAGCGCTCCTCTTCTTCACGCGTGCGGTACTTCCGCGGGTCAGACATCGAGTGTCCTTTGAATCGATAGCACTTCATGTCAACAAAGATTGGGCGTGACGTCTCGCGCACGCGATCGACGAGGTCC
>CAYHHO010000192.1:0-2074 GCA_964356445.1 uncultured Singulisphaera sp. | reverse complement strand
GCTGTAATGACTTTTCGGGCAGCGGCATCGACCGCAGACATCTTTGCGCGAGGAACGCAAGCGCGGATCGCCGCACGCTGCGCACTGAGCACCGTGTCATAGACGAGCCGCTGTCGCGGCGTGAATTTCCCAGATACAGCGATCGTTCGCGTGACATCTGCGGCGTACCCCCCGACGCTCGCGCCAGAGTCAAGGACAATCAGTTCGCCGTCCTTGATCGTTCGAGCATTCGCGTGGTAATGCAGAACCGTCGCATTAAAACCCGTTCCAGCGATGGTTCGATAGGCAGTTTCGCGCGCGCCGGACGACTTGTATGCATGTTCAACCGCCTCTTGAACATCGAACTCTGTGTTGCCAGGCTTCGCTGCGCGGACGGCCGCTTCAAACCCGCGCGCAGTAATGTCTGCTGCGCGCTGGATGCAGGCGATCTCCGCGGTGCTCTTCACGGCTCGTAGAGCGGGCAAAACGTGCGAGAGGTCTGTAATCGTGCTGCCCGGAATGCGCGACGAACTCTCTCGAAATATCGCAAGGTCTGGCGAGACCGGTGCGTTGTGCGCCGCCAATGAGTGCAGGCACGCAAACCGCTTCGCTCGCGTGGCGCTCTCGAGCAGGAACCGCGCCAATGCGTTTGTGCGCATGATCGTCGAGATGCCATACTTCGACTTGAGTTGTGTGCCAACGGGTTCTCGCCAACCATCCCACCGTTCGAGTTCCGGGTTCAGCGGGCGCAGATAAAGTTGCGTGCGCCGCGCCTTGACGGGGTTCCCTGGATCGAGCAGCAGCATCGCTCCTGGCTCGTCGGTGATTCCAGTCAGATACTGAAAATGTGCATGAGGTCGCCACGCATTCGAGAGCGAGGCGTCTGCATCACCTGCCACGATGAGTCCGATTGTGTTGCCATCGCGCGCGAGTGCGCGAAGAACTCGATCACGCCGAGAAGCAAACTCCTCATTTGAAATCCGTGGTATTGATTCCGTTCGAGCAAGCGCGTTCTTGGTTGCCATTAGAGTGATCCCGAACTCGAAGCGGTGGCGGTCAGGTTCAGAATGCGCTGCGCATAGGTGTTCATCGCGTTGCGCAGTTGGTCAAAGCTCTCCAGCACATACAAAATGGGCTGGTAGTGGTCGATTTCAAAGCTGGTCGAGCAGACGGTTTCCATGTCGAATGGTCGGCGCTCGACGTCGGGGCTTGTAAGCGCATGCCGACTTTCGCCAGGGCTCGAAATCAACCCCGACCCGTAGAGTTTCACTTCCCCGTTCTCGCGGATCAAGCCAAACTCAACCGTGAACCAGAAGAGTCGGGCGAGGCGTTCAATGTGGAATGGATCGTTCGTGGTCGCAGCTGCCTTCCCATAGGTTTGCAAGAAGTCGGCGAAGATCGGATCTGCGTGCAGCGGGACATGTCCGAAGATGTCGTGAAAGACATCGGGTTCTGGGAGGTAATCGAGCGACTCCTTTGGGCGAATGACAACGGTCGTTGGAAACTCACGCCGCGCAAGGCAAGCAAAAAAAGCCTTCGCAGGGAGATACCCAGGCACGCCACAACTCTGCCATCCAGTCAACTTCTTGAGATAGATGTTGATCGATTCTGGACCATCGAGATGCGGGATGTGGTCGCGGACCAGTCGGATCGACCGTGCTCCGGACAGGTAAACGTCCGATGCGTGTGCGTCGAGATAAGACATCTGGCGGTCGTAGAGCGTGCGCCAGGACTCTTGGTTCTCGGGTGAATAGCCCTCGTAGCGTTGCTGGATATAGATCTTGGAAACATCTTCGTAGCCGGGTGCTCCGAAATTGTTCGCGTACTCCTGCGCGGCAATGCCTTCGGGACCATCGATCATCGCGCTGTTCAGGCTGCCTGCGAATTTCTGTTTGCCGTCGTGTTGGCCCATGAATGTCTCCTGCGAGTGAGTCTATGGGAGTTCTCTCGATCATCCAACGGCGGATGCGCATCACGGAATGGTGAAGCCCGCGAAAGGACCTCCCGGCGCTCAAAGACGCGAAACGGAACACGGTTAGCGCGGCGCGGCGGAATGCAAACCCCAGGACTCAGACAGTCCTCGGCGACCGACACA
>CAYHHO010000191.1:0-2164 GCA_964356445.1 uncultured Singulisphaera sp. | reverse complement strand
ACCATCCTTGCGACGATCACGCTGGACCTCTTTGGAGTGCTGCTTGGAGGTGCGACGGCGCTCCTGCCGATTTATGCCGACGAGATACTCGGCGGTGGACCGATCCTGCTGGGATGGCTCAAGGCTGCGCCATACATCGGTGCTTTCGTGATGGCTGTCTGGATCGCGGCGCGTCCAAGGATGCGCCGTGCGGGTACCGCGCTCTTGCTCTCTGTGGCGATATTCGGCGCGTCAATTGTTGTGTTTGGATTCTCTCAGTGGGTCTGGCTGAGCCTGCTCATGCTCTTCATCTCAGGTGCGGTCGACAATGTCAGCGTGATCATTCGTCACACGCTCGTGCAGACGCGGACCCCCAACGAACTGCGCGGGCGCGTGAGCGCGGTCAACTCACTCTTCATTGAATGCAGCAACGAACTTGGTGCATTCGAGAGCGGGCTTGTCGCACGCTTTTTCGGACCAGTCGTGAGCGTTGTCAGCGGTGGAATCGGAACGCTGGCGGTCGTGGGTGCGATCGCGTGGGCGTTCCCTGAACTTCGAAGGCTGGGTCAACTGGTTCCCGACGAGCCGACAACTGAGTCGCCGCCTCTGCCGGGGTCAACCTAGTCCGAGTCAGCCTAGTCCGAGTCAACCTAGTCCGAGTCAGCCTAGCCCGAGTCAACCTAGTCCGGGGGTTCGATAGACCGCGCGCCGCGCGATCAGCAGGCCTTCGACTTGCACGGAGAGCGAAGTCTGTCGAGTTCGAGCGTGGCGCACGATAGTTCGCGCTGAAGTCGCTCGACGTCGCTTGAGTCCTTCGCAGCCGAGAGGGACATGCCACCACCATTTGCCATCGCGTGGAACACGTTTGTCGGAATCGAAAGAATCCGCTCTGGATCACGATCGATGATCGCGTTGAGAAGAACAATGTTGGTGATGTCGCCACCGCTGGCGCTATCAATCACTTCGATCTTGCGTCCGCTGCGCACGATCGCATACAGCTCTTCGCTCGTGATAAACGCGCTCCTGCTGGTGTCGTAGAGACGTCGGTTTGGGTACTTGCGAATCCGAATTGTTTGGTTGGGCATCTTGTGACTCTGTTTGGGGATAAAAAAGGGCCCCACTAAGGAGGCCCCGCTGTTCGTCTACCGCCTTCTATTCGGCTGAACGGCGGGATGTTTCCAACGAACTGGGAAGTTTTTCAAGATTGCGGAATTTGTGCGATAGCAAAGCGGTTGGATGGGCGGTTTGGGGGGCCTGGATCTGGTGGAGCACGCGAGAGTGTCTCCCGCGGGCAAACATATAGATGCGACCGCAGGATCAGAAGCGCGGAGGGCGCGAAAGGACCTCCCGGCGCTCAAACATGCTCGCCGGCGACGCAGACGCTTGCCGGCTCCGCAACTCGCGCGGGACCTTCTTTCGACGCCCTACACGACTTGCGAGTGTTGGCCCATACAAGGGAATCAGGGAAGTCAGCCGTCCGATGTGCGCGGCGTCGTTTGGAATGGGGCAGTTCAGCGTGCTGTCTAGACGCCGTAGGCTTCGATCGCCTTCTTGCCGAAGACCGTTGCCGGTCCGCCGTTCATGAGCGTGCAGACATCGAGCGTCTCATGAAGTTCCTGCAGGGTTGCGCCAGCGGTTTTCGCGGCCTTCACATGGTGCTGCACGCAGTGCTCGCAGAGCCGTGAGACTCCGCATGCGACAGCGATGAGTTCCTTCGTCTTGGTGTCGAGGGATCCGGGGGTGAGGCTTGCACCGTGCAATTGCTTGAACGCTGAGGCGGTTTCTGGGGTCATGGTTCGAACTCTCGTTGGGAAAGGTGTGAACGAAATCGTGCGCAGTCGCACGGGCTCGGCGAGTGTAACGGCGCGCCCGCGACTACCGACGGATCCACCAGATGCCGCCGACGACCGCTGCAACGAAGACCAGTGCGTAGCCACTGCGCCAGATGAACGCGTGTTCAACGGGTTCAAAACTCGCAAGGAATCCGAAGATGCAAAAAGCCGCTGCAGCGAAGTGTGCAAGAGCGAAGAGGATTCGAAGATTGCGATTCATGTGATGGGCGATTGGCGCCACGGATCGTAAGGTGCAACTGCATTGACGAATCTGGCGATATTCGCTAGGATTGCGGGTCTGACTGCGGGGTAGAGCAGCCTGGTAGCTCGTCGGGCTCATAACCCGGAGGTCG
>CAYHHO010000190.1:0-2327 GCA_964356445.1 uncultured Singulisphaera sp. | reverse complement strand
TGCCGCCGCTCAATGCGACGGAAGTCAAAGATGGCGCACTGCCCGTTCCAAGAAAAGATGAGTTCCCGTGACATAGTGTTAATGGTAACTCGGTTGTACTATAAAATGTGCATGAGTCATAACGATCTTTCTCGGGCGGCTGACCCCGCGACCCCTCTCGCCGAACTAATGCTGTTGGCACAGGATTCCCTTGATGTTGCCCAAGCGGTGGCATCGAATCCTGCGATTAATGACGCCGTTGCATCGGTCCTTTCAGGGAGGCGTAATGTGCGTATTGATCGGGCGCTCGCTGGGAATGCATCCACCCCCATCGAATTGTTAGTCCATCTCGGCGATAAGCATGCCGAATTGGTCCTGACAAATCCGGCGTTTGAATTTCTGCTTGCTGCAGACCCATCAGCGCTCACCAAGATTTCAGAAAAGTCGCTGAGCCAACTCGCGGCAAGCGAAACGATCGACCCGCGGTGTCTTGTCCTGATGGCTCGTCTGGCAAGTTCTCAATTTGAAGACGTTGCGTCTGCGGTGTTGAAGAACGCGCGCACGCCTCCCGAGGCGTTGCGGTATCTGAAGACCAACGGTTGGAATGAGGAAAGTGTTCAGTGGCACGTGAACTCCTCAACTAGCGATCGCCACGAATGGTCTCGGGCGCTCGAGGAGAACATCGGTATCCGTTCGGACCAAAAGCAGCTCTTACTCGAGCAGTTGGCTCGCGCCGGTGCAATAGACTCTGTGATTCGAAGTGCGGGGGTGCGGACCGCGAGCGCCACCGTACGAGCCATCGTCCTTGCGAGTGTCGACCTGCCCGCCGCTGCCGCGCATGCGCTCGCGAGCGACGAGATCGACGATGCGCGCAAAGCCCTATTGAGAGCGGTGGCGTCCAGAGGACCTGCTGGCGATTCAACGAGTGGACTCGACCTACAAGACCCAGACCCCGTTCTATCCGGCATCGATCCGCACGTGAGCCTCCTTGGTCCGAATGCATCCACCGCAGATGTGTTCGATGCGGTTGTTCGTCATCGAGATTGGACGATCGTTCATTGCGTTCATACTGGTTCTGCCTTTCCAGATTTGCGGCCGATGCGCGCCGCTTCTCAGCATCCTCGGGTGGATGTCCGGGTGCTTGAGGCGATGGTGGACAGTGCGCCATTCCGTGCGCGCTTTGCCAAGGTTGCGGCGGAGAGTCACGCGGCTACGGGCGAGTTCCTGCAACGGCTCTGCGGCATGGCGGACGATCCCACTATTGACGCTGGCTACAACCGGCCGCGCGAGGGAACTACAGCCTTCGCGGTTATGGAGGTTGTTGCTTCGAATGGAGCGTGCCCACCCGACCTCCTGCGTGACTTCATCGGGCGTGGAGTTGTGGCACTCGATCGGGCGGTTGCGCGCAACCCATCGATCGATCCGAAGATTATCGCGGAGTTGGCGCAGCGTCCCGACGAGAAGGTGCGTGTAGCGATCGCTGGTCGGTCCGACCTGCCGCCGGACCTCGTGCAGGCGCTCCTCGGCGATAATTCGAAGGCGGTCAAGTTGGCGCTCGCTGGTTCGCTCTCGGTGACGGATGAGGCCTTGGTACTCGCCTTCTGCACCGACAAATTAGCGGCAATCCGAGCTGCCGCCGCTGCTCGGTTGGGGTCCATTCCTGCAGTCTCTCGTCCGAAGTTACTTGCGGACAAGTCTGCAGAAGTGCGCATCGGGTTTGCCGAACGCGGCGACTTGTCGTTGGCGGAGCAGCAGGTTCTGGCATCGGATGCTTCTGCCAAAGTTCGGGTCTCACTCGCGGCGAATGGAAAGCTTCTGCCCGATGTCGTTGCGCAGTTGGTTGGTGATGGTGCAATGGAAGTGGTCACGGCGCTAGCAGGAAATCACTGCCTAGACGATGCCATGCTGCCGAGCATCTTGGACAGGTTGGCGGAGTTTGTTATCGCGCAGATGAAGGCTCGCGGTCTCGAACTCATGGAGAAGTCAACGACGCGTCCCGATCTCGGCACTCTCGTCGCGCTCGCTGCCGCAAGTGAGACCAGATCGGCATCAAATTCGATCGCGCTCACGCATCCAGCCTGCCCGGTGGATGTACTGCGAAAGCATGCTCGCGGGGGCTCATGGGTTGATCGGGGGCTAGTTGCTTGCAATCCCTCGACACCAGAGGACGTTCGTGCCACTCTCCGCGCGGATTGGGCGTGGCCTGTTGTGGAGGCGGCTAAATCAATCACTGGCGGCTAGATCATTCGCACCACGGTGCCGAAGGGGAACTTCGACGATTCCAAACCTCCGGGCACCACTGCCCAAACCACTGACGCATTGGGTGCGTTGGTTGGGAATGTTCCATT
>CAYHHO010000189.1:0-2343 GCA_964356445.1 uncultured Singulisphaera sp. | reverse complement strand
AGGGGACGCTTCGCCCGCGTGTCCTCGTCCCAGAGCCGCTTCACAGACTCGGACCAATTCGGGAGTTTTTGGATCTCGTCAAGAATGAGCACCGACCCGCGCTTGTGCGATGCGGCCTCGAGTCGCGCCGCATCCCACTGCTGGTCAATCCAACCTGGACCACGCAGCGTCGGATCATCTGCACTGGCGTATCGAACGGGGCCGGAGTGTCGCTCGGCGACCTGGAGGACGAGCGTGGTCTTGCCGACTTGCCGCGGACCGGCGACGACATGGATGTGCGTCCGGCGCTCTGCGAGCCGCCGCGCAAGTTCCTTGGCTTGCGGGCGCTGGAATGGAGTGGACCGATTACTCATGATGTTGAGTAATTTTACTCAATGAATCGCGAAAAGCAAATTGTGCGTCACGCCCCGCCTGCCGAGCCGCCTCCTGCCCCACCAATAGACTCGCAGACGTGCGACGACCAGTACAGGCCGCGAAATCCCCTGCCCGCCCCGCGGCAAAGCCCACCCGCAATCCCAAGTTGCTCTCCGGCGGCAATCCCCAGATTGCCAAGGCAGACGGCGACGCGCCAGTGCACGCATTCATCGCGGCGATGCCGGGATGGAAGCGCGAAGTCGGCGAGCACCTCGACGCGATCATCGTGCGCAGCGTCCCAGGCGCGCGCAAGGCGGTGCGATGGAACACGCCCTTCTACGGCGTCGAAGGCCGCGGCTGGTTCCTCGGATTTCACTGCATGACGAAGTACATCAAGGTCGCGTTCCTCAATGGCACTCGACTCAAGCCGATGCCGCCGGTGGCGTCGAAGGTCAAGAACACGCGCTATCTCCACATCAACGAGGGTGACTCGATCGATGAAGCTCAGCTTGCTCGGTGGATCAAGCAAGCTTCGAAGCTGAAGGGCGAGAAACTCTTTTGAGTTGAGTAGCGTGAGTGGAAATCCAGACGGTCACCCCAAGCCTCACGAAGCCGCTCGCCGCGGAACCCGCGTGATCGCCTGATCCGCTGGTGGCGGGCAGTCTGGATTGATCCACTGAATGACTGCTGCCCACCCCGCGCTCTCGGCATCGTTGGGGAGATATCCCGCGATCGCAGTGACGGCATCCCACCCGTCGTGCAAGTGCGCTGTGAGCACCGGATCGACCAACTCCGCGCGCTTCACCTTTGCGATGTACTCGTCGGGCGATAGCTCAGCGGCAAAGTTGTGATAGCCCGGCATGCGACTGCCACCCGTCGAGCGCCACAACTTCCGCACACGCACGAGATCGCGCGTCGCGACCGTAAGGGCTCGGCCGATTCCATGGTGCTGATGCGCCGGATGCACCATGAGATCCGCTCCATACAGCGTGTGACCATTTGGATTGTGATCGGTGAAGGCGCCGCCTGCAGTCAGCACGTCCCACGGATCGTCGATGTGGAAATCCAACATGCACAGGAGGAGCGTGAAATGTGCGCCGGCCACAGCGCCGCTGGCATTGTGCACGACGATGAACTGACCATCCGGAAAAACGCGGTGATGCGCGGCAAGTTCATCGCTGGTGTACGGGCGTTCAGTCGGGTAGACCGCGGCACAGATCGCGCTGCACTGCGCGTAGTCGCTCTCGATCATGAGGCGGATCGAATAGCCCTCTGGGAGGTGGCAAGCCGCTTCGAGCATGCCAGAAAATATATGGAACAAACTGTGCGCGTGCGGGGCCTCGGTCACGATGCCCGATCTCGGTGATTTCGCCGATCGATCCTGTTAACCAACCGGCCTGCCGCTGCTGAGGTCGACCGGCTGAACTCCCCGATCGAACCGCCTTCGACACGGCACTGCCCCGCCACTCCGAACGCCCGAGGAACGCAATCCTCACCGCCCATCTCCGGCCAGTTCGCACAAGATCGGAGGCATCCGCGCCGGCGCGAAGCGACAGTGTTTCAAGGCGCCCTGCGGAACGGATACCATGCCCGTGCGTCACAGTCAGTTGAAGATCCGGACACTCAGCTGTTTGGCCCCCGAGGACCGTCACCACGTGGAAACTCAAACCCCACCACCAGCCCCGAAGGAGAACCCGACGGGAAAAGCAACTGCCGGACTTGTGCTTGGCATCATCGGCTTATTGGCTTGGTGCATTCCTCTTGTTGGTTTTCCCATCACGATCGTCGGGCTCGTCCTTTCAGTGAAGGGCATGAAATCCACCAGTCACGGGATGGCTGTTGCCGGGTTGACAATGTCAATCATCGGACTCGTGCTGTGCATCATCAACGCTGCCATCGGTGCCTATATGGGCGCGACCGGTCAACACCCGCTTTTCTAACGAGCACGCGCTCAAGCCCGGTGCTCCATCGCCCCCGCCACAGCGCGTC
>CAYHHO010000188.1:0-2444 GCA_964356445.1 uncultured Singulisphaera sp. | reverse complement strand
TCCTGAAATCCTGCCATGAACGCTGTCATCGGACCCCCATCTTCCTCCATCGACTCACCGAACGCGGCTCGCAACTCTGGAGTCATGCGCATGCCAAGTGTCATCGCAGATCCAGGCAGTGCGTTGAGCGAACGGTCGAACTCGGCCGCGATCGCGGGATCGGTCGTCGTTGGTAGCGCGTCGCTCGCATCGGACTTGAGCCAGTACCAACCTCTGCCAAGTGATTCGACGATGACCGAACGCTTGAACGCCTTGGTCGCAACGGTCCCAACGTCGGATTCCGAAAAGACGCTGTCGGTCTGGACGAGAAAGATAACGCCATCGGCGCCGAGCGGAAGTTCGCCCGTCATTGCATCCGTCATGTTGCCAGCGGCCGCGCTATCGGCAACGACATAAAGCGCCTTGGCGTGGATCTCGCGCAGTGCTGCCATTGACTCGTCCCCCTGCTTGAGGCCGGGATTCGCATCGAGTCCAGCCGCTTGCAATTGCAGCAGCCCCGAAGCCTGCACGACCTGCGGAAGGGATGACTTCGACATGATTGTCGCGAGCGATTCCATGCTCTGCTTGAATTCCTTGACGCCGACCCCTGTCGTCGAAATGCGCAGCACGCCTGCCGTCGTTGGCCCGATCGCTTCGACCGGCAATTCGTCCGAAACCCCGCATGCACCGAGCGCCAATGTCGCGGCTCCAAGCACGAATGCCACGAAATGCGATCGGGTGAGTCGACCAAGTCGAGGTGAAAGTGTTCGCATCCCGCGAGGATAGCGTGCCGTTGTCGTTCAAACCTATGATCGAGTCATGTGCGGCATTGCGGGCTTCATCGATCCGCGTGGTCAGTTGAGTGATGCTCGCGCGACGCTTGAAGCGATGTCATCGCGACTGGCGCACAGAGGTCCAGACGACCATGGTGTGTGGTGGGATGAGCAGTCGCGGATCGGGCTCGCTCACCGCCGATTGTCAATCATCGATCTCACCTCTGCGGGACATCAGCCGATGTCGAGCGGATCAGAACGCTTCACGATCGTCTTCAACGGAGAGGTTTACAACTCACAGGAATTGCGTCGCCAGATCGATGCGCGTTCACCAGTCGCGTGGCGCGGGCGCAGCGACACTGAGGTGATTTTGGAGGCGATCGAGGCATGGGGATTGGTGGACGCGACTCGCCGGTTGAATGGAATGTTCGCGGTGGCTGTCTGGGATCGCCAAGAGCGTGCACTCCATTTGGTGCGCGATTCCGTCGGGAAGAAACCTCTCTATTACGGATGGATCGGTCAGGTCTTCGCCTTCGGGAGCGAACTCAAAGCACTTGCGCAGATCTCGCCGAGTGCGCTTGAAATCAGCCGCGATGCGCTCGCTGCGTTCTTGCGACTGGGGCATGTGCCTGGATCACAGTGCATTCACCCGAATCTGCGCAAGTTGCGTGCGGGGCAGATCGCGACGATCGCTGCGCATGCGCCCGCTGGATCGGAACCGAGGCTCTCGTCATTCTGGAGCACGGCAGACTCCATGCGCGAGTGCGCGGCGCAACCTCTCGCACTCTCAGAAGAGGCGCTCGTCGATCAGTTGCACGCTCAACTCGACTGCGCTGTGAGGCGCCGCTTGATTTCGGATGTGCCGGTCGGGGCGTTTTTGTCCGGCGGCGTCGATAGCGCACTTGTTGTCGCATCGATGGCGCGCGTGTCCGGGACTCGCGTGAAGACTTTCACGATTGGGTTTGACAGCCCCGCATACGACGAGTCCGCTCGTGCGCGCGCGACAGCAAATGCGATCGGTACTGAGCACACAGAGGTGATTGCAACCGAGCGCGACGCCATGGCGATCATTCCAAGGCTCTGCGAGATCTACGACGAACCATTCGCAGACAGCAGTCAGATCCCGACTGTCATGCTGAGCGAACTCACGCGCGCGAGTGTGAGCGTTGCGCTCTCGGGTGATGGCGCAGACGAGTTGTTCGGTGGATACGACCGATACCGCATTGCCCCCAGAGTGTTTCAGGCGATGCGATGGGCGCCGCTGCCGGCACGCAAGTTGCTTG
This sequence comes from uncultured Singulisphaera sp., assembly GCA_964356445.1. Lineage (GTDB taxonomy): Bacteria > Planctomycetota > Phycisphaerae > Phycisphaerales > SM1A02 > F1-60-MAGs104. The sequence goes on along the minus strand of CAYHHO010000188.1, from coordinate 409 downwards.
CAAGCGCACTCTCGTTGTTGGCGGGACGGGGAAGTGCGTTTCTGGATACGGCTGGAGTCACGCGACTGCACGAGAAACTCGCCCGCGTCGCGTCCATCCTCGCACATCCGGACTTCGAATCGGCCTATCGCAGGCTGGGCAGCACCGCGGACGGAATCGAGAGCCTCGTCATCGGAGGCAGCGAGCGGTCGGAGTCTCCGTCGTGCGCGTGGCCGAGCCATTCGCAGTCGATCGCCGCACAGATGATGGTGCGCGACTTCACTTCGTACCTCGTGGACGACCTTCTCGTCAAGGTCGACCGTGCGTCGATGTCCGTTGGTCTCGAAGTGAGGTCGCCATTCCTCGACCGCGAGATGGTCGATTGGGCGTGGCGACTGCCGATGTCTGCCAAGATTCGCGGCGGCCACGG
>CAYHHO010000187.1:0-2679 GCA_964356445.1 uncultured Singulisphaera sp. | reverse complement strand
CGCACCCCTGACCGAGTCGGAACTCGCAGCTGCAAGGGGAGGCCAAAGTTCTGCAACGGGAGTGCAACTCGACCGGGGTGCTTGGGTTCAAGTTGCCGACAAGTCGGGAAGGGTCGCACAGCAGTACACGGCGGAGCGGCTTGACCCACAGGCTGGCGCATTTCTCTCGATGGTCGAACCCCGGGCCGTTTTCTATTTTGATGATGGGCGTGTTGCAACGCTTCGTGCCGATACCGGTCGAGTGCACGTTCCCAGCCGCGCACTTGAGTCTGGCACCTTTCGCGGGACAGTCGTCATCCGCGTCTACCGACCAGCCACTGGCTTTGAAGTCAACCTCGCTACAGATGCACCTTCGATGATCCTCGAGTCAGAGGAACTTGACTTCGACCAGTTGCAGGGCCAGATCGGTTGCCGATCATCTTTCCGACTGACGACCGAGATGTTGACCTTTGATGGCGAGGGGCTCGATCTCCTGCTCGGGAATGACGGCAAGTCAATCGAACGATTGACGGTCGACCGTCCGCTGGGTCCGATTGTGATTGATCGCTCGAAGCAGGCGAGCGCCACCTCTGCTCGGAGAAATGCACTCGCGGCTCGAACTCCTTGGAGCGCAGTCGATCGCGGTGGCGCGATTCTTCCAGCCAAGAATGCGGTAGCGGCATCTGCAGTCGAAGCGGATCGGTTCTACAAACTTGAACTGCACGATGACGTGGAGGTGCTTCGGTATACACCTCAGGACCGCGCGTGGACGAAGGGCGACCTGTTGGTCGCGATCTTCACACTCAAGAGTGATCTCGTCGCGAAGCAGGTGGCATCGGCTGATTTCATCTCAGAACCGAAGTTGGACGAGTCACACAGCCGTTTCATGCCGCCGATGAGTGTGCCATCTCACATCGTCGCCGCACTCCTCGCGGCGCAGGCAGAACCCCAATCAGCTGATGGCGCGAATGACCTCATTGTGATTCGGTACTCCGGTGCGCTTCGGATGGAGCCGGTTGAACCGGGCGAAACAGTTCCCAGTTCGCCGAAGGGGATGCTCGTCAATATCGACGGGAAATCTGCAGAACTCGCGAACTCAGCCGGAATGGCACTTCGTGGTCACGAAGTCGACATCGAACTCGCAGCAGACGGGAGTGGGCGCACCACCCCGAGATCACTTGTTGCAGTGGGCGCGGTTGAAGCGACAGACCTTGCTCAAACGCTCTGGTGCGAGAATCTTCGCGCCCAGTTTGAGAGTGTCGAGGACCCAGCAGCGGCAAAGTCAAAGTTGAGCGATCCAGCGCTCGGTCCCGCGGAAGTGTCGAGAGTGACTGCTGTCGATGGCGTGCAGATCCAACTGAAGGACGGAGCGAGAGTCTTCTCGCAAAGTTTGGTGGCATACCCGCCGAAGGGCCTGGCGGAACTCGCCGGAAGTGACATCGCAGTTGTTCGTAGCGGAGTGCTGATTGACTCGATTGCTGCGATAACGGTCGATGACCGCAAGCGCACGGCAGTCGCACCAAGCGGTGGGCACGCGCGGAGTTGGAAAGCGCCCATCGTCGCGCCGGAACTGCGCGGGAAAATCGAACGACCTTCTGTGCCGAGTTCGAAACCAGAACTTGATGCAACATGGAAGGGAGAGATGACCTACACGGATCATGCACAGCTTGGAGCAGTGCTTGAGCTTGATCAATCCGTGCGACTTCGCGCCGAGCCCAGACCCGAGGAATTCGACGCGCTCGACGCGCAGCATGTCCATCTCGAATTGGATAGAAGAGTTTCCGCAGCGGGAGCGCTCGCGGATGCCGTGGCCGCGAGTGCTCCGACATCGACTGGCGGCGAGATCAAACCGCGACGACTGATTGCGACAGGCGATGCGAGAATTGAGAACCAAGTTTGGCTTGATGCGCAGCGAACTGGTGAACCGCGGCTTTTTCAGGTACGCGGCGCGAAGATTGAATACGACGCGGTGACAGGCGAGGCGAGCGTGCCCTGTGCGGGGCAGGTACTCGTGAATATTCCTAAGGGTCATGGAAGCGAATCGTCAGCGAAAGCACGCCCTGATTCGCAGGCGATTTCAGGAGCAGGAGTTGAAGGCGTGAGCCGCTTTCGCTGGGAGTTGGCGATGAACCTGAAGCGGCTTGTTGATGGGAAGTACCTGATGACCATGGATGAGGGGGTTGAATTGCTGCGCGCTGGGATCGAGCAGTCAGAGACGATGAGCCTCACCTGCGATCGGCTCGAGGCGACACTTCAAAGGCGCGATCAGGAGTCGGCGAGTTCGGATGCCGGCGGAGAATTTAATCTTGGCGGATCTTCGGAACTTCAACGGGTACGAGGAATCGGTCGCTGCTTCATCCGCACACCCGAATATGACGTGGAGTGCGAGGAGTTTGACTACAACACCGTGACGGGTATGGCCGAAATGCGTTCGCGCGCGGGACGCCTAGTCACAGTCTTGGCGAAGGGCCAGGGAACGCCGCTGCGCGCGGCTGAGATGACTTGGGATATGCAGTCGGGGCGGATTCAGATTCGATCGGGGTCGGGGTCAGTTGGGAAGTGAATGGATGGCGCGCATGCTTGGCGCGGCCAAGCGTGTGAGCGCAACACGGAGCGGAACACGGAAGCGGAATTCGGAAGCGGAATACGGAAGCGAGAGGCCCGCGAAAGGACCTCCCGGCGCTCAAACATGCTCGCCGG
>CAYHHO010000186.1:0-2715 GCA_964356445.1 uncultured Singulisphaera sp. | reverse complement strand
TTGAGCGCAGAGAGCATCGTCGTGACGGCGAGCAGTACCAACAGCGCGATGAGCATCCCCATCGTCATGGTTTTCGCTCCCGTGCGCCGTAGACCGCTCCGATGCCAACCGACGTCAGGATGCGGTCTTCTTCGGCGTGCATCGCAGTCGATTTCGCGCCGTCCGAGTCATCAAAGCCCAGCGCATGAAGGAGTCCGTGAACCATGTACAGCGCGAGTTCGTCGTCGACGCTGTGATGCAACTCGCTTGCACACCGGCGCGCCTCATCGATGCAAATCGCCAGATCGACGGCGATGCCCGAGTTGGGGTCTTCTTCGACGAAGGTCAACACATCGGTTGTGCCCGCGACTTTCGAATACTTCAAGTGGAGCATCGACATCTCCGCATCGTCCACAACGCGGATCGAGATGCGCGAAAACGCGTAACCCTGCGACTCACCCGCCAAGAACTCGACAACCCTTCCGACCTGCTCAACCAACCTCGCTTCGTTGATCGCAGCGGGACACACCACGTCAATCGATGGTCGGGTCGTGTTCACCGTGCAGCCAAATGCAGCGGGATGAACTTTGGCTTCACCCGCCGCTCGAACTCTGGGCGAAACTTGCTGACGATCGTCCGAACCAGCCAGTTGTTTCCGTCCGCGAGTCCGCAAATCGTTGTCCCTTCGGAAAGCCCCATGGATCCCGCGATTTCCACGAGAAGATCGAGATCCCGGGTCGTTCCTTCGCCACGTTCGATCCTTGTGAGCAGTTTGAAGATCCAACCCGATCCCTCGCGGCAAGGGGTGCATTGACCGCACGATTCGTTCATGAAGAAGCGCGCGCAGTTCCTCGCGACAGCAACCATGTCTGTGTCTTCGTCAAAGATTGTGGGGCACGCGGTGCCGAGACCGAGCACATTGCAACGCCGACCGATTTCAAAGTCCATCGCTGCGTCAAACTGGTCAGGTCCAAGCACACCCATCGAGACGCCGCCAGCAATTGCGCCTTTGAACTTCTTTCCGCCCTTCATTCCGCCGCAGTAGTCGTTGACGAGCGAACTCAGTGGAATCCCAAGCGGAACTTCGAAGCAGCCCGGTCGCTGCACGTGGCCCGAAACGCCCATCAACTTCGGACCGTACGACGGCATTCCCCCGAAGGAACTCTCGACGCCGATCGACTTCCACCATGCCACTCCACGAAGGACGATGTCCGGCACAACAGCGAGCGTCTCGACATTATTCACAATGGTGGGACGCCCGAAGACTCCTTTGACTGCTGGAAACGGCGGCTTCACGCGCGGCCATCCGCGTTTGCCTTCGATCGCCTCGAGCAGACCAGTCTCTTCTCCACAGATGTAAGCGCCAGCGCTGCGGTGGACATGACACTCCACCGCGTGCTTCACTTTGCCGCGCAACAACCCCTGCTTGCCGAAGATCCCAGCTTGATACGCCTGTTCGATCGCGCGCTCCATCACCTTCGCCTGATGGTGGTACTCGCCGCGAATGAAGAAGTATGCAACATCAAGTTTGCATGCCCAGCACGCGATCGCGATTCCCTCCAGAATGAGGTGCGGATCAAAATCGCAGAGCAGTCTGTCTTTGAAGGTGCCTGGTTCCGCCTCGTCACAGTTGATGCAGAGATACCGCGACCCCTTGCCATCCTCTGGGGCGAGAAAGGACCACTTCAATCCGGCGGGAAATCCAGCACCACCGCGTCCACGCAAGACTGCGTCTTTCACCAACGCGACAACTTTCGCTGGCTCCATGTCGAGCGCGCGTTCGAGTGCGCTGTAACCGCCAGTCTTCACAAACTCTTCGTAGCCGACAATGTGCCGTTGCTTCGGATCGCCGTGAGGAAACGATGGAATACGGCGGGTGAGAATCGGTTCTGCGAGTTTCATGTTGTTGAATCCGGTGGAGTGCTTCTCGCGGACGGCGCGGCGGGGTAAACCACTTGGTCGATCACAATTCGACGATGAATCACGCCGTCGACGGTCTCATCTCGAACCGCAGCGCGAACCGTTGTTGCGCAGCCATTCCCGCGCAGGGGCGCTTGTGTTGGCGCAGCTGGCGCCCGCGCGACAGGAGTGCGGATCGCATTGAGGATGTGCCCGCAGCACTCGCCAAGACTCCGCGCGATGCTGATCGGTTCACTCGGGCATGCCGTCGGGCTCAGCGTGTACTCATCCATGCGAAGGTGCCTTCGAACCCTTCTCGATCACTTCGCAGATGAGTTTCTCGACCTTTTCAACAGTCAGGTTTTCGTGCAGTGTCTCGTTAAAGAGAGCAACGGGCGCTGTGTCGCACGAACCAAGGCACTCCATTGTCAAGAGCGTGAATGCTCCATCAGGTGTCGTCTCATGGGGCTCAATACCAAGTCGCGCCCTCACATGATCAACAATCGCCTGATGACCGCAGATCTCGCAGGCAAACGTGTGGCAGATGCCAATCACGCATCGACCCACTGGCTGCATCGTGAACTCTTCATAGAACGAAACCGTGTCGAGCACCTCTGAGGGCGCGATCTTGAGGAAGGTCGCGATCTCAATCATCGCCTGATATGGAATGTGCCGGTACGCATGCTGCACATCATGCAGGATCGGCATCAGTGCGCCGTGGCGCGTTGCGTAGCGTGGAATCAGAATTTCGGTCCATCGCGCAAGCATCGCGGGGGTGCAATAGGGTTCGGCGCGCTTGGGTACCGAAGCGGTTCCAGATTGTTTGGTCTTCCAGGG
>CAYHHO010000185.1:0-2728 GCA_964356445.1 uncultured Singulisphaera sp. | reverse complement strand
TGAAAACGTCTGCCGATATTCCGGCCGTGTCAGCAGGGGCATTCACGATGGTGCCCGACGCCACTGCCGGAAAACTTGAATACTTCGTCTGCACGTTGCCGAGGGCAGCGGCAGTCGCACGACATCCATAATTGAACAAGGTGTTCAGTGCCTGATTGTCGAATGTTGTATTGACCTTGTCCCCTTGCGGTGCCCATCGGGCGAGCCTGCACATGAAGTTCATCGCTTGGCAAACACCGAGCATGTTTGCGGCACTCGATCGCGAACGAAGCATTGCGAGCATCATCAACTGCCTCGCGTTAAACAGATGGTGCCAATGGGTCCAGCCGCGCTCTCGAATCGGTTGATCCGTGTTGTACCCCGACTCAATCCGCATGTCCGGGCACCAACCCTTCTCTTGCCACTCAACAATGTGATCTGCGACGTATCGCTGTACCACAACTTCGCGTTCGAGATCCGCATCCGTCACTGACCGGAACGCCGTATCTGGCCGTGACGACCCATCATCCTTCATCCACTGAATGGCATAGAGACGCTCTCCGAAAATATCATCAACACGCGGCACAAAATCAGTCTTCGCCCACTGACGAAGACGATTGCCGGTCGATCCATCTGGTCGAGTGAAATCGCCTCGAATCGTGGAAATCTTGACGCGGTGCTCTACGCCATCCACCGTGTGGATCATGTATGGGTCTTGTCCGCGTCCCTCGGTACGCACCGTCCCCGAGGTAGCTGCTTCGAGTTGCGCGTCAGTCACTCCGCTGCGCACCACGATGTCGTAACGCTTGTGCTTGTGATCTGCAACAAGTTCAACAATCGCCGACTTGGATGTACTGATCACTCGGCTCGGTAAGAGCGGCACCATCCATCCCGTGTTTGGGCACTTCGTTTCAACGCAGTACAGAAACACCTTCGCTCGCCACCCCTTGCCATCCACCTCGACTCCATGGCGATCGATTTCTTTCGCGACATGCGCTACGAGTGATTCCTGCTCCGCCGCGAGTTTCGTGCGTTGCTCTTTGCTTCCGCCAACGATATTAAAGGCACCCCATGTGAGCATGCACGCGATCGGGTTCAAGTCTGCGGCATATGCATCGCAGCCCAGACGGGCGGCTTCGAAAGGAATCTGCCCTGATCCGCTGAACGTGTCTGCCACGCGAGGGCGATGTCCGTAGCGCATGATCCCCAGTTGTTCAACGAGTTGCGGAAATGAGTGCGCATCCGTCTTAAGGTGGTCATTGACCCGATCCCAAATATGGGAATGCACTGCGTCGCCGAGTTCTTCGGGACGTTTTGCCGCCACAACGTGCTCGCGGTAGGGTCGAGTTGGAAGCGGCTCGCCATGCTTCAGTTTCAACCGAATGCGAATCGTTGCCTCATCCATACCCATCAGCAACTCAAAGATCTCGAGATCCTTCGCGGTGTCGTTGGTTGCAGGGACAAGGCAACCCAAGATGCACGCCTTGTTCAGAATGAGTGGTTTGCGCCCTTTCCAATAAGACCCAAGTGCCGTAAGCGTCTGCCCTTGACCGGCCGTGCGCTCCTTGAATACTTCGACTGACAACTTTTGCACCGGAAGCACATGCTCGATGATTGCAGGCGCGTCCTTCAGAGACATCGGAACAATCTTGTTCTTAGCGCTCACGGTTTCACCTCAAAAAGGGTTGGAGAATCGTCATCCTTTGGGCGACGCCTCACCTTTTTGTCCGTGGTGATTCGCTCACCGTCGGCGAGGGCATAGTAAATCGCCTTGCGCCAGCCTCGCTCGACATCATCTGCGAGGCCAGCTTCCGCGGCTGTTACGGAAAACAACCACCAGCGTTCTTCTGGCCGAAGGGCGCCCCACTTGCTGCAGATAATGGGAAGTTCATCCGGCTGCGCACGTTCAGCGGCCCACGCAAGAACGCAGAGTTCCTTGCCGAGTAATCGATCCACGAGTGTCTTTCCAGTCTTCCATCGGCCAGTCGATGCCTTCACTACCTTCAGCCGTTCGTTGAAGTCTCGACGGGCGTGATCCGAAATAGCCGCCCAAGCGGTGCGCGACACAATGACACGACACTCCTCGTATGGAACACCGCCTGTGCCGCCTTTGAAACCGAAGTCTTCAATGATCTTGATTGGATCCGCTCGTGCCGCCGAGATCTCGACCCGAAAGGAATGCGCCCCGAATGCTTCTGGGGCACCGAAATCCACGGTGGCCACCTTCGACTCACTCACTGCGCAACCTCAGCAGGTTGCAGCTCGATACCAAATTTTTGTGCAAACTGCGACAGGTCATGCCCCGTCGTGAAGTGTGCCTTCTTGAATGTCATCGTGATGGGCGCATCTGGTGAAAATGCGTCAGCCACCGCAAGCAAAACCTTTTCAAGGTACTGGCCTGTGATCCGCATTTCAGACACGGTCACGCTTGCCGATTTTGCTCCATCGCCAACCGTAATGTGCAACACTTCGAAAGTGATGCCATTGGACTTAGCTGACTCGATGGCCGCGAATGTGTCGGTTCGCGATCCCAATGAGTGTGCTCCCTTGGCCTTACTGAGCGAAGCTGGTTTCGACTGATCAATCTGAACTCCCTTCTTTCCGCGGGCCGGAAAGTCGAACGACTCCCTAGCTTCAACATCGTTGGCTGAGGCGAAGACCAATACTCGAACTTCACCATCTCCGACTGGGATTGCGCCGTTGTAGTCAATCCCATTGCGCGGCTCCTTTCCATCAAGTGAGTACTTCA
>CAYHHO010000184.1:0-2798 GCA_964356445.1 uncultured Singulisphaera sp. | reverse complement strand
GTCGCTCATTCCTGACCTCCTGTGAAACCAACCCATTGCTGACCCTTGACCACACACCCTGTCGCCAAGTCGAAATCGAACAACCTGGCGGACAATGCGCTGTTCGAGCGCACCATCGATCGAACTATCGGATAAATTCGGCGTCGATGCCAATTCGCGCGACGAGTTTCATGATGGGTTTTTGCCTGAGCGACCCGCGACTTTTTCTGGAGAATCACTCGAATGCCGCTTGACGCGAACCGCTTTTTTTCGCAGCCTCGCCCCCCGCAGGGTCGCGGGCCGCTGTTGATCATTGCAGGCCCATGCGTTCTTGAGAGCGATGACATCAACAAGCGCATCGGCGAGACCATCCGCGACGCCTGTGCGGCGCTTGGCTTGGATTTCGTCTTCAAGGCAAGTTTCGACAAGGCGAATCGATCGAGCGTCAAGAGTTCGCGCGGACCAGGCCTCGAGCGCGGATGCGAGATGCTCGCGTCGCTGAAGGCAAGGCTTGGCGTCCCCGTCACGACCGACATTCACGAACCTGCTCAGGCCGCACGCGCTGCGCAGGCGGTGGACATTCTGCAAATCCCAGCATTCCTTGCTCGACAGACAGACCTCCTTGCTGCCGCGGCCGCGACAGGACGCGCAGTCAATGTCAAGAAGGGACAGTTCATGGCTCCGAGTGAGATGGCAGGTGCCGTTGGCAAACTCCGCGAAGCTGGTGCGAAGCAGATTATGTTGACTGAACGCGGAACTTTTTTTGGATATCACAGACTCGTCAATGACTTCGCGGGCGTCGGCGAGATGCTCGCGATGGGCGTTCCCATTTGTTTCGATGTCACTCACTCGACGCAGCGACCGGGCGAAGGTGAGACCAGCGGTGGTCGCCCCGAGCATGCGGCACTTCTTGCTCGGGCTGCCGTTGCCGCCGGAGTTGACGCCATCTTTCTCGAGTGCCATCCCGACCCTACGGCACCCCTCAGCGACCGAGCCACAATCCAACCGCTCGATCAGGTGCCCGCACTCCTGAAAGTGCTCGCGTCGCTTCGCCAAGCGGTGGGAAGCGCATGAAGTGCGACCACTGTGAAAAGCCGGCGATCGTCCATGAGATTGTGATCCAGCAAGGGAACTCATCGGAGGTGCATCTCTGCGCAGAGCACGCGATCGCCGCTGGATATCCACTGCCGATCGAACAGCCGATTGCAGACATCTTTCCGAAACTCGGCGCGGTGGTCAAAGTCGAAGGCGCTGTCACCAAGGAGCGCACTCCAAAATGCGCGGCATGCGGTTTGACCTTTGCTTCGTTTCGAAAGACCGCGACACTCGGATGCCCCGCCTGCTACGAGGCGTTCATGCCGTTGCTCGAGCAGGTGATCGGACGGGCGCAGCGTGGCGCCACGCATCATGTCGGTCGGAGCCCCCCAGGAGGAGTCGACTCCGAGCGACTGCAAAACCTGCGCGCGAAGTTGATGCACGACCTCGAGGTCGCAGTTGCGGGAGAGGATTACGAGCGCGCAGCCAAGTTGCGCGATGAGTTGAAGGCGATGGACGGACCAAACCCATGACCCATTCGTCGATGTTGGCGGTCACGAGTCTCACCCCATGAGCGGGCAACATCCGTTTTCGGCTGCGCTCTCGCAAGTTGGTCCAGAGTCCGATGTCGTGGTGACCAGTCGCGTTCGATTGGCGCGAAACATCTCCGGATTCCCGTTCATCAGCCGCGCCAGCAATCCCGTGCGGCAGGAGATCCTCCGCGTCGTGCGACGAGCGGTCGATCGACCCGCGCAGCGGTCAGAATCAGCGATCGGCTTGCGCTGGATTGAACTTCAATCCGCTCCACCGCGCGATCGAATCCTTCTCTCGGAGCGTCATCTTGTATCGCGTCACTTTGCCAATAGCGAAGGACCGCGCGCGCTGGCGCTCTCCGCCGACGAGCAGTCGAGCGTGATGGTGAATGAAGAAGATCACCTTCGCATCCAAGTGCTTTGCCCAGGGTCGCAACTTCCAGTTGCATTCGATGCGGCATTCAAGTTGGAGGGACTCCTCGCAGAGTCGACCAGTTTTTCATTCCATCCTCGGTGGGGTTACCTGACTGCCTGCCCGACCAATGTCGGGTGCGGGATTCGCTTGAGCGCGATGCTCCACCTGCCTGCGGTCCACATCATGAAGGAAGTGGATCGAATCAAGCGCGCAGCGAAGGATCTCCACCTTGCGGTGCGCGGGTACTACGGCGAAGGCTCTGAATCCATCGGAGAGTTCTTCCAGTTTTCGAATCAGACCACGCTTGGGTCGACCGAACAATCATTGCTCGATGAGTTTCATGGAGTGGTCTTGCCGCAGCTCATTCAATATGAACGCAACGCGCGCGAGGCGGCGCTCGCGCGACAGCGAACGCGCGTCGAAGATTTTGTCTTCCGTGCGCAAGCAAACCTGAGCGCGGCGCGGTTGCTGAGTGCGGATGCGGCGACGCGCGACCTCAGCCGAATGCGGTTTGGGATTGTGCTCGGTCTGATCCATGCGGACTTGAGTCTCATCCAGCGGCTGCTGCTGCAAGTCCAACCAGCCCACACTTCTGTGATCGATCCGCGTGCGCTTGAGAGCGACAGCATCGAACGGGAGATTCGGGCGACATTTGTCCGAAAAGCCCTGTCGAGTGCAAGCGCCGGACAGCAACCCTGATGCCCCACTGCGCTCGCGCGCGGAACATGTCCAAACTCATCCCCGACTACGACAACATGATCGAGTCGGCGAGGACGTCCGCTGCGACCGCGCCATCAAAATCTTTCGCAGTCAACCCACCGGCGTCATGTGTCGAG
>CAYHHO010000183.1:0-2874 GCA_964356445.1 uncultured Singulisphaera sp. | reverse complement strand
CGAAGTCCAGCTTGTATTGAGAGTGGCGCTGATGGTCCGCCGCTCGCCACGAAACCCGTTCTTGCTGCAACCAAGAGCGGCTTTGCCTCTTGGTGCCTATCGAGGTCGAGATACATCCTTCCGAGGTTCATGATCGAAGCGAGCGTCGAGTGCGAAATCCCATGGCCCGGCCGAGACTTGGCGCGTTTGCGCGCGATGACATCGATGTAGATGGGTTCGGCAGCGGCATAGTTGTGCGCGAGATCGAGTGTGAGCGCGAGATTCCCGAGGGCACTCAGCGTGTAGGCGTGCTGGGAGCCCATCTTCGCCTCAAAACCAGCAATGACCAGTCGATAGAGTGCTTCAGCCTCCGCGAGCCGGCTGGTTTCGCGCAAGATCGCCGCGAGGTTGTTCTTTGCCACGAGCGTGAGAGAGTGGTCTGAGCCGAAGACGCGCTCCATGTCCACGACAAGTTCGTTGAATGCGGGCTCGACAGCCTCGGGAGGACCGATACAGCGCAGGATCTCGCAGTAGTTGTTGCGAGCGAGGAGCGAACTCGAATGGTCTTCTCCGAAGGTGGCGATGCGGCGCGCCACGACTTCCTCGGCGATCGCCCGAGCGGCTGGGAAGTCCCGGAGTGTTCGATAGATCACAGCCGCACTGTTGGCAGACTGAAGCGTGCTGTCATCGTCCGGACCCAAGGCAGCGCGTTTGCGAAGAGCTGCATCCTCATAGAGCGCAAGCGCCTCCTTCAATTTGTTCTGCTTCTCCCGCAGGTAGCCGAGGTTGTGAATCGATGCCAGAGTCGCTCGGTCAGACTCCCCAAGAAGTTCGCGTCGCTGCGCAAGGACGTCCTCGATCAAAGGCGCGGCTTCATCGACCTGCCCAGCATTCAGCAACGCATATCCCACGTCATTTTTCGATTCCAAAACCCTCAGATCATCGTCGCCGTACAGCGAACTCAGCGCTGCAAGTTTTCGCCGAAGGTGCAGGAGCGCCAACTCAGATTCGCCGATCGCGTTGTACGTGCAACCGACGGTCTCGTTGGCGTCAGCAGCGAGTTCCGGATCATCGCGGTACTGCGATTCGATCGTCGTGGCCGCCTGATTCAGGATCATCAGCATCAGTTTCGTATCCATCCCTTGCGCGACATCGGGCGCAACTGATTCAAGCATCGCCTTATTAAAATCTCGGTGCCGCTCGACGCGCGCGAGTTGAAGTCGGGCATCGGAATAAAACTGCCAGATGACGCCAAGCGAGACAGCCATTCCGACAAACAGGATTGCGGCAACGCCAAGCACCCCGCGATTTCGACGGGCAAACTTCCGTAGGCGCAGGCTGCGCGATGCTGTCTTTGCAAGCACGGGCTCGTGATCAACCCAACGACGGATGTCCTCTGAAAGCGCATCGCAAGTCGCGTAGCGCAATTCAGGAGACTTCTCGAGGCAGTGCAAGATCACGAGGTCAAGTTGACCGCGCAACATTCGCTCAAGCGACTTCGGCGAAAGCCCCCTTGCACGTGATCGCTCGCGTGCTTCGGCTGGTTCTGCGCTATTCGCTTGGCGCACGCGCAGGCTCGGCGGTTGGGCATCGCACTCACGGATGATGCGCTGCGCCTCGACGGTGCCCGAAGCCTGCAGGCGCTGGGCATCAAAGGGCAACAGTCCTGTCAGCAAGTGGTGAAGCACAACGCCGAGCGAATACACATCCGCCCTTGTGTCAAGATGCTGTGCGCCACTGAGTTGCTCGGGCGCTATGAACTCCAAAGTTCCGATCGCTTCGCGGCCGCCAACCATTGCCTGGGTCGCGATGGAATCTTCATCGCCAACGAGCCGAGCAATTCCAAAGTCGATCACCTTCACGACCGGATGCCCGTCAACCTCACGCACCAGAATGTTCGATGACTTCAAGTCAAGATGGATGATCGCCTTGGAATGGGCGTGCTGCACAGCCGCCGCCACCTGACGCATGAGTCCCAGCCGTACCTCGATCGGCAGCGAATGCCGATCACACCACTCTGCAATTGGCTCGCCTTCCACCAGCTCCATAATGAAGTAGAGACTGCCGTCGCTGGACTCCCCCGCCTCGAAAACTTGCGCGACTCCGGGATGATCCATGCGAGCAAGGACTCGCCGCTCCGCCTCGAAACGACTTCGCAGCCGAGGCCCGGCGGCAACACTCCTGATCACCTTGACCGCTACGAGACGCTTCAGCGGTTCAGATTGTTCGCAGAGCCAGACGGCGCCGTAACCACCCGTCCCGAGCAACTTGATCACCCGCAGACCGTCAATGGCAGGTGGCACCGGCGCCGCAAGCGCCTCTCCTCGCGCCTTCCAAAGATCTTGGCTGATTTCGGGGTTCACGGCTGGAGCGAGTCCGTCTGCATCGCGAGCGTCGCGTTCGAACCAAGTCCGAGACCGAAAGTGGAGTGCACCGCTTCGAGGGCGCGCTGTCCATTCGAACTATCGATGATGCAACTGATCTTGATTTCGCTTGTGGTGATGTTGTGGATCCCGACCCCAACTTCCGCGAGCGAGCGGAACATTCTGCTCGCAACCCCGGCGTGGCTCTTCATTCCAACCCCGACCACGGAGACCTTCGAGAGCCCGACCTCGACTGAAAGTTCTCCCTCCTGCATTTCCTGAAGTGTCTTGGCGACGAGTTGCTTCGCCTCGGAGAGATCGGCGTGATCGAGCGTGAAGGCAATCATCGTCGCGCTCCCCTGCTCAGTCTGCATGATGTCATCGATGACAATGTTGGCCTGCGCAAGCGCCGTAAAGAGTCGCCCCTGCAACCCAAGTGCGTTTCTGATCTGGCGAATGCTCACGCGACCGAGATCGTCCTTGAGCGCGCAACCCACAACTGCAAGTTCTTCCATATTTGGATTCTCCCGAG
>CAYHHO010000182.1:0-2878 GCA_964356445.1 uncultured Singulisphaera sp. | reverse complement strand
GTGCACTGGTTCGCGAGGCGATCCGCGTGGAGCACATGGTGCTTCCCATGTCACTTGCCGAAGGTGAACTGGTGGTCTGCACTGCAAACCCAGATGATTTCGTGGTCACCGAGCACATCGCGCGCATGACAGGATTTCGTGTGCGAGTGACCGTGAGCACGCCAGCGGCACTCGAGCTGGCGTTCGCAGTGCCGACGCCAGAAGTCGAGATCCAATCAGAGCGAAGTGGTGCGCAGACCGAGGAAATCGTTGCGGAACTCTTGGACAACCTCGATGACGTCGTCGGCGAGGTCACCGAGCCGCAGACCGCGGAGATGTCGGGCGGCACTGACGAGGCCTCAAGCGGTCCCGTGGTCCGATTGGTGAACCACATCATCGCATCTGCTGTCGCTGAGGGGGCATCTGACATTCACATCGAACCAGACGACGGGCAGTTGCGCGTGCGGCTTCGCGTTGACGGCGTGCTGCATGTCCGCATCAAGCCTCCCTATCGCATGCATGCGGCGATCGCGAGTCGCATCAAGATCATGGCTCGGCTCGACATCTCGGAGCGACGTGTCCCACAAGACGGCGAAATCAGCGTTCGCGTGAATGGTCGTCCTATTGACCTTCGCGTGTCGACACTGCCAGGCAAGTTTGGCGAGAAGGTCGTCATGCGAGTGATCGATGTCGGCGGCACTCGGATCGGGCTGGAAAAACTCGGCTTTCGTGCTTCGACCGAGGCAACATTTCGAAAGGTCATCGACGAGCCGCATGGCGTGGTCCTCGTGACTGGTCCTACAGGTAGCGGAAAATCAACGACGCTCTACTCGGTTCTGGCGGGATTCGACACCGAGAGCATGAATGTTTCCACCGTTGAGGACCCCGTCGAGAGCAACCTCCCTGGAGTTCATCAGACACAGATGAACGTCAAGGCTGGCCTCACCTTTGCAGGCGCGCTTCGATCGCTCCTGCGACAAGACCCAGACATCATTATGGTCGGTGAGATTCGAGACGGAGAAACCGCGCAGACAGCCGTTCAGGCCGCGCTCACAGGTCACCTGGTGCTCTCGACGCTCCACACCAACGATGCTCCGAGCGCCGTCACGCGACTCACCAACCTTGGCGTTGAGCCCTTCCTCGTCGCTGCAAGTTTGCGCGGGGTTCTCGCACAGCGGCTCGTGCGACGCACCTGCTCGCATTGCAAGACGGCATATGTTCCGGACTCCCACGACCTTGCCAGCATGTGCAACTACGGAACGGGGGTGACAGAGCTCGTGAAGGGTGTCGGATGCCGAAAATGTCACGAGCGCGGGTATGCGGGGCGCGTGGGGCTCTACGAATTGCTTGTGCCAAACAATCAGATACTGGATGCAATCTCTTCAAAGTGCGACCTAAATGCCATCCGCGATTTGCTCGCGAAGCAAGGATTTGAAACATTGTGGGATGACGGCATGCATAAGGTGCTTGCCGGACTGACAACTTTGGAGGAAGTCCATGGCGCTTGCCGTCGCTGAACCAACCTGCTCGATCAACCCCCGCTTTGAATGGCGCGCCCGCCGCGCCGATGGTGCCCCCGAACGAGGCATTATGGAGGCAGCCAACCACGCAGGAGTCGTTCGCGAGTTGCACCGACAAGGGCTGGCCATCGTTTCGATCGTCCTCACCAACGTCGACGCCAAACCTGTCGAGCGCGCCAATCCAGCAGATCGATCACTGAGTTCCAGATTCAGCCGCGACGAAGTTCTGTCGCTCTGTACTCAATTGTCGGTCATGATGAAGACTGGTGTCTCGCTCGTTGAGGGTCTCGAAACATACGCAGCGCAGACGCCAAGCAAGGAAGCGGCTGCTGTGATCCGTCGCATCAAAGACGATGTCTGCGAGGGCGAGGATCTCTCGGCAGCGATGGCGAAGTGGCCGAAGGTCTTTCCGACGGTGATGATCGCCTTGCTCAAGGCGGCAGAAGCGACGGGAATGCTCGATCAAATGCTCGGTCGCATCGCGAAGGATCTCTCGAAGCAACGAAAGTTCACTCGGCAGGTCAAGGGCGCCATGGCGTATCCCGGCATCATGCTGCTGGTTGCATTCGCGGCCGTGACGATCATCATGACCTTCGTGCTGCCGAAGTTCAAGCCACTCTTCGCGGCGCAGGGCGACAACCTTCCGATGATCACCAGATGGCTCATGGCGATTGCAGACAGCCTGCACACCGATTGGATGATCTGGCTGATCTCAATTGCGACGATCGTGACAAGCGCGGTCTTCTGGGCGAAATCCACGCCTGGCCAACTCGCGCTCGACTGGGCGCGGCTCAATACTCCCATCGTCAAGAAGATGTTTATGCAGCTCTATACCGTGCGATTCGCAGGCACGATGGGAACGCTGCTCGCTGCAGGAGTCAGCCTGCTTGATGTGATCAAGATCCTGCGAACCGTGACAGGCAACACGCTTTACAAACAACTTTGGGATGAACTTGAGGATCGCGTCAATCGCGGGCAGGACATGTCCACCGCATTCCTCAAGTCTCCACTGGTCCCACGCCCCGTCTCGGCGATGATCAATGCCGGCGAGAGCAGCGGGCGATTGTCGGAAACGCTCGAGCACGCCGCCGCGTTTTCCGAGGACGAACTTGATTCCGCCATCAAGATGGCCACCAGTTTGATTGAACCGATCATGATTCTTGGAATGGGTGTCGTTGTAGGAGGCATCGCGGCGGCGATGCTGCTACCAATCTTTGGTCTGAGCAAGTCACTTCACCATTGAGTTGTTCGGGAGTCTTCGAGACTCGCTGCTGTGTTCGCGCAAGCAGCAAACTCAAGGGAGAGCGTTTGGGACGGCCGAAGTGACAATGGGGTTGAGGCGCACGCGCACCTGAAGGGGTGCCGTGCGCCCGCCCCGA
>CAYHHO010000181.1:0-2898 GCA_964356445.1 uncultured Singulisphaera sp. | reverse complement strand
TGCACCTTCGATCAGGCGTCGTCGAGCGTTGTCGCGTTCCGACAAATTCTCGCCGACAGCAGCACTCAGGATGCATTCATCAGCGCGTTCAAGCAGATGTTCGACTGCTGGCAGACCAAGGGATGGAACGGAAAAGGTGGCGTGCTCTTCACGGGCTACTACGCGCCCGAGTTCAAGGCGAGCCTCACGAAGATGCCCGGCTTTGAGTATCCGATCTATCGACGACCCAAGGAACTTGAGACGGATCCAATCACTGGAAGCGCCATTGGAAGACGAGTCTCCGAGAGCGAGGTCGTGCCTTGGCCAAGTCGCGCCGAGATCAACTCGAGCGGCATGCTGAACGGGCTTGAACTCGCGTGGTTTCCAACGGCACTTGATGCGTACATCGTACAGATCAATGGAAGCGCGAAACTCATTCTTCCCGGCAACAAGGTGATGTTCATCGGGTACGCGGGGGCAACCGATGGCGAGTACGTCGGTCTTGGCACGAGCCTCGTGAATGCAGGAGTCATCCCGGCCGATCAATTGAATCTCGCTGCAATTCGGCGGCTGTACGAGAAGGATCCAGCGACCGTGCTTGCCAACATCGATCACAACAATCGATTTGTTTTCTTCGCCGAGTATGACGGAAAGACATGGCCGGCTGGAAGTCTCGGGGTGAAGGTGACCGACAGGGTTTCGCTCGCGACCGACAAGAGCGTTTATCCGCCAGGTGGAGTGATGTTCGTGGACACGCAGGCGAATACCTACGCCGGAACCAAGCAGTTCTTTCGTCGATTCATGCTCGATCAGGACACGGGTGGAGCGATTCGCGCACCAGGTCGCGCGGACATATTCATGGGGATCGGCGCCTCGGCCGAGATGCTCGCTGGCGGTCAGTACTGCGAAGGAACGCTCTATTACTTCTTCTTGAAGCCCGAGTATTTGTCGCAGTTTCCGCTGCCTGCGAAGGCGACGAAGCCAGCCAAGGCGCCCTCTGCCTGATCGTGTCCGCGGATCAGTAGTCGCGCCGCACAAAGATTGAAGTCGCGGCTGCGAGCACGACGACCTCGAACAGAGCGCTGGTTCCAAGCACCCACCACAACGAGTGGGAGTGTTCGTCTTCCTTGATCGCGAGTTCGAATTCGCCACGCTTCACGCGTCGGGGGCCGAAGGCTCCCTGCGGACCGCGAGTCCCTTCCTCGTTGCGAAGCGGCATGGAAGAGGGCCCCAGCATCCATCGTTCGAGGAGCCCGAGCGTGTCCGACGTCTTCGGAAGGCACGACTTGACCCCATGGAACCAGAAATGTGCGCGCACCCAATCAGGTTGATGCTCAAGCGCAGTCGCAAGATCGGTGCGAAGGTCATCGATTTCATCCTCTTCGACGGATGGTTCGGGCGCAGCGAGTTTGGCTTCAATCGCCGCAATTTCCATCCGATTGGCGATCAACCCGCTGTTGACGATGGTCTCTGCCGTGTTGATCGTAAAAATGACCGTCCACGCCAGCAGCGTCAAGATGAGAGATGCAACTGAAGATTTCGTGAGTATTCCAACGAATGCGCACATGCAGTAGAGCAAGCTGTAAAAAAAAGTCACGATCGGGACTGCGATAAAAAGCGACCACTCCCACGCGCCGCCGCGCGCGCCGATCACGACAAATGTGGCAGCGGTGAAGACCGTGACTTGGAGTGCGGCGAAGAGCAGCCCTGTGCAGTACTTCGTCAAGAAGAGCCGCGTGCGTGAGATCGGCTTCGCGAGCAGCAGGTCGATCGAGCCAGGAGCGACAAGGTCTGGAATGATCCCACAGGTCGTGACGAGTGCAAGAAGCGCTGCGAAAACACCGAGCCACCAGTCAACCCCGAGATTGACGAAGAGCAACTTGTAGAAAGTCTCCGGTGACATCATGTTGGTATTGAAGAGGGGGGTGTCGAAGGTCCATCCAAGGAAACTGACGCCTTCTTCGTTGATCCCGAGACATGCGAAGATCCCAACGACGATGACGCTGACTGCCAGGGCGAGCCAGAACAGCCGCCGCGCACTGAGTTCGCGGTATGCGCTGACGAAGATTGCGATCGTCTGCATCATGTGGCGGCACCCGGGCGGTAGATCAGTCCGGTGTTGGGGTCTGTGACTGCGCGCATGAAGAGATCTTCGAGTGACTCGCGCACGGTTTGCACCGCCACGACTGTGCGCTGTTCGCTGCGGAGGCGATCGAGGATTGGTTGCGCTCCTCGCGCATCGAGACCGATGAAGACAAGCTTGCAGCACTCGCCGTGGATTCCCGTTGAAGCCATCTGTCCTGCGGGAATCGTGCGCGTGCTCGCCAAGCCGCTGCACCACTCTGGCGCTGTTCCTTCCACCACGATTTCATACCGTCGGCTTGATGCGGTGAGTTCGTCGATCGTGCCTTGTGCAACCATGCGCCCCTGCACGAGGATGGCAACGCGTGTGCAGATGGTTTCGATTTCAGAGAGGAGATGGGAGTTCAAGAGCACTGTGCGACCCTCGTCGCGAATGCCGACCAACAGGTCGCGAATTTCGCGGCGTCCAACGGGATCGACGCCATCGGTCGGTTCGTCGAGCACCACGAGTCGAGGGTCATTGACGAGCGCGGCCGCGAGCGCCGTTCGCTGTCGCATTCCCTTCGAGTACGCGCCGAGTTTTCGATCCTTCCAAGCGCCCATCCCGACCCGATCGAGCAGTTCGACGGCGCGGCGCTTTCGAATTGTTCGATCGACGCGCGACATCGCGCCGCTGAATTCGACCACCTGCCGCCCAGTGAGGTCATTGGGAAACCGATGGTGTTCCGGCATGTATCCAATGCGTTCCAGCGCGCTGTGATCGCCAACGGGTCGACCGAGCACCGTGCCTTCGACGCAGTCGGGTCGCACGATGGTCATCATGATCTTGACGAGTGT
>CAYHHO010000180.1:0-2917 GCA_964356445.1 uncultured Singulisphaera sp. | reverse complement strand
CCGGCGGTCGTGCCCGCATCGCTGGATGCAGGCGTGCTCGGCCTGCGCGAAGGCGCGATGCGCTATCTGTGCTGCCAGTCGATCTTCAAATACCTGCCGCAGGACGACGACATCCTCGCGAGGATCGCCGGACAGGTACCCGACTCCCAGTTCGTCTTCCTCGGCCATCCGACGGCGACGAACCTCACCGCCGCGTTCAAGGCGCGCGTGAGCGCCGCCTTCGCCGCGCGCGGGCTCGATCCCGCACGCCCGCGCCACGGCAGTTTGAATCGACGCAGATGAGGTGACGCCAAGGTTGGGTCCCATCGATGCCATGTCAAGATTGACGTACGCGGTCGCCTTTGCCAATTCGCCCTCGTGCGCCTCGACCCACTCCACCGAACCGATGATGCCGTACTCCTCTGCACCCCACGCGCAGAAGAGCACATCGCTGCGGGGGCGAAGGCCCTTCGCAGCGCACTCCGAGAAAGCCCGTGCAGTTTCCATCAGCACGATCGTGCCCGCGAGCGGATCTGCAGCGCCAAATCCCCATGCATCGTGGTGGCAACCGACGATGACCACCGACCCGTCGTTGGCAGTGCCCTTGAGTCGTGCGATCACATTCGCGGTGGGCAGGACGGCGCGCTTCTGCTCGACCTTCATGTGAAGTTTCAGCGATGGTCCACCTTCGAGTCGGTACGGCATCTCGAGTCCACCGCGCCACGATGCATCGGGCACTTCGCGACCAGTCATCAGCGCAAGGATCTTTCCAGCAGCGCCGTACCCAATCGGCTGAACCGGAATCCGCGGCAAGTTGATCGCGTTGGGATCAAGGCGCGTCGCGTCCTTCGTCGCTGGAATGCCCGGAGTCAGCGGATCGCCTGGGTACGGCAGGCTGACAATCGAACCGCGCTGGATGCACGAGTCATTCGCCCACGTGCCTGCTGGGTAGACATCGCCCTTCTTGAATCCGCTGTCAGCCGGATCGATGTAGATGATCAACCCGACCGCGCCTGCTTCTTCAGCAAACTTGGCCTTGTATCCGCGAAAGTTTCCGCCGTACCGCGCGATGACGATCTTGCCCTTCAAGTCCACACCGAGTTCCTTCAGGCGCGCGAAGTCCTCGAGGGTGCCGTAGTTCACGTACGCGACTTCTGCCGTCACATCACCCGAGGCGCTGTAGGCGTTCCATCCCCAAGGCAAATCGGGATGCGCTGCAGCGGGATCTTCGGCGAGATTTTTCTCAATGACCGAAAGGACGCCGCGACGTCCCGAGACGGCTGGCGTCGTGGCGGGCGTTGTCGCGTTGCTCGCGCTCGCGTCCTCCACGATTTCGAGGCGCGCCGAAACCGGATGCGAGAGAAGCGGCCAGAATTCGTGGGTCTCAACTTCGAGTCCCATCGCAGCGAAGGCAAGTTCGAGTCTCTTGATTTCGCGGGCATCTCCAGCCGTGCCTGCAACATGCGGCTCGCTTCCAAGAAGGTCGTGCCACTCGCGCAGCTTGGCTGCGGTCGGAATCGACTCGAGTGAACGAAGGAATTCGCTCTGCTGAGGCGTCGGACTTGGCTGCGCGGGCTGCGCCGATTGCGAGGTGACTGCGGGCTGCGAGGTCGTCGCCTGCGCAAGAACAAGCAAGAAGAGAGTGGGAATCACAGTGAGTGAAGTCACTTCGTCACACCCAGCACCTGCGGCCAGGGGTTTCCGACATGGCAGGTCTGCCCAGTCCTATCAACATAATCCTGGTGGTATGCCTCTGCCGGGAAAAACTCTTTCGCCGCCTCGACCTGTGTCGTGATCGGCTTCTTGAACTTCCCTGCAGAATCCAGTTTCGCGACGAACGCCTTCGCCGCTGCGAGTTGCGTTGGCGACGAGCAATACACGCCGCTTCGATACTGGGTTCCCGAATCTGGCCCCTGCCGGTTGAGTTGCGTCGGATCATGCATCCGAAAGAACCCGTCAAGGAGTTGTTCGTAGGAGATCGACTTCGGGTCAAAGACGACCTTGACTGTCTCTGCGTGCCCGGTGTCGCCAATGCAGACTTCGTCATAGGACGGCTTCGCCTTCGTCCCCTGCATGAATCCGCTCTCGGCAGAGATGACTCCGGGTGCTGATTGAAAGATGTGCTCGACTCCCCAGAAACACCCGCCCGCGAAATACGCGGTCTCGGTAGTGATCGGAAGACTTTCGGGAGGAAGTTGCGCCCCCTTCTCGAAGAACTCAAGCGACACGCTGTTCAAGCAGAAGCGAAGCCCCGTCGGCGCGGGACCATCCTCAAAAACATGTCCAAGGTGCGAGTTGCAGCGAGCGCAGTTGATTTCTACTCGAGACATGCCATGCGAATTGTCCTTGTGCTGCGCGACATGTGCCGAGTCGATCGGCGAGAAGAAACTTGGCCACCCTGACTTCGATTGGAACTTGTGATCGCTCGTGAAGAGCGGCAGGCCGCAGACGCTGCAGACATAGATCCCGTTCTTCTTGTTGTCGACGAGTGTCCCGCAGAAGGCAGGTTCGGTGCCGGCGTTCTGCGTCACTCGAAAGGTCTCTGGGTCGAGTTTGGCTGCAAGTGTCGCAACCGCCGCCTTCGAGAGGGGCGTGATGTCGTATCCCGACTTCGAATACGTGGTCTTTGAAGTTGTTGAGGTCTTCGTCGTCATCGTTGTGTCGCCATGTTGAGATTGACTTGCATCCGCACCCGACTGCTCACAGGCAGTGGCTAGCAGCGAAGCGCCCGCCAGAACCAGCGCGAGCAGATTTTCGCTGTTGAACGCCATAATTCGCGAGTATAGGTCGCATCGCACGCGCATCCTTCGTAGAATCTGGATCGAGCATCTTGAGTTTGCGATCTTTGAAATCATGGGGCCGAATTGGCTTCGACCGGTCAGTCATGGTCTGTCGTCGCGCGTCGTGGAGCATCCAGGCCACGTAAAAAGGATGCACA
>CAYHHO010000179.1:0-2990 GCA_964356445.1 uncultured Singulisphaera sp. | reverse complement strand
CACTGCTCCTTCGCTTCCATCCGCTCTGCGCGGGTGAGTGCAGTCACAGCAGGTCTCGCGCCACGCAGTTCATCTTCCGCGACGGCGCGGTAGGCACGCTTCAATTCGGGAGGGACAGCGATCGTGTCGGTACGCATCGCAGCAAGGAGCGAACCCGAAAAACTGTTCGACTCATGCGAGAAGTCCATGTCGAAGACGTGGCGACCGGCGATCCAACCGCTTGTCGCAGGAACGCCATTCCCGCAGGCGTCGGGGCGAATGACATTCTTGCGAAGAAGTTCGAGCTGCTTCTCGCTGATGTCGCGCGGCGAATCCCCCGATCCAACTGCGCAGTGGGAGTACGAAATGACACCATGGCGAAAGGGCATTCAACGAATATCTCAGGCAGTTCCACCGGGAACGCGCCACCGACAAGTTGTCCACTTTGCCTGCTCGCGCGACTATCCTGTCGGCATGCCATTCAATATCGAAGACATCAAAGCCCGCCAGGTCCTTGATTCGAGGGGTCAGCCGACAGTGGAATGCGAAGTGCACCTCTCAGGTGGCGCAGTCGGTCGAGCCGCCGTACCCAGCGGCGCATCGACTGGCGAACACGAGGCGGTGGAACTGCGCGATGGCGACAAGAAGAGATGGCTTGGCAAGGGAGTGACCAAAGCGGTCGAAAACGTCAACGCACTCATCGCTCCCGAATTGCTGGGTGCAGATGCGAGAACGCAGGAGAGCATCGACGAAATGCTCTGCGCACTCGACGGAACCGAGAACAAGTCCCATCTTGGCGCAAACGCAACGCTTGCGGTGAGCCTCGCTGTTGCCCATGCCGCCGCGATCGCGACTGATCAACCCCTGTATCGATATGTCGGCGGAACACATGCGCGAACGCTCCCGGCGCCGATGCTGAACATTCTCAATGGTGGCAAACACGCAGACAACACCGTCGATTTTCAGGAGTTCATGATTCAGCCGTGGGGGTTTGATGATTTCTCAGAGGGTCTGCGCGCTGGCGTCGAGATCTACCACGCACTCAAGCGCGTCCTGCATGATCGCGGTCTCTCGACGGCAGTCGGCGACGAAGGCGGCTTCGCGCCGAATCTCAAATCGAACGAAGAAGCGCTCGAACTCATCGCTCGCGCAGTCGACGCTGCGGGGTATGACCTCGGCGGCCAGATTTCGATCTGCCTCGATCCTGCAACAAGCGAACTCGCCAACGAGGCAACCGCGCGCGGCAAGAAGGGCTACTGCTTCTTCAAGAGTGACCCGAAGCGCATCATTGGCAGTGACGAGATGATTCGCATGTGGGAAAACTGGTGCAATCGCTGGCCGATTCGGTCGATCGAGGATGGACTCGCCGAAGGCGACTGGGATGGCTGGAAGGCGATGACCAAGTTGCTGGGATCGAAGATTCAGATCGTGGGCGATGACTTGTTCGTGACCAATCCGAAGTTCCTACGGCGCGGCATCGCCGAGGGTTGCGCGAATGCCATCCTCGTCAAGGTGAACCAGATTGGCACGCTGAGCGAGACTCTCGACGCAGTCCACATCGCCCAAAGCGCTGGGTACAAAGCAATCATGTCGCACCGGTCTGGTGAAACAGAGGACTGCACGATCGCAGATCTTGCGGTCGCGACGAACTGCGGTCAGATCAAGACGGGCGCCCCCTGCCGTTCCGACCGAACTGCGAAATACAACCAGCTGCTGCGGATTGCAGAAGAGCTCGGAGCATCCGCCACATATGGAGGGGTTGCACCGACGAAAGCGAAGGCGAAGCCAACGAGCAATGGGAAGAGCGGCGCGGCGGGTGCGAAATCAAAGACAAGCAAACCGCGGCGGGTGACTTCGAAGTCGTGAGCGGCTCGGGGGTGCGTTACGCGTGACCTGCGGATGTGACCGCAGGTAACGAAGTCTTCAGCGCAACAATTCTCTTTTCTCGCTCGACTTGGAGGAGGCGATCCCAGTTGGCGCTTCCCGCGGCTCGACTTCTCTCTCGGTGCCAGAGATGGAGCACGCATGTTGCAGATCGTGCGCGCCGCACACGAAGTCCAAACGAGATCGCTCGAATCGCCAGGTCGCTGTCCTCGTGCGCCCAACCAACGGATGACTCGTCGAAGCCGCCAAGAGCCAAGAGGTCAGCGCGCCAGAGAGCGCAGTTACAACTCCGTACCGATCTCCAATGAGTCGGTCGAGAATCACGGCCAATCGCAGGACCCGGCACCAAGATCGGGAGAACGCGGTTCATTTGCCGTAAGAGCCGCCGAAGAATCATTCCCGGCAAACTCCATCGATGGATTGGGTTCTTCAGCGCCAAACTTTTCTCTGTAATGCTCTGCGACAACAGCACACGACTTCCGCGGACAAGCGTCCGAGGGGCCGCGTCACGAATGTGCCCATCGACGAAACTTTGCCGTGGCACACAGTCTCCATCCAAGAAAATCGCATACGAACTCCGCATCTGGGCAATCCCGAGGTTCCTTGCTGCGGAGACCCGGCACCCATCATCCGCCTGCCATGCGTGAACGAGGCGGTCGCCGAAAAATGGGCGCTCCGCGTCCACAGCATCCTTCGTTGTCGAACCAGATCCATCGTCAACCACGATCACCTCGAAGTCTTTTCGGGTTTGGTTGGCAAGCCCTGCGAGAACCGCGCGAAGCGCATCGGGGCGTTCGTAGGTGCTCACGATCACGCTGGCTTTGTAGTTCTCAACCATTAGAGTCTCTTAGGTTCTCGACATCTCGGGCATGCAAAGTATCACAGTGTGCATACGCTGCACCAAGCGTGCGATTTGCTAACGTCAGACAGACCTCGAACTGATCAAGAATTCCCAGCGGAGCGCATCCCAAATGAAAGCCGTCATCCTTGCTGGTGGACTCGGAACGCGAATCTCCGAGGAAACCCACCTCAAACCAAAGCCCATGATTGAGATTGGCGGGCGACCAATTCTGTGGCACATCATGAAGATGTACTCCGCGCACGGAGTGAACGACTTTGTGATTTGC
>CAYHHO010000178.1:0-3029 GCA_964356445.1 uncultured Singulisphaera sp. | reverse complement strand
TGCCCAGAGTGTCTGGAGCGTAGGGAAGTGTCTCATCATTATTGGCACGGAGGGGATTGAAGCGGCTGCTTGCGCAATTCCAAGCATCGGGACGAATATCTATGGACTGAGTGATGCGATAATCGATGGCGAGACTGGCATCTTGATTCCACGCTCGGACATCGCCGCACTTGAAGTCGCGATGACACGACTTGCCCTAGGTGGCGATGAGCGCCGAGTCATGGGGGAAATGGCGCGAATGCGAGTCGTAGACGAGTTTCAGCAACGCATTATTGTGGATGCGCTTATTGCGTTCTACAAACACACTCTTGATTCAAACCGCCAGCGAGCGCTCAGCTAAACTATGCCGATGGCCAAGCGTAAACGCAAGTCCCCGCAAGGCGCCCCAGACGGATGGGCTCAACTGCAGACCCTGCTCGCGGATTCGAAGGCGCACTCGGCTCCTGGCATCACTTTGGTTGTTGGGGCGGGGATTCATCGGGAGAGAACGTCGAACTCAATCGCGGGCCAGTCGGCAGTGAACGCACTTGGATCGTGGCGTGGATTGCTCTCCCATTTCGCAACGAGCCAGTCATTGGAATGTGATCCCCAAAGAGGAAACCTTGCGCTGGTATGGGAAGAACTTGCATTCAAGTTCGAGCGCTCTGGTTCAGCCTGGCAACGAGAAACATCAGCATTGTATGCGTTACAGGAGGTGATTACTGGCTTCAGTGAGACCGTTCCAAATCTGCGCAGACGCGCAATTCAAGTGGTTTCGGATCCGCGTTTCATAAACGTGATCAACCTCAACATTGACAGGTTTCTCATTGATGAATTGATCAAAGAAGAAGATCGTAGGGTTTGGCGGCCACAACCAAGTCACACGAAACGGGGAAAGCGCGGTTCTGATCTAGACAAATCACGCGCATTCTGTTCAGCCATTGACCGTCGTAAAGTTTGGCAACCTCATGGGGATGTCCTGCTGAAGGGTTCCCTATGCCTCGGCAATCGGGCCTACATGCTGTCAATGATGGCGTTTGAAAAGTATCGAAACGAGATTTGGAAAGTGAATCGACAACAGAACTCGAAAGCCGATAGCCATGGGAAAACTCCGTCGCCCAGAGCTGCTAACTCGTATCTAAGTTGGGCTGACGTCATGTTGCACAGTCATTTGTTGTTTGTGGGATGTGGGTTGTCAAGCCACGATGCTGATATCTGGTTCGCGCTCAATTGTCGAAGACGGTACTGGATTCGACATCCTGGCAAGGCACCGAAGACGTTTGTTGTGCGGGCTAACGACAACAACACAGATCCAATTCCTCAAGAATATGCAACGGTGCTTTCCGCCAACAACTACGATGACGCATGGAAACTACTCGGATGGGCTCTTGAAGGTCGCAAAGGAGGACAATGACTCGCGTCCGAGACATAATCTTCTCACTCTTTGGTCTCACGGTCCTGCTGCCAGTATTGGTGCCGTTAGCAATTGCCGTCCGCCTGCGCCTCGGCTCCCCCATTCTCTTCTGCCAGGCGCGACCGGGCCTGCACGGAAAACTTTTCATGCTTCGAAAGTTCCGCACCATGCGCTCGCCCCGCGCGAGTGAGGATTTGCTCGCGACCGACGCTGCCCGCCTGACGACTTTTGGTCGTTTCCTGCGCTCCACCAGCCTGGACGAACTGCCCACACTGTGGAATGTGCTGCGCGGCGACATGTCCCTCGTTGGCCCGCGCCCACTGCTGCCTGAGTACCTACCGCTTTACACTCCACATCAGATGCGAAGGCACGAAGTGAAACCTGGGATCACTGGTTGGGCGCAGGTCAATGGGCGCAACGCCATCTCGTGGGAAGAAAAGTTTGAACTTGATGTGTGGTATGTGGACCACAGAAGTGTCTTGCTCGACATGAAGATCTTGTGGATGACGGTCTGGCAGGTGGTGGCACGGCGTGGAGTTTCTGCCGATGGGCACGCAACAATGCCACCATTTCGTGGGGCAGCGAAGTGACAACAAGGGCTCTTGTAGTTGTGGGGGCAGGCGGTCACGGTCGTGAAGTTGCGCACGCATTCCTACAGAACCACCCTGCGAGAGATTTTCTTGGTTTTCTTGATGATGTTTGCAGTGGCTCAACCCCAGAAGGTTGGCCAATCATTGGAAAGGTCTTGGACTGGACCACATGGAAACACGCCGAGTTTGTGGTTGGAATCAACGATCCACGAGCAAAACGCTCAGTGGTGAACACCATGAAATCACTTGGCGACCCTACTTGGGGGTCGGTAATCCATCCAACTGTTTCGGTCCAGGCGTCGGTGAAGACGGGCTACGGCGTAGTGATCTTGGGCGGCGTTGAAGTGACGGTGAACATCACAATTGGACATTTCACGAGCATCAACCGCTTGGTGTCACTTGGCCATGACTGCGTGCTTGGTGACTACACGTCCATCGCGCCACTCGCTTCTATCTCGGGCAGTGTCACACTTTGCCAAGGCGTAGACATTGGAACATCCGCGGCCATTCGTCAGCGACTTTCGCTTGGTGGTGGCTGCGCCGTCGGCATGGGCGCGGTCGTAGTAAAGGACGTGCCACCCAATACGCTTGTAGTTGGCAATCCCGCCAAGTCACTACGGGAGCTCGAGCCTTGGTAACGCATCAACAACCCACTGCCCTGCCCCCTTGGCCCAACTTCGAAGCCGATGAACTTGCTGCCGTGGACGCTGTGCTGCGCTCTGGTCGCGTGAACTATTGGACTGGAGATCAGTGCAAATTGTTCGAGCGCGCATGGAGCGATTATCACGGCGGCATGCACTCGCTTGCGATGGCGAACGGCTCACTCACTCTTGACACCGCGCTGCGAGTGCTTGGTATTGGCGCGAGCGATGAAGTGATCGTAAGCCCGCGCAGCTATGTCGCGAGCGCGATGTGCGCGGTGCTTGCAGGCGCAACACCTGTGTTCGCCGATGTCGATGCAGAGAGCGGCAACATGACTGTTGCCAGCATGGAAGCCGTTCGCACATCGCGCACCAAGGCGTGCATACCGGTGCACATTGCGGGTT
>CAYHHO010000177.1:0-3046 GCA_964356445.1 uncultured Singulisphaera sp. | reverse complement strand
AATCAAAGACCGCAACTGGTCGCACGAGCGTTCCGATCGCTTGTTCAACGACTCCACTGAGAGAGTGTCCACCTCGCGCGATCGCATCTTCAACGCACCAGTCCATGCGCTTGGCTGCCTCGGTCGAGATGAGCCGCATCGGTCTGGATCCTGCGACGAGCGGCGCGAGTTGCGCGAGAAACGCACGGTAGAGAGTGGATTCAACGATGACTCTGCGAGGTGCCATGCAAGTCTGGCCCGCATTCATGGCCACTGCTTGCCAGAGGCTTCGTGCTGCGAGCGAAAGATCTGCTCCTGCGAGCACAACCGCACTATCGCACCCCGAGAGTTCGAGAGTCGTTGTGGTGAGCGACTGCGCAGCGCAGGCAGCGATCATGCGACCAACTTCAGTCGAGCCCGTGAAGATCACATGATCAAATCCGTTCGATTCCAGCAACTGCACACCTGCCTCGCGCGTGGCAGGCGTGCGAGTCAGATAGCCATCGGGAAGATCCACAGCTGCGAGTCGCAGCAGGAGTCCCTGCGAACGAGGCGAGTTCTCGGATGGCTTCACGACTGTCGCGTTTCCAGCGATCAGTGACTGCACCAATTGGATTCCAAGCAGTTGCACTGGGTAGTTCCATGTTGCAATGATTGCAATCCGCCCGAGCGGTACACGAATCACTCGGTGGTGTTGACCGAGCAACCACCACGGTCTACCTCCGACGATGCGCGATGCAAGAACTGCGCGGGAATTTCGTAGATGCCATTGAATGCTCGCTCGAAGCGGAAGAATGTCGGTCGCGAATGCCTCCCATGCACTCTTGCCCGTCTCCGCGACCACGAGGGCGATGAGGTCGTCACAGTGCACATCGATCCGCCGCGCAAACCCCTCAAGCCAATGAAGTCGATCCGAAAGGTCCCATGCTGGCAACTCCACACGATCGCGTGGTCCACAACAAGAGTGGGTCGCTGTGGTTGCCTCGGTAATGTGCTCGATCATGGGTGCGGCGACAGTAGCCTCAAAGAACCGCAGAGGATATATGGAGTCCCCATGAACCGAACTCGCGCAGTCAAATCGATCCCAGCAGATCGCTCGGTTGCGGTGATCGGCGCGGGACCTGGAGGTCTTGCTGCGGCGATGCAACTTGCCGCTGCGGGCCTGCGCGTGCGCATCTATGAAGCGCAGCCGTCTGTCGGCGGCCGGACTCGGCGCCTCACGCTCGGCGAATACTCGTTCGACCGCGGACCGACCTTTTTCCTCATGCCGTATGTCCTTGAGGAGATCTTCAGTTGCTGTGGATTTCGTTTGAGCGACTTCGTAGACCTCCAACGACTCGACCCGATGTATCGCTTGCTCATCGGCGGCAAGGGACAGTCGCCAACAATCCTAGAAACCACCCAAGACGTTGACATGATGGTCCGCAGGATCGCGGCAATCGACCCCAGCGACGCGAATGCGTTTCGAGAGTTCCTGCGCGCCAACCGAGCGAAGTTCGAAAGGTTGACTCCGGTTCTGAAAACACGAGTTCGAAGCCTCATTGACCTGATCAACCTCGATGGACTCAGAGCTGGGAAACATGTTCATCCACGAACTTCTATCTATCAACAGCTTGGCGACTACTTCAAGAATCCACAGGTGAGGCTTGCCTTCTGTTTTCAAGCGAAGTATCTCGGCATGAGCCCCTACGAATGTCCGAGCCTCTTCAGCATCCTTCCCTTCATCGAGTACGAGTACGGCGTCTGGCATCCTCGCGGTGGATGCAACGCGGTGATGCGTGCGATGGCTCGGGCGTGCGAGGCGCTCGGCGTCGAGATTGTCACGAATTCGCCGGTGGAATCCATTTCGTTTGATCGGCACCGCGTCACAGGCGTGATGGTCGATGGGCGCCATCGCCCGCACGACCGAGTCGTGGTCAACGCCGACGGCACGTGGGCCCTCAAGAAACTGATCCCGCCACGCCTCCGCCCTCATGACAGCGACGCCGCGATCGACGCGCGCAAGTACTCCTGCTCGACTGCAATGCTCTATCTGGGTGTGCGCGGAATGGTCGACCTTCCCCACCACACTATTTACATGTCGGGCAACTATGAAGATCGGTTTCGCGACATTTCACACCATGGCGTCTTGACCGAAGATCCGAGTGCATATGTGCACAACCCATCTCCGCTCGACCCGACGCTCGCTCCGACTGGGAAGAGTTCGCTCTATACCTTGCTTCCGATCACCAACAATCATCCGCGACAGTGTTCGATCGACTGGAACTTGGAGAGAGATCGACTTCGAGAGGACGCGCTGCGACAACTTGAGACCGTCTTTGGAATCACGGATATCCGTTCGCGCATTGAAGTCGAGCACCTCGTCACGCCACTCGACTGGCAGAACGAACGAATCAATCACGGTGCAACTTTCAATCTCTCGCACGATTTCAGCCAGTTGCTTCACAAACGAATTCCCCACACGTACCCCGGCCTCGATGGTCTGCACTTTGTCGGCGGCGCGACACATCCTGGGTCTGGGCTGCCAGTCATCTTCCTTGGGTCAACGATCACAACTCGGCATGTGTGCGAGTTAGAGGGGATCGATCACCCGCTGGAAGATTCCCACCCTGCGCTGCACGCGACCGTATCCTCGCCCACGTGACAATGACATATGGACAATATCTCAAGGTTCCGGAACTTCTCTCACTCCAGCAAACGCTTTCACAGGGACGCGAGCACGACGAGACACTCTTCATCATCATCCACCAGGTGTATGAACTCTGGTTCAAGCAGCAGATTCACGAAGCGGACTTCCTGAAGCGCACGCTCGAAGCGGGTGATGATCCCACCTCGCTTGCGACGCTCAAGCGCATGCTCACGATTCTCAAGACCATGGTTGGGCAGATCGATGTGCTCGAGACGATGACGCCCGTTGAGTTTCTGTCGTTTCGCAGCTTTCTTTCGAGCGCGAGCGGCTTTCAGAGTTGGCAGTTTCGCGAGTTCGAATGTTTGCTCGGCAACAAGAATCCGCGCGTGCTCGCCCACAACGCTGAAGGCTCGCCTGAACGCAGCGCGATTGAGAAGC
>CAYHHO010000176.1:0-3062 GCA_964356445.1 uncultured Singulisphaera sp. | reverse complement strand
CCGAACGGCGTTGATCACGACTTCCATAGGAAGCCGCAAAGAAGGCTGAGGGGGGATTGAACACGGTATCGCCGCCGATCCCGCATGGTCAATGCCAGATCCATTTCTTTTTTCCTGCCTCTAACCCGCTGCAGGCAAATGCCTTAGAACCCGCCATCCAGGACTGAGATCCCCGGTCTTTTCCATGGGAACCAATCTGGGGGTCTCGGTTCTCAGGGCGGAATGGCACAGAATTCCACCCCTTTCCGAACCAAAACGCGCCACTTGGAGGAAGGTGGCGCCCTTCACACGCAGATCCAATGCCACGCGCCAAGGATTCGTGGCTCAATCGATCGAAGGCACATTGGATTGCCCGCCCTCCCATTGCAGCGAGCGAAACTCCAGCGCCTCGCACCCAACGAGTGAGGTCAACGCAGTTCGGGCACTGGCAGGGTCGGCAGCGGGGCGATTCCGGGAACGTCTTGCGGCAACTCTGTCGGCGGAACTGGCACCGCACTTGATCCCTTTGGCACCGATGCCCCCTGCTCTTCCTTCGGTGGAGTGACGATCGAATCCGCAGGATCGGGAACAGACTGAGGCGGTTGGCCGCCGTCAGCGACATCAACGTGACCCCCTGACGCTTCTCGCATTTGCTTCGCTCGTGCAAGGAGGTCGTTGTGATTGTTGTCAGCAGGGATGAGGTCGAAATGCCACTTGACTCGACTCTCAAGATTGACTGGCGCGACTTCAACAAGCAGGTCTGCGCCGATAAAGTCCCAGAATGGAGCCGAGGCAGTACCGCTACCAACAATCGACTCGTATCCATCTCGCTTGAGGCGAACGTCATATTCGCCGTAGAACAGGAAGTCCACTTCACAAGGTGTCCGACCCACTTCACGGTCGTTCACATACACCAGCGCATCCGCTGGCGTCGACGTGATCGCAATCGTCCGGCGCACACAACCCTGCATCGTGGTCGCGATTGCGGCAACGAATGAAAATGCCAAGATATTGCTCCAGCGAATCGGGGCTGAACGTGCCATTCAAGGCGATTCTAGCCTTCCCCATACACTCGGGTCGTGCCACTTCTAGAGACCCATGGGCTGGTGAAGAGTTACAACGGACGACGCGTTGTCGATCAAGTTTCATTCAACGTCGATGCTGGCGAAATCGTCGGATTGCTCGGTCGCAATGGCGCAGGCAAGACGACGAGTTTTCGAATGGCAATCGGGATGATTACCCCAGAGGCTGGGCGGGTCGTCTTCGATGGCAAAGACGTGACAGATGACCCGATGTACCTGCATGCTCGCGCGGGAATGGGGTACCTCTCACAGGAACCGAGTGTCTTTCAGCGGCTCTCCGTCGAAGACAACCTGTTGGCGATCCTGCAGACACGCCCATTGAGTCGCGACGAACAGCGAAGTCAATGTGATGCGCTCCTCGCGCAGTTCGGTCTGGAACACAAACGAAAGGAACAAGCCCGCACCTGCTCCGGAGGCGAGCGGCGGCGGCTAGAAATCGCGCGTTCGCTCATCACCAAGCCCCGCTTGATCTTGCTCGACGAACCATTTGCAGCGGTCGACCCACACACGGTCGAGGAACTTCAGTCTGAAGTGCTGCGGCTGGCGCAGCAAGGCATTGCGATCCTCGTCACCGATCACAATGTGCAGCAGACCCTTCGCATATGCACGCGGGCCTACATCATCCATGAGGGGAAAAACCTGCGAGATGGCGATCCCAAGTCGATCATCAACGACCCGCTCGTGCGCGAGGCATATCTGGCTTCAACCTTCAAGGGAGATGAGTTCGGCTGATCCGCAGCGCGGGGGCGGTCGCGAGCGGCAACATACGGCGAGCACGATCGGGCACGCGCGCCGTGATGTGAATCAAGCGCGCGCGGTCGGAATCAAGCACGCGACAGAAGTTCGATTCGGATCTTGACAACCCGCAAAGGCGTCGCTGCAAGGACTGTGTACCGCGCACCACCGCGAGTGAATGACTCTCCGACAACTGGAATTCGACCGAATTCCAGCAGCACGAGCCCCGCGACCGTATCAAAGTCTGCATCCGATGGAACCTGAATCCCGGTCGCACTCGCAAGGTCCAGGAGCGCAATTCGACCATCGACCTCCCAGCCCTTCTCGGCAGACCCAGAAATCTGCGGCTCGATGTCAGTCAAGGGCTCATGTTCGTCGTAGATCTCCCCGACGATTTCTTCCAAGACATCTTCGATTGTGATGAGTCCCGCTGTGCCGCCGAACTCATCAACCACGAGCGCGAGATGAACCTCGCTCCTCTGAAACTCACTCAAGAGGTCGCGCACCGGCTTGGTTTCTGGAACCCGCGGCGGCTGTCGCAGAATCGGGCGGAGTTGAAAGTCGGCGGAAGACCTCCCCAGAAATCGCACGAGGTCCTTCACATAAAGGATTCCCACAACCTGATCCAGATTGCCTTGAAAAACGGGAACGCGGGAGTGCCCTGCCGTCTCTATGAACGACCGAATCGTGGCGAGGTCATCGGTGTATTCAATCCCTTCGATCTGAGTCCTCGGCGTCATGACTTCCGACGCAACAGTGTCGCGGAACTCCACAGCGTTTTGG
The DNA here is from genome assembly GCA_964356445.1 of uncultured Singulisphaera sp. Lineage (GTDB taxonomy): Bacteria > Planctomycetota > Phycisphaerae > Phycisphaerales > SM1A02 > F1-60-MAGs104. Next base: position 483 of record CAYHHO010000176.1, on the reverse strand, counting down.
ATGATCCTCGCAGAAAGTGGGTCGATACCCCCAGCGCGCGCGCTATCCGAGATCGAGTGGAGTAGCTCTTGCTCGATCGCCTTCTCGGTCGATGCCGCGCCCAACAGCCGGCGCACGGTCTCGTCTGTGACTCCACAAATCCAAAGCAGCGGTCGGGTGGCCCAGTAGAAGACCCTCAGGATGGGATAGGTTCCGAGAATGAGTCCGACACCGCCGTGACGCGCGATTGCTGCGGCCAGCACGCTTGTTGCCGCCCACACGAGTACGCCCGCCGTCGCAAGCGCGAGCAGCATTGTGCTGAGTGTGAGTGACGCGGCAGGTTCGCGCGAGTGATACATCTCAAGCACGATGAGGACGCATCCAAGTCTGCCAAACGTCCGAAAGAACGCGACTGCGTGCTCGAGAGGTTCAGAGTTCTTCAAGATCCACTGCCCCGCGCTCACCCGCCCATACGCGACACATCGCCGCTCGATCGCAGTCGGG
>CAYHHO010000175.1:0-3107 GCA_964356445.1 uncultured Singulisphaera sp. | reverse complement strand
TGGCGCTCGAGTTTTTCAAGAACCTCAACCGCGACGAGAAGGATGTGAAAGAGTTCTTTGCGAACCTTCAGGGAATCAAGCGGGATGTGGGGTTGGGGAGGGTGGGGTAGGGGGGCGAACTGAACGCTTCGCGACGCACTCTCACAGTTCTCTTCGCCCTCGGCAGTGGTTGTATATGTGAATGTGGGTTCCTTCCAAGATCGCTGAATCCAAAAGCAATCCCGCTCCGAAGTTGAACACTTGATACCCCACAGGCGAACTCGCGTACCTTTCGATCACACCCCCTTTCGCAACATTGCCATTACGGATCGTGACAAGTCCCACCATTGACATCATCGCCGGAGCGCGACCGAACTTCATGAAGATCGCACCGATCATTCGCGCGATGGAGGCGCGGATGGCTGCTGGTTCGAGACTCTCCTATCGGCTGGTGCATACTGGACAGCACTATGACGCGAAAATGTCTGGGGACTTCTTCGCGCAACTCGGGATCCCTGAGCCGCACAACAACCTCGGAGTGGGATCGGGCACGCAGGCAGAACAGACAGGAGCGATTATGACCCGTTATGAGGCGCTGCTGCTGGAGGCACGGAGTGCGCTCTGTCTCGTGGTTGGCGACGTAACCAGCACGATGGCGTGCGCGATTGCAGCACAGAAACTTTGCGTCCCAGTGGCCCACGTTGAAGCGGGGATTCGCAGCGGCGACTGGACGATGCCAGAAGAAATCAATCGGTTGGTGACGGACGCGATCACCAGCCACTTCTTCACCACCAGCGAGGTCGCAAACCAAAATCTGCGCCAGTGTGGCGTGCCCGAAGCACGCATTCACTTCGTAGGAAACACGATGATCGATACGCTCCTGTCGAACCAACCTCGGTTCACAAAGCCCCGGTTCTGGGAGGAGTTTGGTCTTGCGCCAGGCGAGTACTTCGTTGCCACATTGCACCGCCCCGCAAATGTCGATCGCGGCAGCACGTTCGCTGAACTATTACACGCAATCGCGAAAGGCGTTCGCGGCATGAAAGTGGTGTTCCCAGTGCACCCCCGGACCGCCAAGACCTTACGCGAGGTCGGTGCGACGCCATCGAGCATCCTGCTTGTGGATCCGCAGCCCTATCTTGAGTTCAATTACCTCGTCAAGTACGCGAAGGGCGTGATCACAGACTCTGGTGGGATCACCGAGGAGACAACCGTGATGGGCGTGCCGTGCATGACGCTCCGCACCAGCACAGAGCGCCCAGAGACCGTCACGATGGGGACCAACGAACTGCTCGGCATAGATCCCGCTGCGCTGAAGCCGGCACTTGATCGACTGTTCGCCGGCAAGTGGAAGCGTGGGCAAGTGCCACCACTGTGGGATGGGCACACTGGCGAGCGAATCGTGGCGATACTCGAACAATGCCTCTGCAGTACTTAGGGTTTGACGTGAACAACCATTGAACGCCAGGCGATGGAATCAACGGGGCTGCCTGCTGGAGGCTCCGGGGTCTGGGTGTCGCAAGTCGGTCAGCCATTCGGTGGATAGCCTGAGAGGGGCGGTCTCCCCCAACTCCATCCGGCTCAAACACCTCTATGCAGACTGACACACTCATCATTGGCGGCGGTGTGATCGGGCTCACCATCGCCCTCGAACTACGCCGCCGATCATCCGATATGCGGATCACGGTTGTTGAGGCGGAGACTACGCTCGGCGCCCACGGATCTGGTCGCAATAGCGGAGTGCTGCACAGCGGCATCTATTACCCACCCGAGTCGCTCAAGGCGCGCATGTGCGCGCTCGGTGCTGCCGCCATGCGTGATCACTGCCGGTCGCGAGACCTCCCCCTGCTGCCACTGGGAAAGGTGCTCGTGCCCACCCGCATTGAGGATGACCCCCAACTCGATCTGCTCGCGTCGCGTGCTGAACAGAACGGCGTCGAGACTCGAATGCTGACAGCAAGCGAACTCGCGACTGAAGAGCCAGAAGCCCGCTCCGCCTCCGGGCGAGCACTGCTGGTGCCGATCACTGCGGTCTGCAGTCCACAAGCGGTCATGATCTCTCTTGCCGAGGACTGCGCGAAGCGAGGAGTCGCACTTCGGATGGGCTGGCGCGCCCAGCGGTTCGATCCAAGCAATCGGCGCGTCACGAGCCAGTCAGGCGAAACTGCTTCGTACCAATTGCTGATCAACGCGGCGGGGCTGCATGCAGACACCGTGGCACATGCATTTGGCGTCGCCAAGAATCTCCACATCCTGCCCTTCAAGGGTCTCTACTGGAAGCTTGATCCTACCGCCGGAATTCGCTTCCGTCGGCTTGTCTATCCGGTGCCTGACCTGCGCGTGCCGTTCCTTGGAGTGCACACGACTACCTCCACGGACAGCACGGTGTACCTCGGGCCCACGGCGATTCCCGCCTTTGGACGAGAGAACTATCGAGGGCTCTCTGGAGTGCGGATTGGCGATGCGCTACGCATACTTGGGGTGTCTGCCACTCAGTTCCTTCGGAACACCGATGGATTCCGGCGCCTTGCGCTGACCGAGACCGGAAAACTTTCGAAGCGGCGATTCGTGCAAGCGGTTCAGCGCCTCGTGCCCTCCATTCGCTCAGAGCATCTCCTGTGTTGCTCCAAAGTCGGCATACGAGCGCAGCTGTACGACTCGACAGCGGGCCACTTGATCAACGACTTTCTCGTCTTACGAGAGTCTTCCTCGGTGCATGTTCTTAACGCGATCAGCCCAGCTTTTACCTGCTCCTTACCCTTCGCCAAACACGTTTGCGACAATCACCTCGAATAGAACCGAGACCTTCTCAGACTTGACGATCTAGTTGACCGACGAATTCGGCCCCATCAAGAGCGAACGCTCTGACCGCTCGACTTTTGGATTTTGAATTCCCGCATTCACTGTCATGAATCAAGTTTTTTAACGTTGATCGCAATATTTGAAACACGGCACCGCACGCTGCGGAGAAGCATCTACAACACTCGAATGCCGGAACGTGTCAATACCTTTGAGACACTTTTGTTTATGAAACCGCGAATTTCCTTGTGATTTTTTTGGTTCTTGTTCGGGCGACTGCGGTCGATTGATCCAAACCTGGTCGGGAAGTGATGGCGCGCGTGGTCGCC
>CAYHHO010000174.1:0-3117 GCA_964356445.1 uncultured Singulisphaera sp. | reverse complement strand
TCCCGTCGTCAATTCGCGCCCCGCCTGAGCCTCCCACGAAACGATCGCCTGATCAATCATGCCAAATGTCGTCTGCATGTTGCGGCGATCGGATGCGGCCATGACAGCGCTCGAGACCGTCAGCCCGAGGCTCATGAGAATCAAGATGATCCCGATGACAACGACGACTTCAAGCAGGGTGAAAGCGCGGCGCATCTTCAATTGCCCACCTCCACGATGTTGTCTTCGTTGAAGAGAGTCTCGTCAACGCGCACGTCGAACTTTGCACGCTGATCCGGACCAGACGAAAACAGCGCGAAGTCGGTCATTTGGAGCAAGCGCGAAGTCGTCGTGTCGCCATTGGCATCCGCTCGTCCGTCGATCTCCGTGCCCGGCTCGAATCTCTGCGGACGAAGCACAAAGATGTCAGAGAGATCCCAACCGACCCCACCGTTTTCACCACCTTCACCCCCACCGACTTCCTTGCCGCCAACTCGGCTCGGGTCGCCGTCCGCATATCCGCGCCGATAGAAACGAATCGGCTGTCCGAAGTAGTCGAGGAGCACTTTCGGCGCTTTCGAGGTCCAGTTGTTGTCTCCGGCCCTGGCGATGACTGGCGCACCAGCCGAATCAGCTCCGACAACAGCGCCAAGCAAGGATCCATCTTTCAATTCCAGATACGGTCCGAGCACGCGCCCCTGAACGCTCGGAGCTTTCGAAGCGTTCGCCGCAGCAGCCCCTTGCGGCAGATTGCGACGCGAGAAGTTTCCAAGTGGCTGAGTTCCACTGTTCGGATTCAAATATGCACCCCAAACGCCATCCCTCGTCGGTGTACGAATACCCGCAGGTGGCATTTCCTTTGCCCCAGGCGTGTTCGCTATAGGAACCCCTACAGCTCCGTATCCATCTTCATCACGACCGCCGATGCCCATGAGATACTCAATCATGGAGGTCATCGAGTAGTAGTTCTGAACTCGATCCAACTCGACTTGCGTCGGAGTCGCTGACCACTCGGGCGGCAACACGAGGTCTCTGAGATATCCACGGGTGCCCGCGGCTGATCCTCCACTCGTAGGAGCGCCGAGTACTGGCGGAAAATATCCGAGGTCGCTACGAAACTGCGCGAGCGCCTTCGAAACAGCACCCATCAATTGGCGGGTACTTGCACCCTGCGCGGCCTTGGACGTTCTTGCGACCGTAACAATCAGGATCCCGACGAGCGTGACAATGATTCCCACCACCGTGAGGAGTTCAATAATCGTGAACGCGCGTCGCTGCATTGGAGTGCCTGCTACTTGGGGCTCGCGACCTTGTCGATCATCGCCACCAACGGAAGGAAGAGCGCCAGAACGATGGTTCCAACGATGCCTCCCAGAATGACCACCATGAATGGCTCAAGAAGCGACAACAGGCTCGCAACGGCCACATCGACTTCTTCCTCGTAATTGTCGGCGATCTTCATGAGCATCGCGTCGAGGTCGCCTGTCTCCTCGCCGACGTCGATCATGTTGACAACGATGGCGTCGCAGACCTTGCTCTCACGCAGCGGTTTCGCGAATGTCTCGCCTTCGCGAATGGAATCGTGCACCTTGGTGAGGGCCTTCTCAAACACATAGTTGCCCGAGGTGTCTCGCGTAATCAAAATCGCTTCGAGAATCGGAACACCTGCGGCAATGAGAGTTCCCAAAGTACGAGTGAATCTGGCGATCGCCGTTTTCTTGATCAGCGTGCCTATCACTGGAATCTTCATCCGAACGATATCCGTGAGAGCGCGCCCAAACTTGGTCATCCGAACCAGCTTGAAGAAAAAGAAGAGCAAGAACGGCGACGCGATGATCCACAGCGCGCCCGGAATCTTCTGCTCGGGTTCTTTCCCTGCCACCCAGCGGCTGATATTGATGAGCCAAAGAGTCAGGTCAGGCAGCGTGACTTCAAAGTCCGCAAAGATCTCTTGGAACTTCGGAATCACGAAGTACATGATGCCCGTCACAATTGCCACGGCAATCGAAATCACAACGCCTGGATAGATCATCGCTCCGATGATGCGCCGCTTCAGCCGCTGCGCCTTTTCCATGAACTCCGAGAGTCGCTGCAGCACGACATCGAGAACTCCTCCGACCTCTCCTGCCGCAACCATCTTGACGTAGAGGCGATTGAATACTCGAGGGTGATGGGCGAATGCCTCGGACAACGATGATCCGCCGCTGATCGATTCGCAGACATCCCCAAGCACATTCTTCAACTTCCCTGGCTTCTGTTGATCTTCCAAGATCTGAAGCGATCGAAGCAGCGGAAGTCCGGCGTCTTGCAATGTCGACATCTGTCGAGTGAAGAGCGTGAGCGCCTTGGTACTCACACCACCAATTGCAAACGACTTCCCCTTCTTTTTCTTGCCAGCGGCTTTCTTCTTCGCTTCAGCTGCTTTCTTTGCGACTTCCCTTTGCTCTCGAACCGATGTCGGAAAGAGCCCTTGGGTGCGGATCTTCCGAACAGCTTCCTCGCTCGTCGCTGCCTCGACAGTCCCCTTCTGGGTTTTCCCGGCGGTATTGGCTGCTTCGTATGCGAAAGTAGGCATCGATCACTCTCCTGAGGAGATCGTCTCTCGCACGACCTCGTCGATAGTTGTCTGACCTTCATAGAGCGCGAGCAGACCCGATTCGCGCAGCGTGCGCATTCCGCGCTTCCTCGACTCAGCCTGAAGGATCGCAGTGGACGCTTGCTGCATCACCAGTTCGCGCAGTTCATCATCCATGAGCATGATTTCGAAGAGCGCCATGCGACCCTTGTAGCCCGACTTCGTGCACGCCTCGCACCCTCTACCTCGATAGAGTGTCCGTCCTTGGACGTCAGACATCCGCAGGCTCAGCTCCATCAAATGCTCTTCGGATGGCACGAACTCTTCCTTGCACTTCGTGCAAATTCGACGCACGAGGCGCTGCGCGACGATGGCCTCAATTGTCGCCGTCAAGAGGAACGACTCGACACCCAAGTCAAGCAAACGCAGGATCGAACTCGGCGCATCATTGGTGTGGAGCGTTGCGAAGACCAAGTGACCTGTGAGACTCGCTTGAATAGAGATCTGCGCCGTCTCGAGGTCTCGGATTTCTCCAACGAGGATGATGTCGGGGTCTTGCCGAA
>CAYHHO010000173.1:0-3334 GCA_964356445.1 uncultured Singulisphaera sp. | reverse complement strand
TCGACCCGCTGATTAAGAGTCAGCTGCTCTACCAACTGAGCTAAGGAGGCGCGATGCGGGCAGGAAGTATAACGATCCATGCCAGATTGAGTCTGCGGCACCATCACTTCTTTCCGCAGCACTGCTTGTACTTCTTGCCCGACTTGCAAGGGCATGGTTCGTTTCGACCCACTGCACCTGGGGCTTCAGGTGCTGTCGCGGCCTGTGGAGGACGAAGCAGCGAAGTCCCTGATGCAGCGACAGCCGAGGCGGTCCGTGCTGTCCCAGTTCCAGCGCGTTCAGCGATGGCGATGTCTCGCTCCTGCGATTGTGTCGGAACGACCGCTCCGAGCGCAGCGGCAGCGGGTTCGGCTGCGGGGGCCTTTGGTGCTGCGACCGCTTGGTCCAACGAAGCAGTTGTTGCGACGGCTGGCGGCGTTGGTGGACGCATCACTTGCGGTGACAGTTTTCCCTTGAACACGAGGTCGGTGACTCGCTCGCGCACGGTCGAGAGCATTTCGCCGAAGAGACGTGAGGACTCTTTCTTGAACTCGATTCTCGGATCCTTCTGGCTGAACGATCGGAACGAAATCGAATCACGCATTTGATCCATTGCGTGGAGATGGTCTTTCCAGCACTGATCAAGAATCTGGAGCAGCACAAATCGTTCGAACTGCTCCAGTTCTTCTCGCAAGAGCCTCGTCAGCCGCTGCTCGAGATATGCAGATGGATCACGTTTGAGATCGACTCGGTCCGCATCGCTCACTCGAATGAACACATTCTTCTGCAGCCAATGTTCCACTGCGAGCGCCACGCGGCCAGCGTGGTCTGCATCGGTGGTGGATCCCACCTGGAGCGACGCCAGAATTCGCGTCACGCGTTCGCGGACTCGATCTGCAGTCCATGTCTGAGCTTCGTCGAGCAAGATCTTTCGCAATTGCGCCGGATCTGCAGAGGGGAGCGTCTGCGGTGTCCAGTTCAATTCGTATCGACCTCGCGCCCATCCGCAGAAGTGAGTCAAAGCCGCTTCGGGGTTCGCCTGGATATTGACATTCACGAATTCGATTGCGAAGTCGATTGGATACTCGAACTCCCGTCGCTGATAGGCGGCGCGGACTGCTTCCTGAAGGCGACTCACTGCCTCCGACGGCTCGCGCATTCCTGCAAGCAAGTTCTCCGCAAGCGGAGCACCGAGCATTCTTCCAGCCCAGTGCAAGAGATCCCTTTCGCCATAGCCAGGCAGGAGCATGGGCTCAAGCGGGCTGAGATCGATCGCGGCGAATCGCTTCAACGCGGCTTCCTCGATCCGAGTAACGACTCCAGCCTTGCCCTCGGTCTCGATGATCGATTCGGTGATTTCGGCGCCATACGCCTTCATCGCCCACTCAATCACTCCTGCACGGTCCCACTCCGACCGGTCGGAATCATCTGGGATGTACTCGCCGATGGTCACAGTGATCTGCGAAGACGCTTCTTCGGGCGCGTCGGTCACGATGGTTTTCAGAATCGCCTCTCGATCCTTGCCCTTGAATCGCTCTGGATCAATCGTGACTCCGAAGGCTTCCCAGACCCACTGGGAGACTGCACCAGGCACATGAAGCGGCGACAAGTAGGTCGCCACCGCGTCCGCGACGGCCTCGTTCAGAAATGCAAAGACAACATCCTTGATACCGCGCCCCTCGAGAATCGGCTGTCGGCGACCGTAAAAGTCTCTGCGCTGGACTTCCATCGGTTCGTCGTAGTCAAGAATCGTCTTGCGCATCTGAAAGTTGCGCTCCTCGACCTTGCGCTGTGCTTTCTCGACAGCTCTGCTGAGCATCGGCGCCTCGATTGCATCGCCTTCCTTCATGCCGAACCGGCTGAGGACGTTCAGGGTCGTGCGACCTGCAAACATCTTCATGAGGTCATCGTCGAGCGCGAGATAGAACCGCGTCTGACCGTTATCTCCTTGACGCCCGGAGCGCCCGCGAAGCTGATTGTCGATTCGCCGGCTTTCGTGACGCTCAGTGCCGACAATGTGCAGCCCGCCCAGCTCATTTCCGTTGGGGAAGAACCGCAAACGATGAATCGCGTACCCCGCGGTGTCGAGTTCCCCTTCGATGGCCGCATCCGTCATTGCCGCCAATTTCTTCGGAGAGACCTCACGCGTTTCAAGAAGCCAATGCTGGAGGAGCGCTCGCCGAACCTGTTGGTCATCGAGTGCCTCGAGTTCCTTGGCGGGCTTTCCTAGGAGCCGTCCGCCGAGGTGGCGGTGCACGAGCCGCAGACACTCTGCCTCTCCGCGAGCTGCATCAGCCTCGCGAGGTGCGATGTTTCGACGTTGCCAGTGCTCGATCAGCGTCGCGGGGTCGATCGGAGCGAGTTTGATGTCTGTTCCGCGCCCCGCCATGTTTGTTGCGATCATCACAGCGCCGAGTTGCCCCGCACCCTGAATGATCTCAGCTTCACGTTCATGCTGCTTGGCGTTGAGCACTTCGTGACGAATCCCGTACTTCTCCGAGAGCATCCGACTGAGCATTTCGCTCTTCTCGACGCTGGTCGTTCCAACAAGCACAGGCGCACCCGTCTCATGGATCGCCTTGATTTCCTCGACGATTCGCTCCCACTTGTCCTTCTGAGAGAGGAACACGAGGTCTTGCCGATCGAGTCGCACTGTTGGGACATTCGTCGGAATCGACACGACGGATAAGCCATAGATCTCGTGAAACTCTGTGGCTTCCGTGTCGGCTGTCCCCGTCATCCCTGAGAGCCGCTTGTACAACTTGAAGTAGTTCTGGATCGTGATCGTCGCCATCGTCTGCGTCTCTTCCTTGATGCGGACGCCTTCCTTCGCCTCGACTGCCTGATGGAGTCCATCTGACCACTGGCGCCCGACCATCTTTCGCCCCGTGTTCTGATCAACGATGACAACTCCCAGTTGTCCATCCTCATCTGGAGCAACGACATAATCGCGGTCGCCTTGATAGACAGTGTGCGCGCGCACGGACTGCTCAAGAAGATGCGGCAAATCCATGTTCTCGCCGACATAAAAAGAGCCGATCTTCGCTTCGCGCTGCGCCTCCTCGACTCCCTCATGGGTGAGCGTCGCGCGCTTCTTGTCCATCTCCAGTTCGTAGTACTGGGTGAATCGGTCGCGCTCGCGCTCAAGGACCGGGAGTTGCTTGCGTGCCTCATCCATCCGCTTCTTGATCGCGGGAATCGCGGACTTGTCGCGTGCGTTTCGGATGTCGCCCTCTGCGCCAGCGATCGCCGCGTGGCAGCGCTGCACTTTTTCCTCACACGCTTGCCACTCGGTTTGCCGAGCAACGAGGTGGAGCGCCAATCGGTTCGCCAGGTCGTAACGTGGCTGCTGGTT
>CAYHHO010000172.1:0-3396 GCA_964356445.1 uncultured Singulisphaera sp. | reverse complement strand
TGCGCGAAGCATCGCCGTGACATCTCGTCGAAAGAGCCCCGCGACGGCGAGGACGGCTGCCCCTTGGACGACGATGTTGAAGGTGTCGATCGACCGTTTCGCATCGTCGGTTCCTGCCAACCCCAACCAACGAGAAACGAGAATGAGGTGTCCGGTTGAACTCACCGGCAAATACTCGGTGATGCCCTCAACCAAGCCAAGAATGATCGCGTCGATTGGAGTCATCGCACTGCTATCGGCGTTTCAACCAAGGCAGCATCGATCGAAGCAAACGTCCAACATCCTCCATCGGGTGCGCAGTGCTCTCTTGGCGATCGCGGGCGAGGCTTGGCGACCCTCGTTGCGTCTCGTCGGCCATGCGCTTCGCGAAGCTTCCATCCTGAATCTCGTGCAGAACCTCCTTCATTCGTGCGCGGACTGATGCGTCGATGATCCGCGGTCCCGCTTCAACAGCCCCAAACCTCGCCGTCCTCGAGATTGCATCGCTCATTCCTGCAATGCCACGGTCGCAAATGAGATCGGCAATCTGCTTCACCTCATGGCAACACTCGGTGTACGCCAGCAGTGGGGGATATCCCTCCTCTACGAGTATCTCGTAGGCATGCCTGATGAGTTGGACCATTCCGCCACAGAGCACAGCCTGTTCGCCGAAGAGGTCGGTTTCGGTTTCCTCGGCGAAAGTTGTTCGAATGACACCTGCGTGGGCGCTGCCAATTCCGTGCGCCCAGCCGAGTGCAAATGCCTCAGTTCGAGCGAGATCTCTTCCCCCCTGATGGACCGCGAGCAGGCTTGGGATTCCCATCCCTTCGACGAATCGCTCGCGTAGCGCTGTGCCAGGACCCTTGGGAGCAACGAGCACGACGCCGAAATTCTTTGGAACCGTGACCTGACCGAAATGAATCGAAAAACCGTGCAGGAAACCGATGACGGCATCTTCGTTCATCGATCGAATCAGTTGAGGAAGAGTCGCAGCGTGCACTTCATCCGGCAACGCCACGATGACAAGTTCTGCATCAGCAACGGCTTGGGAGGCGCTTTGGGGAGAGAACCCATCCGCTTGGGCTCGACCGCGGGTCGAGGAACCGTCCCGAATGCCAAGCACGACCGAAACGCCTGAATCTCGAAGGTTGAGCGCGTGCGCCCGACCCTGGTTTCCATACCCGATGAGCGCGATCCGCTTGCCGCGCATGAACTTAGACGCCTCTAGAAGCACGCATTCCGCAACAATCTGAACTTCGCCCACAAAAAGAGGCTAACAGAGAACACTTCAACTTGCGGTTCCGTAGATCGGTGGCATAGTTCGTTTGTAGGTTCGTGAGATTTGTGCGAATTCAAGACTTTGGAAAGATTGGACGATAACAAAGTGTCAATGGTCGAAATTATCGAAGACAACCGCCGGGCGGCAGACAGATTCGCCCCGAAGACTGGATATTCCAGGGTGGTTGTTGCTCCGGTACAAAGCGAAGTGAAAGAGCCGCCATTCGAAGGGCACGCTTACGACGTCTCGCTGAGCGGGCTTCGTTTCGAACTTGATGAACCACTCAAGGAAGGCACGCTGATCGACATCGAACTGCACCTTCCGGGATTGCTCGGGTCCATTCGCACCAAGGGGCGCGTTGTACGAATCCTCGATGAGGATGGCGACGATGGACCGCGCAGGATGGCTGCGACTTTTCAGGCCTTTGACTCACCGCTGGATGCGTCGAGATTGACTACCCACCTTGGGAGCGGCTACTACGGTCCTCAGTGGTGAACTTGGCTCGCTTGAGAAACACTTTGCTTGAGGGGCGCGGTTGCAGTCGCGTTGTTCCTACGAATGAATCTTGACGAGAGTGCGCGTCAACAAGTCGAGGCGGCGGTCGGCCATGTCTTCGAGAACCCGCAGCTCATCTCGCGCGCGCTCACGCACTCGTCATTCGCATCGCAACGCACTGACAGCAACGAGCGGCTTGAACTGCTTGGTGATGCGGTGCTCGGGTTGGTGGTGTGCGAGCATCTGTACGCTCGATTCCCCGATGCCGACGAGGGCACGCTGACGAAGGTGAAGTCCTATCTCGTGAGTCGGCTCATGTGCGCGCGGTATGGGCGCGAGGCGGGAGTTGTGCCGCTGATGATTTTCGGAAAGGGGTTTTCTGGCACGGCCATTCCGACGTCCATCGCAGGGTCGGCCTTCGAGGCGCTGATCGCAGCTGTCTATCTCGATGGTGGCATGGATAGCGCACGAAGATTCATCATGCGCTATGTCGAGCCGCATGTCGATGTGACGGAGCGCATGGGCCATCAGATGAATTTCAAGAGCGTGCTTCAGCAAGTCACGCAAGCGCTCGAAGGTGGAACTCCCAGCTATCTCGTGCTGAGCGAGAGTGGACCGGACCACGCGAAACTCTTTGAAATATGCGTGGAAGTTCGGGGAAGGCGATTTCCCAGCGCCTCTGCTCCGAGCAAGAGGAGCGCGGAGCAAGCTGCGGCGCTCCTGGCACTTCGTGAACTCGGATATGCGCACGGCGACGAACCGTCCGTGCAGATCACCTGGGATGCAGCGGGGGCAAGTCAGTCAAAGCGCAGTGCGGCGACAACTTCAGCGACTTCCTTTGGTGCACCTGATGAGTCGACGGATGCGTCGCAGAGCATCGAATAGGTCGGCGCGCGCTCCTGCGCGAGCTGCGTGAGTTCACTTTCAAGTGGGAGGTCGGTCAGCGCTGGACGATCGCCTCGGTCGCGTTGGAGTCGAGCGACGAGATGATCGATAGGCGCTGTCAGGAGGACCACCTTCCATCCATCGGTGCGCGCCCAGGCAAGTAACTTTGCGCAGGAGGGATTCATCGGTGCTCCGCCACCGATGGCGAGGATCGATGGTCGCTGGTCGCGAGCACGCGATTCGAAGTGGACTTTCAGCGCGTCAGCTTCGGCTGTGCGCCAAGCCGTTTCACCCTGCAGTTCGAAAACACTGCTGACCGAAGTTGCCCCAAGGTGATGCAGCGCCAGATCATCGAGGTCAAAGAACGGGCAGGTGAGCTGCTTTGCCACGAGGGCGCCAATGGTTGACTTCCCGACCCCACGCATCCCGATCAAAATAATGCCGCGACTCGCCTTGCCACCAAACGGGGCAGCGGCTGAGGAACTCACCGCGGGTTGATGCGACGACCCATGCGGCGCTTGCGATTGATGATCTTGCGACCTGCGCTGGTCTTCATGCGGGCGAGGAATCCGATCGCGCGGACTTTCTTCCTGCGGCTGACTTTGTGTGGGTAATGCATGGCGAGTCGGGCAGTCTAGCCGAATTCGGAGGATTCGCAAGTTGAATGGATGGCGTTCGATTCGCAGCGGGAAACGCAAGCGCCAAGCCCGCGAAAGGACCTCCCGGCGCTCAAACATGCTCGCCGGCTGCGCGGACGC
>CAYHHO010000171.1:0-3444 GCA_964356445.1 uncultured Singulisphaera sp. | reverse complement strand
CATCCGGTAGTGCTTCCGTCACTTCTGCTTCAAGGGTGATCTTCTCTTCTTTAGCCATGAACTCCTCTCGCTGGAAGTTCGACCTGACCATGTGCAGTGGCTTTCGGTTCATCGAGTACTTCGCATCCACTTCGGGTGACCACGACGGTTCGCTCCACCGCGCAACCAGGGGCGCCGCTCGCCGTTCGCATCGTCCATCCATCGGTGCACCGAACAAGTCGACATCCGATTGCAAAGCCGTCGGCATCGACCGATCGAATCCCATCTGACCTACTCACGACAGTTGGCTCTACCGAAAGAACCATCGACGGAAGGAGCGTGAAATCACCATGCGAGACGAACTCTCGATCGAGTCCACATGGCGCCATCGGCGCTTCGTGCAGCGCACGACCAACGCCATGACCCGCAAAGCCAGTGACAAGCCCAAGACTTCGAGCCTGCGCAATGGCTTGCATCTCTGCCGCCACCGCGGACCATCGAACTCCAGGGGCAATCATTGAAACGGCCTTCTCGAGCATTTCTCTACAGCCATTCACCATCGTCTGGGTACGACTATCGCCACGCCCCACGATGACGCAATCGGCTACATCCGCGCACCAACCACCGAGGCGTACTGCCACATCAACTGTGACGACATCGCCGTCGCGAAGTGGTTCCTCTGTAGGAACTGCATGAATCAGGCGGTCATTGACGGAGATACAGCAAGGAGATGGGAAAGTCATCCCAACGGCCTCCGGAGATTCCGCAGGAAGATTCTGAACCAAACTCTCGGCGCGTGCGGCGGCAATCACGCCAGACACGATCGACGCGAGTGATGCAGGCGTCGCGCCAGCGACAGCGCATCGAAGGGCGGCTTCGACCGCAGTTCGTGCGACAACTGCGGCAGCACGAATGGCGTCGATCTCGTCGTCCGTTCGAAGTTCGATGGCGCGCCCACCGCCCACCTTGGGAGACCGAGGACCGGTCCCGAGTCGAATGGCTGCTCCATCGCCCAATTGCACCGATGCAACCACGCCGCCTCGACGCGCTTGTTCGGCGGTCAGGAGTTCGTCGGAAGTTGTTCGCATCGTCACCATGTTTTAATCACGTTTTCAATCACGTTTTCAACCACGAGCCGATCGAATTCGAGGACCAGAGTCGCTCGTACCGCTCGAAAGGAATCCGGAATAGTTACGCATCAGCAAGTTGGCTTCGATTCGCTGCACCAGATCCAATGCCACGCTCACCACGATGAGGAGTCCAGTGCCACCGAGGAACTGCGCGACAAAGAACGGAATCCCAAGTTGCTGGCTCACAATCGTCGGGATAATCGCGATCACCGCGAGCGCACCTGCTCCGACATAGGTAATGCGTGAAATCACAGTTTCGAGGTACTCAGCAGTCCGTGGTCCAGGCCGCAAGCCAGGAATGAACGACCCATGTTCGCGCAGTTGCTTCGCCATGTCCGTCGGCGACAACTGAACGGTGGTCCAGAAGTACGAGAAGAAATAGATCAGCAGGATCTCGATGATCACGTAGGGATACGAGCCAATCTGCAGGTTCTGCGCTACGAAGTTTGTGATCGTCGACCATGTTGACGACGCATCAGTTGCTGCGGCACGAGAGGCAAGCCACGCACACCCGGAAGCAGGAAACATCATGAGCGTGCTTGAAAAGATGATCGGCATAACGCCAGCATGGTTGATTCGAAGCGGCAAGTAGTGGCGCTGACCGCCGTAGACCTTGCGTCCGCGCGTGTGCTTCGCCTGCTGAATCGGAATCCGGCGCTGGGCAACCGTGATAATGATCGCGCCGCCAACCACGAACAAGAACCCAGCGAGCAGCACGATCAATCCGACCACGCCGATCTTTGAATCCCCACCTTGCAAACTCGCGTCGAAGTTCTTTGCAAGCCACGTCGCCGCACTTGGCATACGCGAGAGGATTCCAGCGGTCAGAATGATCGACACGCCGTTGCCGATGCCGTACTTGTCAACCTGCTCGCCCAGCCACATGAGGAAAAGGCTTCCCGCCGTCAGAGCTGCGATGCCCGAGACATAGAAAATGACGAGTCCGCCGCCGATTTGAAACTGCGGCTGAACCAGGTTCTGCGAACGAAGGAATCCGAGCCACATCAAGCCTTGGAGCAGGCAGAGGCCTACCGTCGCATACCGCGTCCACTCCATGATCTTCTGCTGTCCCGACATCCCTTCCTTCTTCAGTTCTTGAAGCGCAGGAACCACCGCCTGAAGAAGTTGGAAAATGATGCTGGCCGTGATGTACGGCATGATTCCGAGTCCGAAGATCGTCGACTGCTGAAGCGACCCACCCGAGAAAATCGACGCGTATTCCAGCAGACGACCAAATCCGGTCTGGTCAACGGATGCCCTCTCGGCAGCTCGCGCCAATTCAGTTTGATCGACGCCGAGCAGCGGGATCCAAAATCCGATGCGATAGATCACCAGCACTCCCAAGGTGAAGAACACCTTGTTGCGCAGGTCTCGGATTCGGAAGATGTTTGCGAAGGCTTGAAGCATGTGGGGAGTCTGCGTTATTTCTTCTCGTCCGCTTTCTTCTCGTCGGACTTCTTCTCATCGGCAGAAGCGCTCGCCTTTGCCTTCGGCGCAAACTTGGCAGCGTTGGCCTTCTTCAATTCTTCGGCTTCCGCGTCAGCCTTGACCTTCGCGGCAACTTTCGCAGCGTAAGGCGTCAGCACAACGGTCCCGCCCTTCGCCTCGATCTTCGACTTGGCCTGTTCGGAAAATCGATCTGCAGTGACGTGCAACTTCACCGAAAGATCGCCATTCCCGAGCACTTTGAGCGGCATCGAGTCATCTCGAACAAGTCCGACCAACACCAACGCGTGAACATCGACTTGCGCACCAGCCGCGAAATGCTTGGCGAGGTCCGCCACGTTGACAATGTGGTAGTCCACGCGGAAGTCAGCGTTGGAGAATCCGCGCTTGGGGAACCGTCGCAGCAGCGGAGTCGATCCACCTTGGTATCCAGGGCGGCTCGTCCATCCAGCGCGGCTTTTCGCACCGTTGTGCCCTCGACCGCTTGTCCCGCCCTTGCCGCTTCCTTCGCCGCGACCAACGCGCATGCGAAGTTTGTGCTTCCCGACTTTGCTTGTGACGTCATGGATCATCATGTTTGAGTACTCCTCTGGATTCTGCTTCGAATATCAAGACTGAACTGGGGGCGTTGCACTCTCGGGCGACGGTGCCGAAACTGGGGCACTTCCCGCACTTGTCGTTGGCGCATCCGCGGTCGGTGCATGACCGACTTGACCACCCTGTCCAGCATGACCACCGCCATAACCACCATCTGATCGAGGGCGACCACCACCTGGTCGTCCACCACCGAAACCACGCCCGCCGCCGCCGCCGCCTCTGCGACGTTCATCGCCAACGGTGTTGACCGGTGCGGCAGCGCGCTCGCCCGAGCGTTGGGACGGCATCGCCG
>CAYHHO010000170.1:0-3654 GCA_964356445.1 uncultured Singulisphaera sp. | reverse complement strand
CAACTCGGAAGCGATTCGATCGTCTCAGTTAGCCGATAAGCCGACCCCGATGATGGACCCAACACCGAGACAGCAAGAAGTAAACCGACGATTAGGCCAAAGAGGATATATAGACCGCGACTAATGCGCAGATCTACTTTCGGTCCTAGGAACGCAGTCGTGACTGTCAAACCTCCAACCGTAAATGCGAACACCCCCGAGACGCCCAGTGGATGAGAGAGCTCCTTGGCTGTGACTAACAGCAGGCAGTCCACCATGCCAATGCCGAAAACAATAAATCCGACCAATCCGCCGTACTTCAAGGACCGCGAGAAGTGGCGCGCACGCTCTTCTCTCTGTTCCGCAGCGATGGCAGTGCGTTCGGCCGCCTCGGCCGTGCGTCGATGGTAGTCATCGCTATCAGTCATCAGTGCCTCCGAATCGAATACGACTCACCGGATCGCTCTCGTCAGTCCACCTCGGATGAGAGTGGGTAGATGGTAGTGCGCCTCGATGTACGCGGCGCCGCGCTGGCGATCAGCGTACCACATGTCGCACCGTTGGAGGCGACAGGGGAACTGGATGTGAGAGCGTTGGTGTCGCCTGTTTCCTTCGAGGCGGGCAACTCGAGACCAGATCCACTCGCGCCTCAGCAGATGCAGCCGCAGGACTTTGAGACCTCGAAGGAGCCCTTGTTTGCTGCGACGGTGTCAGTGTTTCAGAACCGGGGTTCCACGATCAAACCTGGCGACCTAGAGACAGGTCTAGTGACGGCGAAGCGTACGACCTCCATCGTGACGTTAAGGCAGTTCGGGTTTGTTTGAGTATCAACATTGTGAGGCCGTGTTCTTGGGTGATGCGCTCTAGTCGAAGTCGTCCACGAAGTGATCGCCGTACCCATCGCAGAGGATGCAACGGTTCAACATCAGGATTCGTAGAGAGCGAATCGTGCGAGTCGCGAACTGCGGTATCCGTGTTGCTTGTCGGATGATGTAACCCAAAGGGCATGAGTGTTCCGTCACCAAACGGTCGGACGGCTCGGGGCCAGTTCGCCAGAGGCAATCCAGGTGGTCCCGGCAACCCAAATGCCAAGCGTGTCGCTGACCTGCGTGAAGCCCTGCTGTCGTCGATAAAGCCCAAGGACATTCAGGACGTTGCCACGGCGCTGATGCAACGTGCCAAGGCTGGTGAGGTTGCCGCGATCCGAGAACTACTTGACCGACTACTCGGCAAACCAGGCGACAACGGGTCACAGGAGAATGGCCCTATGGTTCTTCGGGTCATTACGGGTGTGCCGCATCGAGATTGAGGCGCAGCGCGGCGATTAGTCGTGGCTCGCCTTCGCACGCTCGGCCGCTTCCCACGCGAGCCGTGCGGCTTCGAGGGCTTGAGCCCAATCCGGCGTGAGGCTCGGATCTCCAGGTGGTTTGCCAAACGCGTCCTGCGCCTCCCGCCATGCACGCTGGGCTGTGTCGTCGGCCGCACGGAAGGCGGCGTTGAACCGATCAGTTCCTGCGGCATCGGCGGCGGCTGCTGCGGCGGTGGTGGCGGCATCGCAGGCATCGGCGGCCCGGCCGGCGGCACGGGCGGCATCGGCGATCTCGAAGCGGGCGGCATCGGCGTCCTCTGTGGCTTCAGCTTCGGCGGCATCGGCGGCGGCATAGGCGGCGACGGCGATGTAGACGCGGGCGGACTTGTGCTTCGAGCATGAAGCGTTGTACGCGGTCCGTTGGTCGGCTTGGGAATTGTCACAACCGACAAACACGGCCGCGACGAGAAGTGTGGCAAGTACCCGGTGCACGGAGGAAATGGTAATCGCTCGAAACCGATCGTGCTAGCGCTCCCGTAGCAGCTTCCGAAAGTCTTCCTTTAGTTCTCGTGGCCGATTCGCTGAACCCGCCCAATCGTGATAGGCGCGAACGCCACCGGCTCGCTCGCGGCGCTGGGATCCGTTCGGGCGGGTCCGTCGATTCGGTCGAGCAGTTCACGGATGGCGCGCAAGTCGCCGCCCTGAGCGAGTTCAACGAGTCGCTGCGCGATCCTTGCGGCAAGTGGTTGCCCGTCACACTCGGATTGCATGAGCCGGCGAATCTCAACAACGATTGATCCGGTGCCAGCAGTTCGGCCGCCGGGATTGCCCGAAACGCCCTTGACCCACTGCCCAGCCTCGTTGCGGGTCGTGGATTGTCCTGCTTCATCAGGTTGTGGCAGGTGTTCGATGAAATCGTGGTTCTTTTCCATGCTCAAACCATAGGGACCCACCTGAAACTCGTCGCTTCGACGGCGAGCCCTCCCGCGTTAGGATGCTCGCTGACGCTTGGGGGCGTCTCCTAGACTCGCAGACCTCAGACATTTCAACAGTCGAATCCAACATGAGAGATTCACCGCATTGGGACAATCCGAGTGAACACTGAGATCACGATCTTTCTTTCCGCGTTGACAGGCGGGCTTGCTATGACGGGATTGTGCATTCGTATGCGATGGACACTGAAAGAAAGGACAGCGGAGGTGTTGGATCACACTTCTCGGCGGCTGGAATTTGTGGCTGAGAACATCGGGAAATTTCGGCACCACCATTGGAAGCGACGCTACTGCGAGGGCCGACGCGCCCGCCTCCTGGGAGTACTACGGCGGGTGAATCAACGACTGCAGGCTAGGAGTACACGTGGAGTCGATTGATGTGTTCATTAGCTTGGCATTCATTGCAGCCTTCTGTTGGACTGTCAGTGAACTCAATAATCTGGCTCTGTCCTCCTATCGACTAGAAGACGCGCACAAGCGCTTGGAGCGGGCCACTCGGAGCTTGGAGGAGATCCTTGGATCCGAGTACGAGATCACGCCCCCCCGCGATACATCGCTGCGGGAACCATGCCAACTTGGCGATCCCAAGGCTCGTCGATTCATACAAGAGAATGATCGGGCGCTCGCCTGCGAAAGTGAAGATTGGAGGTGGCGTATTGGCGCGAAATGCGTCGATCGAGAGACAGCGGAACACGACGAAATGCTCGCGCTGCGAGAACTTGAAAGGGAGGCCAGGAGCCGGGTCATCCTCTGGCGGGCCTGTTGTCGGGCTCCGCTTCCGCGCACCCTAGGATGACTGGGTGCGTTTCGTGGTACGAAGAGCTCTGCGATTGGAGCGAACTCGCCCGTCAACTGCCCATTGGTCATTATCAACGCGTTGGCGGACCGACCGACGACCGCCCACAACGCCCTCACCGCGCCGACGCCTTCACCATCGCCAC
This sequence comes from uncultured Singulisphaera sp., assembly GCA_964356445.1. Lineage (GTDB taxonomy): Bacteria > Planctomycetota > Phycisphaerae > Phycisphaerales > SM1A02 > F1-60-MAGs104. Next base: position 433 of record CAYHHO010000170.1, on the reverse strand, counting down.
GATGCCAGCCTTGATCGCCGCCGGCAGGGTTGACCATGCCTCCAAGAGCGCATCGAGGTCGCGGTCTGGGGCTGAAGTGCTCTCAATACTGCTACCACTCACTTGCGGGTGATCAGAAACACCTACGTTTCTCGGTGTTTCCTGATCTAGAGCATCGGTCTTCGAAACCGAGGGTCGTTGGTTCGAATCCAACCGCGTGCGTTCGACGGAAGTGTCTTGATTCATTGAGAAACCTCGGCGATTGCCGGGGTTTTTGTTTTCGTCGGAGCGCGTCCATTCGCTCGCGAAGTTCGCATCGCGTCGCACTGAATTGCACCCCTTTGCACGCCAACTGCTGACAGTACTGCTGACACGGTAAATCTCTCGATCGTTGGTGCCGGTTGACCGGGTCGCTCTCATCGGTCCACCCCTTGTGAGAGTTGGGGGATGGTAG
>CAYHHO010000169.1:0-3856 GCA_964356445.1 uncultured Singulisphaera sp. | reverse complement strand
TGACATGCACCGATGAGCAGCTCCGTGAGGTCGTCGCGGCGATGGACGCCTCAGATCCCAAGGAGTGATTCCTTCGGAAGTGGTGGGGCAGTGTGAACTTGGCCGCGTTTCGTGGACAGCCTGACTCTACCGAGCACTGGCGCGCGCGCGCGAAATCGGTCTGCCGCTCGCCAAAATCGAATCCGCCTCGCGAAGCTTGCCGAAGATCTGTTCAGGTGTGTGTCGTGTCTGTTTCATCGAGAGTCTCCTGAGCCCAACCGGGGCTCGACGGAACTCTCATAGCACATGGATCAGTTTTCGGGGAGCAGGTCAGCAACGATTCGCACGCGACTGGCCGAGGTGATTTTCCCAACCGTGTATCCCGATCCGACGGCGCATGACGCCTTTCAGGCAAGCCTCTTTGAGATGAAGGACACGTCCTTTGACCGTGAGGCAGTTCGCCTGGTACTTGCTGAGGCAGAGCGGCAACGGCGAGAAATCTGCTCAGAGCTGGAGAAGCAAGCCCAATCATGGAGCGCGACAAGGGCGGCAGAACTCGGGGGAAGCGATTGGTGGCAGCAACACTGCGACACATTCGCAGCGCTCGCACTGCGCAGATGGACGAGTGCTTCAACAGCGCTCTTGCAAGTGAAGGCGCTGGCCACGCCGAGCGATGCGAGTCGCCCGGCAAACGATCAACTCGTTGCGCTCGTCGCGAAGCGGGAGGCCGAGCTGTTCGGATCCGCAACGATTCGACCAGACTCGGACTTTCCGATGACCCTGAAGTTGACACGCGCGACGGAGAAGTCTCGTGGGTGCGCCGGCACGGTCCCTCGCAGGGGCTCGCGGGCCGGGCGCGCAGAGTGCTCCTTGCATCCGAGAGATTGCCCAACAGAAGAGAAGATCGCGGCACGACTGCGCGACCGACTGTCGTCATCGATGGATGAGGAACGGTTTCACTCTGGCGGCTGTGGCGACTGCGAGCGCACGAAATCAACCCATGACTTTGTGCGGACGAACCGTGCCGTCGCTTCCGCGCAACGATCCATCTCAACGAGGCTTGCTGCTCTCGCCTCGTCGTAACTGGGCGTTTCAAGTATCTGCCGACACGCATCGAGTTCGACCCAGTTGATCTGGTCGATCGTTCGCCCAACGCGGTCGGCTGTGTCCTCAGTTGCCGAACCGATTCCGGCAGCATGCACATACGCGCGTCGGATTTCATCTGCTCGCTCGGGCAACCGTGATACGAGTGCCTCAAGCCAACGCCGATTCTCCGCAACGAGCAAAGCATGAGCGGTGCGGAGAACATGAAGCGATTCGGCATTTTCACTTACGGCACTTCGGAGGGCGTCGTACATCGCCCGCCGCTGCTCGCCCTCCATGTCCGACGCAGTTCGCGGCGCCATGACGCCGAGCATGGCACCCTCGATCGCGGTTCGGCGCCAGTGAAGCCAGGCCGCAGTCCGATTCACGTGCAACGGCAACATGGCATCGAAGTACATCTCGTCCCAAGCTTCGGCATCGGACTTGGGATCACTCACATCCTCGACAAGCATTGCGACGCACACGAGCCACTCCCCGCCTGTGTCAAGAAAGGGGTTCATCGCTGATGCACCGCTTCCGATCGTGCAGAACCCCAGGCATGCAGCGCCAATATCTTCAGCGGACACCCCCAACGGAGGTGTGAATCGAATCCGTTCCAGCATCCAATTCACTGCGGCGGCTTCGGCCGAGCAATACTGATTCACGAGTTGAAGTACGCGTTCATGGTCGACGCAGTCAGAGTCCGACTGCATGACCTCCCTGATCCGTTCCCAGTTGGCTCTCCATTTGTCGGTGAATCGATTCCATTCGAGTTGGCACTCCGGCGCACACCAACCCGCGCCGACACCGGTCTTGCCTAATTGGACGTCGAGCCAGTTTGTCAAATCGAGTGCAGGTGCTCGCCAGCGCCGCTCCATGGCGAATTGCGACTCTGCACGAACCTCCGTCGCGTACCGATCGATGCGTTGTTCCCGAGCCGGCTCGGCCGCGCTGCTCGGCAAGTCAAGCGCCTGCAAACGCGCGGTCGCCTCATCCGACAGTGAGCGGAATCGATCTGCGAGCATTCCCGCCTCGTCGCTCGCCATCGATGTTTGATCCGCGAAGTAGCTTCGCTTCATGCGAGCCGACGCAAGTTCGCGTGCGGCTTGCGTCAAGACATCTGACTTCCGCCGCAGCAGATCCATCGCAACCCGATCGAGCGCCTCCCGTTCCGCGGTTCCATCCGCAAAGGCAGACATCGTCTTTGCCAGTCGCCGTTCCAGCGCGCCGTCATCCAGCGGGTTCAGCAGTGCTTGAAGCGTTGCGCCTCTGAATCTCAATTGCGCCTGAAGGGGCAGTCTCAACTCGACACGCGTTGCAAACTCCCATTGGATTTGTTCGGCGATCCGTGCGCTCGAGAGCACGCCCAGAACCACATCGTCCCACGCGGCCACTGCTGCGCGCCGAAAGTTCATGACATCGTGCGCTGGATCGCCGAGCACGCCGATGTCGGACACGATGAACCCCTGAGACTCAAGTGCTCGGGCTGCGTCCTCGTGCATCGCAGCCGCCTTGCGGTCAACCTCTGAGAGTGCAACGAGGAGCCGAGCGCGATAGGCACTGAGTTCCGGCGCGAGAATCAGACGGCAGTCAGAATCAACATTCAGCGCGTCGACGGCATCCTCGATGTCCCACATGATGGCTGGATTGAGAGCAGCGACGCGCGAGCGCAAGTGACCCCGAATCCTGCAACAACTTAGGCGTTGGATGATGTGCTCTGGAAGTCCTGCACTGGCAGCGTGGTTTGCGCAAAGATCCCGCACAAGCGCCTCCTCGATCGATGCGAGCGCACGTTCAGCGATGTTGACGCGCGATCGAGCCTGCGCGTGAACGCTGCTCGACTGCAAGAGAAACGGGCTTTGCTCCGCTACGGCAAGCGCGCCCAGCGCGGGCAGCCCCGTACTGCGCAGCACGATCCAGTACTCGTCGAGCATCGAGTGGTATCGACTCGTCGTGTCGCGTGGCGGTTCGATCGCTGCGCTCTCGAACATCCCCGCTAGAGCCAACCGCCCAACTGGGTTGGCGATGGCATCGGCGACGGATTGAGGCGAACTCGTCCGCGTGAGTGCACCAACCACGAGAACCGCAATGAATAGTCTCACGCGAACTCCTTCGGGGGCGGGTTGCGTGCAGCCCGCGCATTCAACATTCGCAAGGCCGCTCCCGTGGCAAGCATCAGACAGAGCACGCGGGCGATAGTCCACGCATCGACTTGGCTACCGCCGGAGACAGAGAAACATCCGCACTCGACAACGAGGCCGCGAAAAACGACAGATGTCTGCGCGAGTGCAAACCCAGCGAAGAGAAGGAACGCGATGGCAAGCCCAGCACGCCTCAAAATGCCAAAGAGAAGCGCGATTGCGACTGCTGCTTCAACCCAAGGGACGACCACGACGATGGTCCGCGTGATTCCGTCTGGGAACAGTTCGTACGCGAGAAGTATTCGATACCAAGCCCAAGGCGCCCGGATCTTCGGAATAGAACTAAACACCAATGTGCAGCCGATCATCAATGACAGAGCAACTCCGCCTAGGCGTCGGATGTCGCCCGGTGATCCGGCATGGCTGGTCGGGAGATGAGGATCGTCACGACTCAAGTGTCTCCTGCGCTCCACTCAGTCATCCCGCCTGGGAACACGACGACTTGATCAAATCCGTCGTAGTAGAGATCGGCGGCGAGATTTTCGGCGAGAGGGCACGTATCCGAGGAGCAATAGACAACGATCGGGAGCGACTTGTCGAGACTCGCAGTTGCGGCTCTGCGTTCATTCGGACTCACATCAGCAAAAATGTTT
>CAYHHO010000168.1:0-3870 GCA_964356445.1 uncultured Singulisphaera sp. | reverse complement strand
TTGAGTATTCGCCCGACTGGGATGTCACCCGCGCACAACTCGCGGGCGTGGAATCCTACCGAGGTGCGTTGTGAGCGGCAACCGCGAACTCGCGTCGGATTTACCCTGCGAGTTCAACTCTCGTTCAACGCGGGGAATTCACGCAGAACACTGTCCAACTGCATGGCCGCGCTCCACTGCTTGAGGTACGCATGGTCGAGCGCAGTCGCACCGATCGCTCGCACCATGGCGTCGATGTCCCGGCGATGTTTCGTTGAGGGCTCTAATCCCGACGACTCGCAGGAGATCCGTCGGATGCATCGCGCCCTCAGTCATGCTTCGCCGCGAGTCTCCGCGCGATTTCGGCTTGGAGTTCAGCTTCGCTCCACTGTGGATGCTGCGCGCGGACACCGGCCTCGACGAGCGTGCGTGCAGAGCGCCACATGGCATCGAGCGCTGCGAGTTTTTGCTGCGGCGATTGCTTGCGCAGGATCTCGATCAGCGCGTCGTCGCACCGATCGTCCTTTGGATGGTCCCCAGCGCGCGCAGTCATGCTTGAAGGATAGCCCGACCTGTCACCCACCGACCTGCTTCGGCGCTTGGATGACCAATCGCTTCGTCGCCTGATACAGCCGCAACCACCGCGCTGGCGCTCGCTTCGCACGCAGCTTTGATCGCCGCGAAGTCCACCACAAATGCCCGAAGTACATCAGCATGACGAACGCGATCGTGAACGCGATGCCAATCATCAATTGGTGCGTGATGTCGGTAAACCCAGCCTCTTTCGCAGCGCGCGCGCCAAGCACGCCGACGAGCATCTGCAGTGGAACGGTCAGCGCAGTACAGGTGAGTTCGACCAACAGGAACTTCCACCACTTCATGTGCAGTAACCCGCACATCGTGATGACTGGAGTTCGCGTTCCAGGGACAAATCGCGCCGCAAGAAGCACAAGCGCGCCGCGCGCATCGATCTGGTGCTTCACTTCCAGCAGTCGTCGTGGATGGAGCACCCGCTTGAACCACTTGGAGTGCAAGAAGCGCGTTCCGAATGTGCCGCACATCCAAAACCAAAGTGAATCTCCCGCGACGATTCCCAGATACGCCCAAAGCCAAAACCGCAAGAATGTGTGCAGGTCGTGAGCCGCAATCCATCCAGCAGGAATCAGGATGAGGTCTTCAGAGAGGTGAAGTCCCACGCCTGAGATCACGAATGCACCAAAGAGCGTGATCGCGCCGTAGTCCTCGATGCCTTTTTCTATCCACGCAGGCATCCCAGGAGCCGATTCGGCAGCGGGGGGCGGCGTCGGTGTCTGCGTCGGTGTCTGCGTCGGCGCCTCCAGCGGCGCCTGCAGCGGAGCGAATGCATGCGCCGTCACGGCGATGCTCACTCCCAGAGCCGCCGCGATCAAAAGAAAACGCCGCATCATCATTTGGCGATGGTACGGCGTCTCGTGGACGGCATAAACTGAGGGTCATGAACGACATCCGGCATCTCGCACCCCGAGGGTCGAGGAACTATTGCCGAGCGATGCTCATGGTCCTGCTCTCGCTGACCGCGTGCGGATACACGGGGGGACCGTCGAAGGTTCCGCAATCAATCGCCGATCTTCGGACTGAGTTGGTGGGCAAGGAATGGTTTGGCGATGAACTGAGCCTCACATTTCTCAGTGATGGAACCATCAAGAGCCGCATCGCGGAGGTCAAGAGCGGATTTCTGCCCGAATCCCCGAAGCCCTGCGCGATTCCATCGGAGTTCCTCAGTGATCCAGTTTGGGAACTTTCGAAATTCGCTACGACATCGGAGGACTCGGTGCGCTGCACTATGAAGTTGGCTGCGGATGGCGAGCAACCGAGCGAGTTCCAACTGCACTGGATGACCGACGAGAGTCCCCTTGATGTCGTTCACCTGACTCGCGGCGAGTGCTCATGGCATCTGATGCGAAGCAAGTGGAAGTAGTCGTTCGCGCGGTCGACCATCATCGTTTGTCTCGCCGCGATCAAAAGAAAACGCCGCATCATCGTTTCCGATGATACGGCGGGGGTGAATCGAGGTTGGATGATCGGCTGATCTAGCTGCTCAGCTCTTCGCGTTCGCTGGGATGCGCATCATGTAGAACGAGCGATAGACGAAGACAAGTGCGATTGCGAAGAAGACTGCACCGATCGCGATCTTTGCGGTCTGATTGGTCATCGTCACTGCCATCTCGACGGCAAGGAGTCCGAAGAGCGTCGTGAACTTGATGACTGGGTTGAGGCTGACCGAGCTGGTGTCCTTGAAAGGATCGCCAACGGTGTCGCCGACAACGGTCGCAGCATGAAGATCGGTGCCCTTCGCGCGCATGTCAACTTCAACGATCTTCTTCGCGTTGTCCCATGATCCACCGGCATTCGCCATGAAGATCGCCTGGAAGAGTCCGAAGAATGCGATCGCAATCAGGTACCCGATGAAGAAGAACGGATCGAAGAACGGCAGCGCCAGCGACATGCAGAACACCACGATGAAGATGTTGATCATGCCCTTCTGTGCATACACCGTGCAGATTCGCACGACTTCCTTCGAATCTTCAACACTCGCGGTCGCCTTATCGAGGTTGATGTTCTCCTTGATATACACAACGGCGCGGTACGCGCCCGTCACGACGGCCTGCGTGCTTGCACCCGTGAACCAATAGATCACCGAGCCTCCCATGAGGAGTCCAAGGAGGATCTCGGGCTGCACGATCGAGAGCTTGCCGACGACGGTTGCCACGGCGGTCTTGAGTGCGTCGTCATAGCCAGCTGCGGCGGGATCGGCTGTGCCGCCCATGAGTTTCGCCGCCTCGACTCCGATGAGTGCGAGAATGATGCCGAACACCATGCAGGTCGCACCGACGACCGCAGTTCCGATGAGCACCGGCTTCGCGGTCGCCTTGAAGGTGTTGCCGGCGCCGTCGCCCTTCTCAAGCTTGTGCTTCGAGTGCTCGAAGTCAGGCGTGAAGCCGAACTTCGACTTGATCTCTTCCTTGATGTTGGGAATGCTCTCGATTTGGCTCAGTTCGTAGACGCTTTGCGCGTTGTCCGTGACTGGTCCGAACGAGTCGACGGCGATGGTCACTGGTCCCATGCCGAGGAATCCGAAGGCGATCAGTCCGAACGCAAAGATCGGCGCCGCGAATGGATAGACCTCAGGCATGATGGCGAGCATGTCGGCGCTGGTGGAGCACCACCAACCGAGTCCCATCAGCGAGAGAATCACGAGACCGTTCCAGAACGCAGAGAAGTTGCCAGAGACGAATCCAGAAAGGATGCAAAGACTCGCGCCACCTTGCTTGCTGGCGTTGACGACTTCCTTCACGTGCCGTGAGTTCGTGCTCGTGAACACCTTGGTGAACTCAGGAATCAGCGCGCCGGCGATGGTGCCCAGCGAAATGATCACCGAGAGAATCCACCAGAGGTCTGGCAGGTATCGCGTCGTGTCCGTGATGGTCTTGGTTGCATCGACGACTGTGCCGATCGCAGTCGGAGTTGCCGTCACAACGTCAGTCACGTTTTCATCGACGATCCCGATGCTTCCAAGCAGCAGGTAACTCGCGACAAATGTCACGCCGATCGAGATGATCGAAGTGAGCCAGACGAGCGATGTGAGCGGGGCTTCTTCGTCGAAATCGGTCTTATTGCCGAACTTCGCGTTGGAAATCGCTTCATTGATGAGGTACGAAACGAGGCTTGTGATGACCATCAGGATTCGCATCGCGAAGAGCCAAATGATGAGCGTTCCGCAGAGTTCTGGGTTGACCTCGCCCATCGAGTAGGCAAGGAATGCGATGAGCGCAACGCCCGTCACGCCGTAGGTCTCGAAGCCGTCCGCAGTCGGACCGACCGAATCGCCTGCATTGTCGCCAGTGCAGTCAG
>CAYHHO010000167.1:0-3973 GCA_964356445.1 uncultured Singulisphaera sp. | reverse complement strand
GGTCCGCTTGTTTGGTGGGTTGCCACTCATCGGCGCCACCACCACTTTTCTGACCAAATGGAAGATCCGCACTCTCCGCATGCGGGTCGCGCACGCGGCGTGATCGGCTGGACGAAGGGCTTTCTTCACGCACACATTGGATGGCTCTTCACGAGCACCGAAGAGAGCAATCACCAGTACGTGCCAGACCTGCTCGGCAACCCGACAATCATGCGACTCAACCGGTTGTTCCCGCTCTGGGTCGCGATCGGTCTCATCCTTCCAGGAATCGTGTGCGGGCTTGTCACGATGAGCTGGACTGGCGCAGCGCTCGGCGTCCTCTGGGGCGGGTTGGTTCGCATGTTCCTCTTGCATCACTCAACGTGGAGCATCAATTCGGTCTGCCATATTTGGGGATGGCGCGACTATCGATCAGACGATCACAGCCGAAACAATCCTGTCATGGGAATCCTTTCGTTTGGCGAGGGTTGGCACAATAATCACCATGCGTTCCCGACGAGTGCCCGCCACGGATTGAAGTGGTGGCAACTCGATATCAGTTGGCTCGTGATTCGATCTCTGCAAGCAGTCGGCCTTGCCACGCAAGTGCGACTTCCGACCGCGAGTCGAATGGACGCCCGCCGACGCATTGCATCCTGATTCGAGGTCGCAGGAATGTTCACAAACATTGCCGCGTACAAGTTCGCGCCACTCACTGGATTGCCTGAACTGCGCACTCGGCTGCAGTCGCTCTGCGCACGATGTGAACTGAAGGGGACGATTCTGCTGAGTCCTGAGGGGATCAATCTCTTTGTAGCAGGGACGCCGGCCAACGTTGGTGTGTTGCTCGAAGACCTTCGAACTGTTGATGGGCTCCAGGACTTGACTCCAAAGGAGAGTCTCAGCGATTCGCAGCCATTTCGTCGGATGCTTGTTCGCCTGAAGAAGGAGATTATTGCATTTGGAGTCGAGTCGGTCGATCCCGCATCGAAGACATCAGCGCGAGTCTCTGCGAAGACCCTGAAGCAGTGGATTGACGAAGGGAAGCGGCTCACACTGCTCGATACGCGCAACAACTATGAAGTTCGAATGGGAACCTTCGAAGGCGCGCTGGTGGTGGACATCGAGCACTTTCGGGATTTCCCCAAGGCAGTCGAAGGCTTGCCAGCGTCCTTGAAGGAAGAGACGATTGTGATGTTCTGCACTGGAGGCGTTCGCTGCGAAAAGGCCGGGCCGTTTATGGAGAACGCAGGATTCCGGCACGTCTATCAACTCGACGGAGGAATCCTGAAGTATTTCGAGGAGTGCGGCGGTGCGCACTACCGGGGCGATTGCTTTGTGTTTGACCGGCGCGTCTGCGTCGATCCGCTGCTTCAAGAGACACAGGCGGCAGTCTGCTATGCCTGTCAGATGCCGCTGACCGAGCAGGAGCAGCGCGACGCGCACTACCAGGTGGGGGAGTCGTGCCCGTTCTGCCATCCCGCGAGCGTCAAGACCTGATCATCACGTCAGTGGCGGCAGGTTTTCGAGTTCTGATTGTGGCAGCACAATCAGTTTGCAGATCAGTCGCTTCGCGGGAGCCGGCAATACTGCGAGCACGACTTTGAGTTTCTGCAGATAGGCGAAACGAAGGAGTGTGAGGCTGATCGCTCCATAGACCAGCGTGGTCATGACGAGTTCGACCGCGGCGATCGATCTTGATCGATCGTCAACCCAGTGGAAATGCTGCATGATGCTCGCAATGACGCCTTGAGTTCCGATGACTGCAAGGATTGCGTACGCGGGAGTCAGGAAAAGTTCAGCGTTCATCCGATCCCGTTCCAAATGGAATTCAGAAACCACCTTGCGAATCTGCAGGAAGGCAGTCACGGACGAGATGACGCCTACGCCAATGACGAGCGTGAGGGCGAGTGACTCATCTGGAATCGAGAAAATCTTGATCGCGGCCACGGCGAGCAATATGCCGACGACTTTGCTGGCGGCCCGCCAAGAAAGCAGGCTGATGTAGGTCGTCCATCGACGCAATCCGATGATCGGTCCCTCAAGGACCCACTGAATCGTCGGGTAGATCAGGAAAAAACACGCGAACATGACAGGGAGGGTGCTGCCTTCCCACTTGTCCTGCCAGAGCAGCCGTTGCGTACTCGGGAATATCGCCGCAATGAAGAGCACCATCAGCGGCGCGAACACTGCCCCCGTCTTGAATGCGACGATGATCTGTTGGCTCTCGGCCCTGCGATCCCCGCGGCTGCGCGCAGTGATCGGAGCGAGAACGCTGCCGATGGTGCCCGTAATGAGGCGAGTCGGCTGCACGACCAACTGCACGGCGAAGAAATACACTCCCAGCGATGCGAGCGGAACGAAGAAACTCGCAACGAACGAATCGACCTGATCGGTCAAAGTGATCAAGACGCTGATCCAGAATGGGTACTTCAGCATTGGCAGTGAGGTCGAAAGCCAATTGGGAACAACTGCAAAGTCCGTGCGGCTGAATCTTGCGAAGAAACTCATCGCAGCGAGTTGCAAACAGACGGCCAAGATCTGGGCATAGACAAATGTCAATGCGCCGAATCCAGCGCGGGCACAGAAGAATGCGATCACGAGCTTGGCGATCGAAGCAACAAGATCGATCATCGCCAGTTCTTTGAACAAGAGGCTCGATCCCATCTTCGCCCGCGGATAATTCGAGATGTGCGTCAAGATGCTGAGGATTGCCATCCAAAGCAGCAGCCAGCCAAGTTCCGGCTGATCGAAGTAGCCCATCGCCGGCATCGCCGACCCAGCCGTCAGCAGTCCGCCGATGAGTGCGAAGATCAGGCTAATTCGAAGGAGCGCGCCGCCTGTCTGCGCATACTCCTCGGGTCGCATCGTCTGGTAAATGATGCCAGTCCCACCTCCTCGCATAATGAGAGTGATCGTGGTGATACCTACGGCAATCGCATAAATTCCAAAGTCATCCTGGGTCAGATACCACGCGGTAATGACTTGTGTCGCGAAGCCGCTCAGTCGAGCGAACACGCTCGACAGGATGGACAGGATTAATCCGAGTGGCTTTGAGTTTGACATTCGTTCCTACATTCGATTCACCCCGCGGAACGAGACACAGGGCACGTGGGAGCTTTTCGGAGTCACCGCCAATGGTGCGAATCCACCCACGTCTTGATGCTGCGCGCGAAGAAACTGCGCCAAGCAGTAGAGTACATCCCTTGAGCAATCATTCGCGACAGCCTCACGGATTGAAATGCGGCCAGATTGGCGCTTACTCCGTCGGGGCGCTTGCTGTTGCTGCCATCTTAGATATCGCGACAGCGGAAGCGCTCAGCATGACGACCCATGCGCCACTCGCGCTCGTGAAGGTGCTTCAGATCGCCGATCTCATAGCCAGTCCGTGCGCGTTTGGTCTTTGCGCACTCGCTGTGTTGGTATGGGCGTTGAACGCAAGGGGGTTTTTCGTTCTCTTTGACCTCGCGCTCGCGATTTCCGTTGCGGTGCTTCTCAGCAATGTGGCTGGCTTGATTGTGTCGATTTTCGAGCCGAAGGTGAGCGCGGGGTATCTGCTGCTGTCGGCGAGTTTGGTCTACATCGAAAACATCGTCGTATTTGTCGCCTATTACTGGCGATTTGATCACAGGTACCAAGACCAGATCGCGGCGGGGGAAAAGGTTCATCCTGGTGTGATGTTCCCTCAGAATGCCTTGGGGATGGAATCGATGCGCGGCTGGCGCCCAGAATTCATGGACTATCTGTTCCTTTCATTCAACACCGCGAGCACCTTTGGACCCACGCTGCCCGTTCCACTGAGGGCATCGATGCAGATCGGAATGATGGCTCAAGTTGGCATTGCGATGGCGGTGCTCATCATGATCGCTGCGCGGGCGATTGGGCTGATCGCGTAAGCACGCGTTCGACCGCGGCCAAATTCGCGTCGATTTCGACAGGCGCGTTCTGATTCTCGCCGGTCGATTCGCTCGTTCTCGCGAGCGTTGTCTCAGGT
>CAYHHO010000166.1:0-3979 GCA_964356445.1 uncultured Singulisphaera sp. | reverse complement strand
TCAATACCCTCTCCGCGTCTGCCGATTTCGGGGTCGACCCAACACTCCGCGTCGCAATGAACTTCGCAGCCAAAGAAGCGGCCAGTGCATTCAACGATTCATGGAGCACCACAACACGCAGCATCGCGATGATGGCTGGCATGATGATGGCGGGTCGCGGAGAAGATGGCGAAGAAGGGATCGATCCAAAGGCATTCAGTCAGATGGCTGAAGCGCTCGACATGAAGCAGTCCGACTCACAACTGACGCTGACACTCGACCGTGCGGGCTGGGAGAAGTTGATTCCCTAAGTGACCACACCCGTCGGCGTGCACTCACATTCGCCGCGCGGCTGCCAGGAATCCGTCGTAGTTTGCGCGCATTTCGCCGAGTGAGTCGCCGCCGAACTTTTCACGAAATGCTCGGGCGATCTCGAATGCGACGACGTTTTCCATCACCACACTCGCCGCTGCAATTGCGCTGATATCCGACCGTTCATACTGACTCTGCGTCGCTTCGTGCGTTCGCAAGTCCACGCTCGGCATCCCTCGCAGCAGCGTCGAGATCGGCTTCATCGCCCCGCGAACGACGACTGGCATTCCGTTGGTCATGCCACCCTCGATCCCCCCTGCATTGTTCGATGGGCGGGTGTATCCGAGGTGTGTCTCACCGCGCTTGTTTCCATCGAACACGATGGGATCGTGCACTTGGCTGCCTGTTCTGCGAGCGACTTCAAATCCCAGACCGATCTCAACCCCCTTGAAAGCTTGAATCCCCATGACGGCACCTGCGAGTCGCGCATCGAGTCTCGAATCCCAACTCGCGCAGGAACCCAAGCCTGGCACGACTCCAAAGGCGTGCACTTCGCAGATCCCTCCCACGGTGTCTTTGTCAACTTTTGCCTGGTGGATTGACTGCACGATCGAGTGCGATGCCGCTGCATCTGGGCAGTACACCTCGCTCGATTCGCGCATCGAACGGAGACTCGCCAGCGCCGCCGCACACGGCGCAACATCGCTCGTGACTTGGAGCGCGCCGCGAACAAACCCGAAGACCTCGATGCCGAAGGCACGCAGCAGGCACTGCGCAATGGCTCCAGCTGCAGTTCGCGCAGCAGTCTCGCGAGCACTCGCGCGCTCGAGCGTTCCACGGCAGTCGGTGGTGAGCCACTTGATGCTGCCTGCAAGGTCCGCGTGGCCAGGTCGGGGACGAAAGACCGGCGGAGTCTTCTGAATGTCGTCGATGCGCGAGTCTGCGTTGGCGATCTGCACAGCGATTGGCGATCCGATCGTCAAACCGCCACGAACACCCGACAGAATCGTCGCCTGATCGGATTCAATGCGCTGGCGCGCGCCTCGACCATATCCCCCCTGCCTTCGATGCAGTTCACTGTCGATGAACGCCCTGTCGATCTCGACTCCCGCTGGCATTCCCTCAACGACCGCGATCATCGCTGGTCCGTGGGATTCACCCGCCGTCGTGTAGGTCAATGTCGCCACAGTGCGATCCTATCTCGACTCCGCCGCAATCGGTGGCGGCGAGCCTGTCCAGAGTTCGAACTGTGCACGCGCTTGCGCGACGAACATCTGTGATCCCTCTACACACCCCGCACCGCAAGTGTGTGCGTACTTCAGGAGCGGTGTTTGCGCTGGCGAGTACACGGCATCAAGCACGACTGTGCGCTCGTCGAGGACAACGTCACAAGGAAGTGGGTTGCCCTCTGGCGAAGGGCCGCCCGCCATGCCAACGCTGGTGCAGTTGACGATGATGTCAAAGTGTTCTCCCCCGAGGGCATCGAGCGCCTTCGACGACACATTGAGTGCTGGCGCGAATCCACCCGTGACGAAATCGGTCACGATTCGTTCTGCGCGAGCCGCGGTTCGATTGGCGATCACGATTTCGGAGCCCGCCTCAGCAAGGCCGTATGCGGCAGCGCGCGCGGCGCCACCTGCCCCCAGAACAAGCGCGCGCTTCCCCGCGATCGCCCGTACCCCACTCGCGGCGAGCGCATCGACGACTGCGCGTGCATCGGTGTTATCCGCGGTCAGGCTTCCATCACTCGACCGAATGATCGTGTTGGCAGCGCCAATGCGGCGGGCGCAGTCTGTGACAATCCCCCCCGCCTCTTGCACAAACCGAATGGCGTGCTCCTTGTGCGGCATGGTGACCGAAGCGCCGGAGAAGTCCAGAGGCGCGAATGCAAGAAGTTCTCCAAGCGTCGCCTTGAAGGACTCCCAGAGCGGCGCGACCTCGATTGCAAAGAACCGCGCATTGACCCGCGCACTTTGAAACCAACGATTGTGAACTTCGGGGGACCGCGAGTGCGCAACGGGTGACCCCAGCACTCCATAGACACGAGTCTTGGCGTCAATCGAACGGAAGTGCCAGCCATCCATCAACTCCTCGACACTCAGTTGTCCTGGAGCCGTCCCGGTTTGATCGCTGCGCGCATAAGTCATGAATCCACCGAACTTCGGAGCCAGCACGCGGCTCATCAGCCCGTGCTCCCCCATGCACAGCGCGATCGTGGGCTTCGCGCGGGCGATCAGCAATTCGAACGCTTCAATATTGTCGCGAACTGTTCGCGCTGTCCATGCGACCTTCGCGACGGCGCAAGCCGAGTCCGACCACAACTCGGCGACGCGAGATGAAAGCCCGGCAGGTCGTCCCTGAAAGTCATGAACTGAGAGAATCACTCGAGGCGACTCAGCCAAAGGGGCACTCGCCAATCGCGCCATTTCTCGCACTGAATCGCCGAGGTTTGAACGCGCCCGCACCGTCGATTGCTCCACATCGATGTAGGCGCAGGCAGGTCTTGAAGAGACTGCCGCGGACCATGCCGCGAGCCGCTGCTTATCTCGACCTGGAAATGCTCCTCCTTCTTGCTCGTCGCGGACTGTGACGATGCATGGCATCGGAGATTCCTGAACGAGCCGAGCGATTGCGCGATCGGCGTGCGGCTCCGCCGCCAGCGAATCCACGCGCCACTCGACGAGATCCGCCCCCTGCGACTTTGCTGCCCGCGCCGATTCGAGAGCACGACCAACCGCATCGGTGCGCTCGACGGGAATGGCGACAGCGATCAGCGTCACATCGAGAGAGTACGCCGCGGTACACATGCTGTCGTTGCGTCTGCACGGGATCGATAGCATCGCAATCGATGGAATCCGAAGAAGACATTGAGCAGCAGGCCTACGAATGGCTGCGGTCTCACTTGACTGGGTTCCTGAGATTCGATGGAGAACGAGTCGCGCTCACGTGCGCCCCCCTCCCCGACGGTCGGTTTGTAGCTCCTGTCATGGTCGCAATGCAGATCGCCGCTGACACCGTGCTCGAGTTGCCCGACGACGGCGAAGAAGATTTGCATCTCATGGTCTCGCTGGAAAAGTTCGACGAACGCTTAGAGACAACTGGGGCAGCAGATCGTTGGCGGATTTATCACGGTGATCCTCCCGATGTCAATTGGGCGTTCATCACGATCGATGCGTCGAAGTTTCGCGGCTATTTCTTTGACGGCGAAGTGTTCCACCGCCCGAACACGCTCGAAAACGGAGGTGCGCCGATCAGTCGGCTCCTGAACCAATCGAATCTCGACTTGGTCCGCGCAGCGCTCAAACGGCAGTTGCAATCCGAATTCGAGATGCCGATCGTGGTCGGCGTCGACCAAGATGGACTTGATGTTCGCGGCAAGTTCGCCGTCGTTCGCTTGAAGGCGCCAACTGCTGGGATGATCACCAACCACGCAACTGCCGTTCAAGTCCTGACGACGCTCGCCGGCGATGCTCCGCCAACTCGCTGAACCACCCCCCGCCAACAGGTGACTTGGACGCCCGATTCGGGCATCGAAATCACCTGTTGGGGGGTACCACACGGCGTTGTCGTTGAGGCAAACAGCGTGCGGCGCCGCGGAATCAAGCCCCAGGCGAGTTCCGCAGGCGGCCGACGGCGCTCGTGTTGGAACTTCGCATCGTGGATTGTGTCGGTCGCCGAGGACTGTCTG
>CAYHHO010000165.1:0-3996 GCA_964356445.1 uncultured Singulisphaera sp. | reverse complement strand
AGCCTTCCGTTGGGGTTTACTCAGGCCAAGGAATATGCAGAACTCGAGTGGCCCATCGACATCGCTGTCGTGCTCATCTGGGTCGTGTTCGCGGTCAACTTTTTCGGCACGATCGCTCGTCGCCGCGAGCGGCATCTCTACGTCGCGCTCTGGTTCTATATCGCGACCGTCGTTGCCATAGCCGTTCTCTACATCTTCAACAATCTTGCGATGCCTGCCGACTGGCATCGCAGTTATTCGATTTACGCTGGGAGCCAAGACGCTTTCATGCAGTGGTGGTACGGCCACAACGCCGTGGCGTTCTTCTTGACGACGCCTTTCCTTGGACTCATGTACTACTTCCTGCCGAAGGCAGCGGATCGCCCGGTCTTCTCGTACCGACTTTCGATTGTCCACTTCTGGAGCATCGTCTTTCTTTATATCTGGGCTGGTCCGCACCATCTTCACTTCACGGCCCTGCCGGGCTGGGCCTCGACGCTGGGCATGCTCTTCAGCTTGATGTTGTGGATGCCATCGTGGGGAGGAATGATCAATGGACTCCTGACCTTGCGCGGCGCTTGGCGGCGCGTTGCAGAGGATCCAGTACTGAAGTTCTTTGTGGTGGCGATCACTTTTTACGGGATGACCACATTCGAGGGACCGCTTCTCTCGGTGAAGAGTGTGAACGCCCTCAGCCACTACACCGATTGGACGATCGCACATGTCCACGCGGGAACGCTGGGTTGGGTCGGGTTCATGATCTTCGGAATGGTGTACTGGTTGGCGCCGCGGCTCTTCCAGACTCCGATCGCCAAGCCAAGTTGGGTCAATCTGCACTTTTGGATTGCGACGATCGGAATCCTTCTCTACATCATCCCGATTTACGCGGCTGGGCTCACTCAGGGACTCATGTGGCGAACTTTCAACGACGATGGCGTGCTTCAGTACGACTTCTTGTCGACTGTCACGAAACTGATCCCGCTTTACTGGATCCGCACGATTGGCGGCACGCTGTATTTCACCGCGCTGCTCATCGGATGCGCGAATCTCTTGATGACATGGGCGAAGCGTCCAGCGAAGTATGAAGAGTTGGTCTACGAAGCTGCGCCGCTCGTGCGCGGGTGGAAGCCAGATGCAACACCTCCATCGAGCATCCCGCAAGGATCCGTTGTCACGTGGGCACATGGCCTCGACAAGTTCTGTGCGCTTCGCTGGCACCGCGGGCTTGAGGGTCTGCCCACTGCGTTCATCATTTGGGTTGCGATCGCTGTTGCTGTGGCGAGCCTCTTCGAGATCATCCCGATGTTTACGATCCGCAGCGATATTCCACGGATCGCAAGCGTCGAGCCGCTGACGCCGCTCGAGTGCGTGGGACGAGACATCTATGTGAGCCAAGGATGTGTCAACTGCCACTCGCAGATGATCCGACCGTTGGTCTCCGAGACCGAGCGTTACGGCGAATACTCAAAGCCCGGCGAGAGCATCTACGACCACCCATTCCTCTGGGGAAGCCGACGCATCGGACCGGATCTGGCCCGTGAAGGCGTGCGCAATCCGAGTGCGCTCTGGCACCTGAGGCATTTCAACAATCCAGACGACACAAGTCCTGGATCGATCATGCCGAAGTTCGCATTCTTGGCGGAGCGAAAGATTGATTGGTCGCAGGCGAAGCGCGCGGTCGAGACCCTGATCAAGGTCGGCGTTCCGTACAGCGATGCGACTCGTTCGCAGGCTGAACAACTTGCACAGGCGCAGGCGGAAAAAGTCTTCGCACAACTCATTGCCGAGAATGGAAGCGCAGCGGGTCTCGAGACAGTGCGTGATACGGAAATGATCGCAATGATCGCCTACTTACAGCGACTGGGCGTTGACCTCAACAAGCCTGTCGAAGTCGCCGCAACCGAGACGGGTGAAACGACAAAGGTCGAAGGAGCGAGCCGATGATGACTCTCCACATCGGTGCCCTCTCTGCCATCGGCGGATGGCCAGGTATCGCGCTGATCATTTTCGTCGTGCTCTTCGTGGCCATCGTCGGATATGTGCTCATCATCCCGAAGCCCATCTGGCAGCGAGACGCCGAAATTCCACTGCAAGATCCCGCCAAGGCACAACATCGGAAGGAGGCCAGCAATGCATGACCAGCATGACCAGCAATCCAATCAGCCCAACCAAACCGAGATCATTCTCGACCACACCTCCGACGGAATACAGGAGTACGACAATCCGATGCCTCTCTGGTGGACGGGAACATTTTGGCTCACCATCGTCTTCTCGTTCGGCTATGGCATGTACTACATGATTGGCATTGGACCCACAGCAGCGGCCGATTACCAGGAAGAACTTGGCGCATTTTACGAAGAGCAGTTTGCGAAACTGGGAGATCTCAAGCCCACGACAGAGACGCTCAAGACTTTGATGGCGGATCCGAAGATGATGCAGGCGGCGAGTGGTCTCTTCAACGCCAACTGCGCTGTCTGCCATGCGCGTGATGGTGGCGGAGGGACTGGTCCCAATCTGACGGACGGTTCCTACATCAACATCAAGTCGATCAACGACTTCTTCCCAACCATCGAGAGTGGCATTGTGAACAAAGGCATGCCCGCGTGGAAGACGCGCTTCGCCGAACCGCAACTTGTGTTGCTGTCGGCGTATGTTGCACACTTGCGCGGAACAACGCCAGCCTCACCCAAGGCGCCGCAGGGCGAATCGATTTCACCTTGGTTCACTCCGTGACCGAGCCCTTCACGCTTCCGCAGTTGGGTGAACCAGTTCTTTCGACGCTGAACGAAGATGGATCCCGTCGCTGGATCCATCCGAAGGTAGCCAAGGGTTCGCTCTGGCGAGCACGTCTGTTTCTTGCGTGGGGGCTGATCGCGATCTTCACAGCCTTGCCGTGGCTGCGCATCGGAGGCAAGCCGCTGATCTTGCTCGATCTGATGACGCGGAATTTCACTTTCTTTGGCACAACATTTCGCCCGACGGAGACGCTTCTGTTGGCGCTCCTGATGCTTTCGATCTTCATCACGATCTTCCTTCTCACCGCGCTCTACGGGCGAGTCTGGTGTGGGTGGGGTTGCCCGCAGACCGTCTATATGGAGTTCGTCTACCGACCCATCGAGCGTCTCGTGCTCGGACATGCGTACGGAAAGAGGACTGGAATACCTGCAGTACGGCGCATCGTGCTCTGGATGATCTATCTCGTGGTCAGCGCGCATCTCGCCAATACTTTTCTTGCGTACTTCGTAGGAACGGATCGCTTGGTTGGGTGGACGCTGCGTTCGCCTGCGGAGCACCCCGTCGCGTTTGTGGTGTTCGCGGTGACTGTGATCGCGATGATGTTTGACTTTACGTTCTTTCGTGAGCAGATGTGCACGATCGTCTGTCCGTATGGACGGTTCCAGAGCGCGCTCCTCGACCGTGATTCACTGATCGTGGGCTACAACCGTGATCGAGGAGAACCGCGTGCAGCCGCGGCACAGAGGCGTGAACTGGTCTCGCAGGGCGGATTAGTGGGAGACTGCATCGCGTGCACCAAGTGTGTTCAGGTTTGTCCGACCGGAATCGACATTCGAGAGGGCTTGCAACTGGAGTGTGTCGCCTGCGCACAGTGCATCGACGCTTGCGACGAAGTGATGGACAAGATCGGGCGGCCGCGTGGATTGGTCGCATACACGACTCAGCGCAAGCAACAAGGAAGGGAACGCAAGGGTTCGCGCTACCGACCATGGATCTATCCCTTGCTGTTGGCAGCAACCGTGACGGGGCTTGTGACGCAGTTGGCTGAGCGCCCTCCAGCGCTCATCGAGCAGGCGAGGCTTGCAGGCGCAAACTTCACTGCGACCACCGGTGGGATGATCTCCTCGCCCGTGAGGATCCTCATCGAGAACCACACGAACGACGCGCAGACTTACACAGTCGTGACCGCTGGCGATGTCTCCGTCGCTGGCGAGAGCGCGAATGTGGTGGTTCCAGCATCGGGAGCAGGCACGCTTGATTTCTCTGTCCTCTCGCAGCCAA
>CAYHHO010000164.1:0-4079 GCA_964356445.1 uncultured Singulisphaera sp. | reverse complement strand
ACCGCCTCAGATATTGTCGGCGAGTATCCATCGTTGAGCAGGTCAAGGATGGCGTCGCGGTGGTCAAGCACTGAACCGACAAGGTCGGTGGGCAAAGTTGCGGGACGATGCCGAAGCCGTTTGGAGTCGATCGGGTGCGCCGCGAGTTCAACGCCAGCAGTGCCGAGTGCGATCAACAATAGGGCTCGATGGCGTGTGTGCATCATCACGTTTCGCCCCAGTCGCCCTGCAGGTTTGTAGGCAAACAATCGCCCGAACCGCCCGACCGCCCAGAATCCACAGCATCGTCGACCAAACACGCATTTTCGCTTGGGCTGTCGATGGGCGGTTGCGCTGTCGTCGTTTCAACCGCCCGACCCGAACTGCTCGATTCTTCGCAACCCATCGCGTTTTCGGGCTGTTGGGCTGTTTGGGCGGTCAGTTGCACAACAAATTCTCTCCTCCGGTCGTTGCGATGCGGGGGAGTGACCAATATCCCTTGAAGCGCAAGTGCTGGGATGAGGCGTCGAACTCGCGAACCTAACCCACGTGGCGATCGAGGCCACGAACGATCCGTGTCTTCGGGTTTGATTTCGTCCATCAACTGGCTCGCGGACCCGGACCAACTCTCGGCGCGTCGTGACATCCAACTCACAATCGCGCTTCCGACTTGGTCGGCGTCCAGAACATCGCAGGCGATCCGCTTGCGCTGATCGAGAAAGAGCGCGAGCGAACTGGTGCCGAGAACCGCATCCATCGCCGCGCAGACCTTCGCAAAGTCCGCCATGCGGGGGAGTCGTTTGAGTTGGACCTTCGGCAGTTGATAGAAGACCTTTCCGGCAAGGGTGAGCAGCGCACCGAAGATCGATGCGTGAACAGCGCGATAGGCTTGGTCGAGATCAAGTTCCGACTTGCGTTTGTCTTCGGAGATCGGGTCGAGGTCCACGAGCAACAAGCGTTCCGCCAGGTCGCCACGAAGCGCACCGACATCGATACTCGTGAGCGCGACCACTCGCTTGAAACTCAACACCGATACCTCGTTGTTGGTGTAGAGCGTTCTGCGTACGAAACCGTCGCCAGTGACGGCCTTGCAGAGTGCGTCGCTCCACCATTCGGGAATCGTCGAGACATTGTCGACGACCGTTGCCCAGCTGTTGGCAACACTCATGGACCAAGACTCCGGGTCGCGTGGTTGCGAGCGGATCGGTGCATCGGACCGGTCGAAGACTCCGCAGATATACCGAGCAGCAGTGGTCTTTCCAGTGCCCTGTTGACCACCCAGCATCAAGATGGGATGCGGCATCTCAGGGATGAGCGCAGCCACCATCCAAGCAAGCAGAACTGGCCAAGTTTCTTGCGTCACGTTGAGGAGTTCGCGCAGTTGTTCGAGCGAGCCACCATATGTCGGCGTCGGCAGTTCGCCGGTAAGTGCTGTTCGTTGGAAGAGGATCTCAGCGTGCGGTTTGACGACCCATCCGCCGCCACCACGACCGATGAAGACCGATGCTCCATCAACTCGCCCGAGATCGATCCAGACACCGCCACTCGCTCGACCGACTCGGATCGATACCGGTTCGGGCGGCATTGTTTGGGCTTCACCGCGAAGAGTGCAGAGCGCGTCGGCAAACGCAGTCGAGTTCATGACGCCATTGTGTTGAGCGCGATACGCGAGTGCGATCGCATCTTTGAGTGCTCCGCCAGACCCGTTGAGCCAGAGCGCGACATTGGGACCGCCGCGCTTCACCGCGAACGGTTCAAGTTTGGGAGTCTGTCCGAATCGATACAACTCCTGCGCAAGACTGACAATTTTCTCCGCTTGCGTCGTTGGTTCGCTCGCGCTCTCATTGTGTTTGTCGGCGATGCTCATGAGTTCCGACCTCCGTGGTACTTGAAAGACTTTGCCTGCTTTGCGCGGCGAATCGCACGTGTTGCGCGGATCATGAGGCGCAGCGAGATCAGCGATTTTCGTTCGACCTCTGCGTGTACTCGCTCGGTGTTGGTCAACCACACGACTGCAACTCCTTTCGCACACGATCGCCTGCGCCGGCGTCGGTCGGGCATCCGCAATTGGTCCACGCTCGCAGTTCGTCTGGCGAGTAACGCACCGATCTGCCAATCCTGCGGTGCGGGATGGCGTTACAGTTCGTGAGAGCCCAGAGGCGGTGCTTTCCAATGCAGAGCATCACCCACGCTGCCGGTGCGTCGATCAACAATGGAGGTGCAGGGTCACTTGGCATGGGGAACACCGCCCTTCGCCGAAGTGGTGGCGAGCGCGGCCAACACCGCTTCGGCGCGGTATCGCAGGGTCTTGCGCGTTAGGCGCACCACCGGGATCTCTCCTCGTCGCGCCCACCACCGAATCGTGGCCGGCGCAACGCGCAGGCGCTTCGCCAATTCTCGGCCGGTCAGTAGCTCTGTGTCTTGCTTCATCTGGAATTCTCCTCAACCATGTGGTTGGAATATTCCACTACGAAGTCGAATACACTGGAATACCCCGCAAAAAACACGGGATACCGCTGGAATATCGAGCGCTATTCGCGATCGTCTTACGACTCTTCCGCGTCGCTCGATCGGCCATTCTGCGGCCTTCGCCCATCGGTTCTCGCCCCGAGGCCCAGTTTGGCTGGATCGACGATCCGAAGCGGAAGGCGAGGGGAATCCGGAATCATGTCGGACAACCCGCTCGCGTCTGCGTGGCTCTTAGCACGGGCGATCATTTTCGAAACTTGCCCTTGGTTGTACTCCGTGAAGTGTTCCCTGTTTAGCGCCTCGGCCACCTTGGATTGGGTCATCCCGTGAAGGAGCGACATTTGCCACGCTTGTCTGTCGTGCTTCTCCAATTCTCGAAGCCGAACCTTGGGTAACGCCTCGTCATTCTGATTCGGCTCCACCGGCGAATCGCTGAGCGGCAAGCGATCAATCAGGTCGTCCAGCGCGTCCCGTCCAGCCTGAATCACCCCGTCCGACGGCACGACACTCCAGTTGAAAACCCACATGCGTGTGACTTTAAAGAGCGCCGCAATCGCATTGACATTCGGTGAGTTCACCGCACGTGCCGCCGAGAGGAGCGGACTCAAGAGCGCATTGAACTCTGTGCACCGATCGGTGAATAGCTCGCGCTGCCGAGATTGGTCCGCCTCAAGCATCGGTAGTTTCTCGGCTGCAGCGAAATCGTTAGCACGGTTCCGCAGGATCCTTTCGCGAAGCCAGTGGGACTTGGCTGCCTCATCCAATGCGTCGAAGTCGTCGAGTTCGCTCCCCATGATCGCAACGGCCTCGGATGACTGTAACTCCGTGAGCTGCGCGTTCAATTGCCGAGCCTCCTCGAGTTCCCCGCGTTTTCGCATGGCATCTACAACGTTGCGCCAGTGAGCGATTTCGCCGCGTTTCCTGATTTGCTCGATGCGTTCGAACTCGTCGGAGAGTTGTTCACGCTCCGCGAAGAGCGAGATAGCCAGCCCTTGCGCCTTGGAGGCGGCGCTACGAGCGGGAGTGGTGAGTCTGGCGAGGTGAGCAGCCTCATCGGATCGCTGCGCTCGCTCAAGTGCATCGAACCTCGAGTTTTGATCTGTGTCGTCCATACGCACCTTTCTCCGGAACGATCGACGGGCCGCGACGCGGTGCGCAGACTCGCGGCCAGCCGATCTTCGAGCCTTGCAAGGCTCGCCGGTGGCTTGATGTTATCTCGAGTGCAAGCCGATTCAACGCCGAAGCGATGCCAATCTCGGATTCACCTTGCGTAGCGAATTCCCAATGCGATGGATCGACCTCGCGAATCCGCAGCGCATTGGCATGAGTATGAATTCCAATGATGTTGGTTCAATGGATTTGCCGAAACTCGCAGCGACGAACGGCCGAGTGACCGCAGAGTTCAACACGACCTTCCAGACTTGGTTGGCATCGAGCAATGATGAGCGTCCGACTTGGTTCACGTATGGCAATGATTGGCGGGAATCGCCGAACGGAATGGCGAAAGGCGCGAACTCGCAAACTAGTTCCGCGAACTGCTGGTGAAGTGGCGCGGTCGTGGGACACTTCGGCCGAGTCGCTTCCCGGGTCTTGAGGGCTGGCTCACGCGCCCGCCAATCACTTGTTACGGT
>CAYHHO010000163.1:0-4133 GCA_964356445.1 uncultured Singulisphaera sp. | reverse complement strand
TCAGAAAGTCGCAATCTCATAAACAAAAGTGTCTCAAAGGTATTGACACGTTCCGGCAGGCGACGCAACCATGAGAATTGGGCGATATGCTGCAGTGCTTGCTGAGAGCGAGAAATTCCATCGTATGAAGCACATTCTGACCATCGTGGGGGCTCGTCCTCAATTCGTTAAGGCCGCCGTTGTGTCACGTGCGATCCAAGCCAAGAGTGGGCAGCTGAGAGAAACTATCGTGCACACGGGGCAGCACTACGACCCGAACATGAGCGATATCTTTTTCGAGGAACTCAAGATTCCGCAGCCCAACATTCACCTGGGCATCGGTGGTGGAACCCATGGGCGTAACACTGGACGCATGATTGAGGCGATCGAATCAGCGATTCTTGAGCGCGCGCCTGACATTGTGCTTGTTTACGGCGACACAGACTCGACTTTGGCAGGGGCGATCGCTGCCTCAAAGATGAACATTGTGTTGGCGCATGTTGAGGCTGGATTGCGCTCCTACAACCGTCGGATGCCCGAAGAACTTAACCGCATTCTGACCGACCATGCCTCAGACATTCTCTTTACGCCTTCGGCAACAGCTACAACGACCTTGGCGAAGGAGGGCACTGATTCGCGACGGGTGTGCCAAGTCGGAGATGTCATGTACGACGCCGTGCTGTTCTATCGAAAGTTAGCCCGACGCCCGATCGGAGTCGATTCAGGATCTGACTTTGTGTTGGCAACCATCCACCGCGCGGAGAACACGAATGAACCTCACCGACTGCGGGAGATCATGGGCGCCTTGTCGGAGGTGAGCCGCGATGTACAGGTGGTACTACCGTTGCACCCTCGAACGCGGAAGAGTATGGAGCGTTTCGGGGTGCAAGCGGAGCGGGTCAAGTTCTTGGATCCAGTGAGTTACCTCGAAATGGCTTGGCTCCTAGAGAATTGCGCCATGGTTGTCACAGACAGTGGTGGTCTGCAGAAGGAGGCCTTCTTCTTTGGCAAACGGTGCGTGACCGCACGCGATGAGACCGAATGGACCGAACTGATTTCGCTTGGATGGAATGTGTTGTGCGGCGCGCAGAAGGACACGATTCTACGCGCTATGCGCCAAGCTCTTAGCACGGCGGGCCAAATCCCAGGGGGGCTGCCCGCCGCGCCCAGTCCTTTTGGAGCTGGAGATGCAGGAAAGCGCATTGTTGCCCGCCTGATTGAGTGCTAGCCGTCCCACTGCAGCCACGCGCTGGCTCTGCACGCTCCGCGTCTGTGGCTACGTATCAGCCAAATCTGAATGATCCCCAAACAACGGTCACGCGGCAGTCTGCACTCAGCCAAGATAGTTACCTGCGGCGACTCTATGAAGATTGGTATCGCATGGTTCTTTCCGAGATTCCGCTCGTACACGGTGAAGTGCTGGAACTTGGTAGCGGGGGAGGGTTCTTGAGAGACGTCTTCCCAAACGTGACGACATCGGATGTAATGCAGATTCCTGGGGTCGATCTTCAGGTGGACGCGCGGCGGTTACCTTTTGCCGATGGTTCACTACGCGCCATCGTGGGCACAAATGTTGTGCATCGCACGTTGTACGAACGGATCGCGGCCAAACGGGCGTACTTCGGCGACTTCGATCCATTCGGCGATTTTGACCTGCTCTTTGGTGCTGCAATGCTTCATGCGAAGATAGTCGATGTGCCGATCAGATACCGTGAAAGGGTGTATGGTGAGACCAACATCTCCCGCTTTCGGCATGGGCTGCTGCTCTTCAAGATGTTGGGGATAGCAGCCGCCAAACTGAAGTTCCGATGACACTGAACGACACGGTGCGATGGCATGGCTGAACTAACTACTCAACGGAAAATCGCTCTAGCGCAGGGCAGGCGGTCCATCATCATGTGTGGCCGCCGAGTTTTGGGTGCTGGCGACCGAGCGCAGGTTCGCCGCGGTGGAATTGCTTGGGACCTTGACCTTCGCGAGGGGATTGATTTCGCAATCTTCCTGCTCGGCGGATTTGAGTTGCGAACTCTGCGGCTCTACCGTCAACTCATTCAGCCGGGAGCAACGGTGTTGGATATTGGCGCAAACATCGGCGCCCATACGTTGCCGTTCGCTGACATAGTGGGCTCGGCTGGAAGAGTGGTGGCGTTTGAACCGACGCAGTTTGCCTACACGAAGTTGCAGCGCAATCTCGAACTGAATCCGAGACTGCGCGAGCGTGTCACGACGCTACAGATGGCGTTGGTTGACAGTTCGACCGCGCAAGTTCCTGAGCAGATTTACTCGAGTTGGCCTCTGGATTCTGAGGAGGGATTGCACGCAGTGCACCGAGGCCGATTGCGTGGAACCCAGGGTGCCCAGGCCGCTACTCTGGATGATGTGATGCAATCGCTCGAGTTGGATCGCGTCGACTTCATCAAGCTCGATGTCGATGGCCATGAGCCAGAGGTGCTTTGTGGTGCGTCAAGAACGCTCGCGCGGTTTCATCCGAAGATCCTCTTAGAGTGGGCGCCGTATCTGTTCGTAGCGCACTCGTCAAAGTTAGAGAGCGCACTCATGATTCTTCGGGAGTCAGGGTATCGTGCTGAAGTGGTTGGTTCACACGCGACGCAAGAAGTGCATTGTGATTCGCTCGCGGCGCTTGTGACGGCGGGCGCGTCCGTCAACCTGCTCTTGCGTAGGGGAGTTTAACGGTGATGAACTTCGTTCTTGTCGGATGGGCAATTCTTCACACGCTCAGCGCGCCTCTCATCTCACTCAGCACGAAGCCGTGTTCGGTGGATGCGATTGAGCAAGTTTGTGATGCGATGGATCGATCCAGTGCGCTACAGGCAATCATTTTCTGAGGAGTCGCTTCGTGCGTGTGACCTACATTCATCAGTACTTCACGACCCCAGAGCAAGGGGGAGGAACCCGTTCGTATGAGATGGCTCGGCGGCTCGTAAGAATGGGGCACACTGTGCAGATGATCACGACCTCTCGTGGATCTGGGTTCCAGGGGTGGCGGGTACGGAAAGTTGAAGGGTTCCAGGTACATGAACTTGGGGTCCCCTACACCAACCATATGGGGATGGCCCGACGCATCGGCGCCTTCCTGCACTTCGCTGGGGCGGCATCAGTCCGAGTGGCGCGAGTTCCGGCAGACGTCATTCTCGCAACAAGTACACCGCTCACCGTTGCGATTCCTGGCGTTGTGGGCAGTGTGGTTCGTCGCTGTCCGATGGTTTTTGAGGTGCGGGATATGTGGCCAGATGTTCCGATCGCTCTAGGCGTGCTCAAGTCCCCGATAACCAAAGCGCTATCTAGGCTCTTGGAGCGTACAGCCTATGCGCGGGCGCGACACATTGTGGCACTCGCGCCTGGGATGCGCGACGATATCGTGGCGAAGGGGGTGGACCTCAGAAAGGTCAGCGTGATCTCGAATGGATGTGATCTCAACCTATTCCAAGCGGATCCATCAGCCAGAGATGAGGTGAAGCGAATGTTGCCGGGACTAGGGAATGGCCCGCTCATCGTATATGCGGGCACAATTGGGCGCGCGAACGGTCTCGGTTACCTGATAGAGGTGGCTGGGCACATGCGACTCCTAGCACCCAACGTGCGATTTGTGATAGTCGGTGACGGCGCTGAACGTGGAAGGGTTGAGGAGCAAGCAAGGGACGCGGACGTCCTCGGGTCGACGACGTTCTTCGTAGGCCACCTTTCGAAACAACGAGCAGCGAAGTGGATTCTCGCGTCCGACATAGTTGCGTGCATGTTGACGGGGCCAAGGGTGGTGTGGAAGGACACTGTCTCGAACAAATTCTTCGATGCGCTAGCCGCTGGAAAGCCGACAGCCAGCAACTTTGAAGGGTTTCAGTCGATTGTCGCGAGGGATGCTGGCATTGGGATCATTTTGGATCCGTTATCGACGAAGAGTGCAGCGAAACAACTCCTTTGTTGCCTAGAGGATCAAGATTGGCTGGCCCAGGTGCGCACGCGATCAGCGGTG
Source organism: uncultured Singulisphaera sp. (assembly GCA_964356445.1). Lineage (GTDB taxonomy): Bacteria > Planctomycetota > Phycisphaerae > Phycisphaerales > SM1A02 > F1-60-MAGs104. The sequence continues at coordinate 163 of CAYHHO010000163.1, read as the reverse complement.
TTGTCGGGTGGGCGATTCAATAGGGATGTGCTTGCTGGTGAGTTGGAAGCGGTCTTGCGCGAGAGCGTCGCGGATTGAGCTTCCCCCGATTTCGTGGACACCTAAATGAGCGAGAATGCTCGCAAGGAGAGTGTCATGGACAAAGCATCGAAACGGGCCAAGC
>CAYHHO010000162.1:0-4210 GCA_964356445.1 uncultured Singulisphaera sp. | reverse complement strand
GTTACGGAATCCGCTGGGAAACGGCAGGGAAAGGATCCGTCAGACAGAACCTAGCCGATTCGCCAAGGGATCGCGTTCACACTGCCGGCGCAATCGCTGGCGGATCAGGGCGGAGTGCCGCAGTTCGATCTGCAGCTTCGACCGGGTAATCGCGCCCGTACCACGGCCAATACCCTCCCTTCAGCGTCGCGCACTCGAATCCGCGGCGATGCAAGTATGCGCATGCTCGTGCGCTCCTCCCGCCCAATGCGCAGTATGCAACGATGAACTTTCCCTTCGGGATTTCGCCGATGCGATGAGGAATCTGCGAAAGCGTCATGAGAGTCGCACCTGCGATTCGACCGCGCAGCCACTCTGCGGTGTTTCGCACATCCAAAAAGAAAACTTCCCCACGCATGAACTTCTCATGCGCCGCATGTTGCGAGATATCGTCGACTTCGCTGTAGTTCAGGAGAGAGCGGTCGATCTTGGCGAAGACGTCCCTGTCGATCCAACCCTCTACTTTGTCCATTCCGACAATGCGTAGTGCACGAACGATCTCTGCGACATGCTTGCGACCGCAGAGAATCACGATCCGCTCGTCCGGAGCGATCGATGCGGCGATCAGCGGTGAGAAGTAACGGTCGAGTGGCACATGAAGCGCTCCCTCGGGAGCATCTGAGACAAACTCGATCCACGACCTTGTGTCGAGCACGATCGTGCGTGGAATCGAGAGCAATTGAACGAATGTGTCGCCATCGATCTCCTTCGGATTCGTCAGTTCCTGAAGCAACTGCGCGCGCTCACTCTGGTTGACGCGCTCCATCTTCGAGAAATAACTGGGACGATCGGGAGCGCATTCGCGCGATGTCGCAGCAAACGCTGCGGCATCATCCGCCGACCTGAAAATCCGGTTGACACTTCGCTCGATTCCAAGCGTTGTCTCTCCAGGGAAACTTATTGCGAGCCCGCACGAAGTCCCGCTCGTGTGCCCAGCCAAAACCACTGTGTCATCATCGAACTGTCCGAGCCGTTGCAGCGAATCCCGCATCGCGTCCGATGCATCGGTGTCAGCGCTACCGGCTCCGCCAGGAAGTAGCGCATCCCCAGTGAGCAGCACACGCACACCACTTGGTGGATGCGCGATCAATACGCTGATCCCTCCTAGCGCATGCCCTGGCGTCAGAATTGTGGTGCACTGAAGGTCGCCAACTGAAAACTGGTCGCCTCCCTTGAGAAACTTGACGCGAGGCGCCCAAACTCCCCCATCGAGCACATACCACCTCGGAGGGGTTGTCTCGCCGGAAAGATACGCATTGCTCGCAGTCGAGACCAGAAACTCACGAACCCCCGAGACATAATCGCTTGGCGAATGCGTCTCGACCACGGCCATGATCGTGACACCGATTTCCGTAGCAATCAGTTCATAGCGCGCAACATCTCGCACGGGGTCGATGAGCAGCGCCTGCCGCGTCCGAGGGCAGGCGACGAAGTACGCGCACTGTGCGATCAGTGGCTCTGTGACTCGACGCACGATCATGCCATGCAGAATACAACTCTGGCATCGACGCACCGCGAAGAATCGGCGGTGAGTGCGGCGCGATCACGCGCGCACCGGTCGACCTCTCACGGTCTCTCAGCGATCCAGTTTCTTCAATGCAGCAAAGAGCGCATCGAGATGTTGGCGCTCGTGGGCAGCAGAGATCTGCACACGGAGCCTCGCGTGCCCTTCAGGAACGACCGGAAATCCGAAGCCGATCACGAAGACTCCAAGATCCAGAAGTTGCCGGCTCATGGCGATCGCCTTCGCCGTGTCATGCACGATGATCGGGCAAATCGCGGTTGGGCTCTTCAGGACAGAGAATCCAGTCGCGGCGATCCCAGCGCGCGCATACTCAACATTCTCGCGCAACTTCGCAACTCGCTGGGGCTCGCGCATGAGCACCTCGATGGCCTTGTCCGCGCTGCATGCGACTGTGCATGGGAGCGCGTTGGAAAAGAGCGTTGGGCGCCCTCGCTGCGTGAGAAGATCGATCGCGGCGCGCGACCCTGCGATATATCCGCCAGCAGCACCACCAAGCGCCTTGCCGAGCGTCCCCGTGAAGTAGTCCACGCGAGTGGCCTTCATCCCCCAGTGCTCATGGGTTCCCCTGCCGGTTGCGCCCATCACGCCAGTGCCGTGCGAATCATCGACAATGAGAAGCGCGCCGAATTCGTCGCAGAGTGCACGAATACCAGGCAGGTCGGCGATGTCGCCCTCCATCGAAAAGACACCATCGGTGACAACCCACATCGTTCCGGTGACTGCCGCATTCGCCCTCGCTTCGGTGAGGCGCTCGCGCAGCGCATTCAAGTCGGCATGGCGATAGACCGTTCGCAGGAGTCCCTTCTTGATCGACGTTGCAAGTCGAATGCCATCGATGATCGACGCATGATTGAGTTCATCCGAGATGATGATGTCCCCCGCCTCGCAGAGCGTCGGGAAGATTGCCTCGTTGGCGTTCCAGCAACTGGTGAATGAATACGACGCTTCGACCCCATAGAACTCGGCAATTCGGCTCTCGAGTTTCTCGTGACAGTCGAATGTCCCGCAGATGAACCTCACGCTTGCTGTGCCCGCGCCGTAGCGGCGGATCCCCTCGTGAGCTGCCTCGATGACTTCAGGGTGATTCGCCAGCCCCAGATAATTGTTCGAACAGAGGCAAACAACTTCACCTCGCCCACGGATGCGAACCGTTGCATCCATCGGACCCTCGATCGATTGCAGGTGCTTCAACTGCCCGCTCTGGCGCAGCGAATTCAGGATCTCATTCGTGCGTGTTGGAAAACTTGCTGTGGTCATCGTGGTCATTTCGTGAGCATATCGACAGGTTCACGCAAAGCCGAATTCGCCTCGTCTCAATGCGCCGCGTTGTGCGCGTATCGACTGGAGATCCTGGGCAAGAGGTATTCGCTGAAGGCGCTCTCGACAGTATGCGTCGCGCTCCAACCCCAGTCGCGGCGCGCCGCCGAGTCATCGCATGTCTCAGGCCACGAATCGATGATCGACTGCCGCCCAAGATCCGGCTCGAACGAGATCTTCGCGGCTGGAAATGCCGTTCGCACGAGTTTCGCAAACTCCTCTGCACTTGGCGAAAAACTGGCGACATTGTAGACCGTTTGTTTGAGCGACTTCTTCTCGACTTGCATGAGGCGCATTGTTGCGTCGATGGCCTCGGGCATCGTCATGAACGGGATGCGAGAATCAGGTCGGACGAAGCACCGATACTCCTTCCCCGCTGCCGCCGCATGGATCATTTCAGGGCCGTAGTCGCTCGTGCCACCCGATGGCATCGTCTCTGCGGAGATAATCCCTGGAAACCGAATGGAACGGAAATCGACCGGCTGTTCGATGCGATCCTTCGCGAGCTTTCGATAGTGATGGGTGTAGTAGCGACCGAGGTGTTCGCCAGCGAGTTTGTTGCATCCGTACATCGTGTGCGGCTCGCAGAACTGGGTCTCTGGAATCGCACCAGCGGCTCGTTTCGCTGCAAGATCGGGAAGACCATAGACCGCAATCGAACTCGGGAAGAAGAACCGCACGGTGCGTCCATGCGAACGTGACTGCTCCGCTGCGAGATGCAGCAAGTTGAGCGTTCCACCAACATTGACCTGATGTGCCGTCTCAGGTGCGAACTCGCCGCGGGTCGAAAGAAGTGCAGCGAGGTGGTAGATCTCGGTGATCTCATACATCGCCAAGAGCCGCTCCAGCAGCGCGTGGTCGCAAATGTCACCGACATATGCGTGGTCGCACTGCGCGCGAATCTCGGGGGCAAGTTCCCGAATGTCCATCGCAATGATGACGGGGCGCTCGTGTCCGCCTGCGCGGGGCGAACTTGATCGCGCCTCGTTCAGTGCTGTGAGCAGTCCGTGACCCATCTCACCACCGGCCCCGGTGACAAGAATGGCGCAAGCGCGCTGCTGACCAGTAGGTGCCTCGTGATGTGAGTGAGAAGGTGTGGATGGTGCCATAGAACGGGTGAAAGGTATCGAGAACTCTGCGACGTCATCGTGCAGGGCGGCGCGAATTTGCGCGCCGCCGCCGAGCATGCTTGAGCGCCGGAAGGTCCTTTCGCGGCCGTCCCATGATTCTGCTTCGCGTCGCAGCTGAGACACACAACGTGCTGCGCTGCGGAATGCAAACCCCAGGACTCAGACAGTCCTCGGCGACCGAACCCAATCACCAAGCGAA
>CAYHHO010000161.1:0-4352 GCA_964356445.1 uncultured Singulisphaera sp. | reverse complement strand
CATATGTGTCCTTCCAGAGACCAGCATCTCGCGCGGCGTCGTATGCCGATTGCAGCCGGGTGTCGAAGGTCGGATCGATGGTGTTGAGTCCCATTTCATGCACAGCATGCGGGAACTCATGCAACAAGATGTTCTCGGTGGAGTATGGATCGCCTCGCAGGCACAGCAGGTTCTCTTCGCCGCAGCTGACTGCGGGGCGCGCTGCAGTCGCGCCGAGTCCGCGCGCGCGGCGATCCCAGTAACTGCGCGGCGTGAGATCGCTGTGCTCGGGAACGTCCGTGGTCATTTCGGTGGGAGCCATCACGACGAAGCGAACCCGGTTTGCGGCGAGAGCCTTCAAGATTTCGGGTCGCGATCCGATGGACATGCGAATGAGATACGCAGCCTCATACAGTGCCTGATCGCTGACCGACGCCGACGCCACGATGGGGAAGTCGTCCACCATGACGCACTTGGTGTACTTGGGCGAAAGTTCCAGTCGTGCCGCGAGTGTTGGACTTGGCGGTGCAACCTTGGCGATCGCGGACTGCTTCTCGGCGGGCGGGTTGACCCGCCCGGCACTGCGGCGCCCATTGCCATCGCGTTTCGTCAGCGAGTCACCGAGATCAGCGCGCGCTGCTTCGACTTGCTTCATGATCGCGGTGACGACATTCGCGTTTGTTGCCTGCACATCCGTCGTTTCTGCCGGATCGCTCTCGAGGTCGTAGAGCGCAAGCGGAATGTCGACGTCGACATACTTCGCCTCATTCCAAGAATTCGCTCTCGGCTGACTCGCGACCGTGCGAGATCGATGCGGCAGCACGAGTTTCCACTTGCCCATGCGAACGGCTTCGAGCGCGTTTGTGTGGTAGTAAAAATAGAACGCGTCGTGAGTCGAGGATGCAGTCGCGTCGCACTTCCAGATCGCGCTCGCATCGCGACCGTCGATGGGTCTGTTCGCCGCGGGTGGCGAAGCACCCACGATCGCACCGATAGTCGGCAGCAAATCGATCGTCATCCACGGGACACTCGACACACATCCAAGGGGGACATGCCCAGACCAGCGAATGATGCAGGGCACTCGCACGCCGCCTTCGAATGTCGTCCCTTTGCCTTCGCGAAGTCCTCCGGTCGTGCCTGCATCGCTTCCGAATGCAAGCCACGGTCCGTTGTCGCTGGCGAACATCACGATGGTGTTGGCTGCAACGCCGGTTTCATCGAGCGCGCGAAGCACTTCGCCGACGGACCAGTCGATCTCGCGCATGACAGCACCGTAGAGCGCGTCGCGGCTCTCAGGAGCCCGATCCCGCGAGACAGCCAACGGCGTGTGCGGTTGCGGTTGCGCGATGTACGCAAAGAACGGTTGCGACTCTTGCGCCTCGGAACGAATGAACTTCACCGCGCGCTCGGTGATCCGCTTTGTCAATGACGACTGATCATCGAGTGTCGCAAGGCGTTCGACGACATCCTCGCCATCGAATAACGGAAGGAGCGGTGACGCATCGCCTTGCCTCGGCGGCCACATGTCATTGGAGTAGGGGATGCCGAAGAATTCATCGAACCCATGATGCAGCGGATTGAACTGCGGTTGGTGTCCCAGATGCCACTTGCCGAAGATGCCCGTCGCATATCCCGCGTCGTGCAGCATCTCAGCGATCGTGCGCTCTTCAGCAGCGATGCCGACCTTCGAGTCGGGGAAGAGCGCTCCATGAATGCCGATTCGATTTGGGTAGCAGCCTGTGAGGAGCGCGGCCCGCGAAGCACTGCACACCGGCTGCGCCGAATAGAAGTTTGTGAATCGCGCGCCTTCGCGAGCGAGCCGTTCAATGTGCGGCATCAATTTCGCGTACTCGGGAATCTTCGCCCCCTCGAGCGCAAACCCTGGCGCATCGCCCCATCCCATGTCATCGCAGAAGATCACGACCAAGTTGGGTCGTTCGGTAGGGGGAGCCAGCGAGATGATGCCCGTGAGGAATAGCGATGCGAATAATCCCACGATTCGATGCTAGCGGTCACCCTTTGGCGGACCAGCGACTGCCATGCGAAAGAATGCGAAGAAACGCTCCGAAGTATGCGCCAGCGGATGCGACAACGAGGGCGAGCAGCGATTCGACATTTCCATCGCGCGTGATCGCGATTGCGGGAATCCAAGCACCGATTGCAAGTGCCCAGAGCCACGCGTTGCGCGGCTTCGCGAATCCGAATGCTGTCGAGGTGATGAAGACCGCACCAGCGGTGACGCCCGTGTCATCCCAAGTCGGGAGGCGGTCCACATAGGTGATCGCACCGCCAATCGACATTGCGACGAGAACCAGCAAAGCACGCACGGCCAACTTGCTGGTTGAGGCTGGCATCACCTGTCACGGCTCCAGCTCGGCCGCGACCATTCCAGTTTCTGGATTGATTGCCATCGAGTCGTGCTCGTGAACGATTTTCCACACGCCGCCGATCTTTCTATAGACAGCGGTACTCCTGAGCCATCCTGCGGCGGCTCCCCCCGGGAGTTTCAATCCTGTGAACCGCCAGAGCCAGTGGGCCATCGCAAGGTCGCCGCTCACGGTGATGGCGAGGTCGCGGTGTTCGATGCCAAAGGTCGTTGGCAGGCATGGCATGCATGCAGCCCAAATGTCGCGCCACTCTCTCGCGCCGCGAATTTGCAGCGGCGGCTTCACGTCGAATGCGACAACATCGGGTGCGTAGAGCGCGATGATTCGATCAACATCCCTTGCGCAAATGGCACTGAAGAGTTCACCGATGATGTGCCGTATCTGCGCTTCGTCGTTCACAGGGGGTTCTCGCTGCGAAATGCTAACGGACCTCGCTCGCGGCGCTGACAGAGTGAGCGCCGCTGTGGAGGTGCTTTCACTCGCACTTTGATCACTTCACGGCCGCGTACCCGCGCGACTATCAATCGCGCTACGGCGTGTTGCGCTCGCAAGCGCGGCGATTGAAATCATCGAGCATCCTGCGCTCAAGCCGCGGCGCATCCCGTCGCGTTCGTGGCGCGAGCTGATAAAGCATGATCAAACAAGCTGGGAAGTTGATCCGCTGGTGTGTCCCCAATGTCATCACGAGATGCGCATCGCGCCAAGCACTGGGCCGCCGGTGGGGGAATCGGTGGCGGTGGCAATTATCATCGAGCGTGGTCAACTCGTCATCGAGCCGTGGCTTGACGATCCGATGCCGGAGTATGACTGCGGGTTCTGATGTATTGCTGGTTCAGACCGCGATCGACCGCACTGAAGCAGGTGTGACAAGCGCGATCTGAAAAATTTCAAAGTCGCCGTGGATGTCGCCCGGGAATTTCCTGCTATTGCCCGCCACACGACCACCTCCGAGAGCAGGGGAATGAGCGGAAACTGCTCCGCGGCGAGAGCGAAGGGTGCCAACGAGCCTGCCATTTGTGTTTCAGGACCGCGGTGCTACATGAAACGCATGAAACCTCCGCTTCGCAGTGGATTTGTCGGGCACTCGCCCGCGACATCCGAAAAGCGAATTCCTATCAATTAAAGTTGTCCCGGGTGGCAATGCAAAAGCCGCTTTTGCAAAAATGAGCGCGAGAAGCAATCTTGTAAGCATTGTCAACGTAGGAGATGACATGAATCACAATACCGACGCTTTTTCCTCATTCTACGCGACACTACAATTTTTTCGCAAACAACCTTGAAATTAGGATCGACGCAATGAAAATTTCTTATCTTGTTGTCTCAATTGTTGTTCTGACCATAGCTGGAACGGCCAACATGAATGATTCTCACAATTTTTGGTAGCCAAACATCGGCATTAGTTCCAAGTCGGGCTAAACCCAACAAACCTGCAACCAGCCGCCATTTCTAATAAGTAATTGACATTGTTATGTATTTGGCGCCCATTGTTTCCTTACTGTGGGGCGATACAAAGTCTCAAGAGAAAAACGTCAACCCCATTTTTGGACATTGATTAATATATGGGCTATGAGACATAAAAAGCGGTCCCTAGCGGCTCTTTTTGGGTTCTCTAATTGATGGTCGTTTGTTTTTCATCAACAAAGAGCGGCTTGGTCCCATTATTTTGGAGTAGATTTGATGAAAATAAGAACTGTGTATTTTAAGACGGCGAATCACGAGCAATGCATCGCGTTTTGGTCAGAAATACTTGGATGTTTGCCCTCGAAGCATTCAAATTATTGGTCTGAATTTAAATGTGAAAATATCAACCTTGGCATACTTCCTTTGGACTCTATCACATCAAAAACCGAGAAATCAGCCTTTGTCCCTGTTTTTGAAGTGGCGGATGATGAACTCGAAGAACTCAAAAATCGGGCCTTAAAAAATGGTGCTCTCGTAGTGGTCGATATTTCTGAACACCCAGACGGAAAAAGCTACGTGATGTCT
>CAYHHO010000160.1:0-4361 GCA_964356445.1 uncultured Singulisphaera sp. | reverse complement strand
TCATTCGATCGCGGCTTGAGCGTGAGTTGCAAATACTCGCTACAAAGTCGATCAGCGCGTACTTCTTGATCGTCTGGGACTTCGTCAACTGGGCGGTGCAGCAGGGGATTCCCGCGACGGCGCGAGGATCTGGAGTAGGGACGATGGTCGGGTATGTGCTTGGCCTGTCGAACGCCTGCCCAGAGAAGTACGGGTTGCTTTTCGAGAGGTTCACCGACCCTGACCGAAGCGAGTACCCGGATATCGATATCGACATCTGCCAGGAGGGGCGCGGCGTCGTCCTCGAGTACGTGCGCAAGAAATACGGTCATGTCGCGCAGATCATCACCTTCGGGCGATTGAAGGCAAAGGCGGCAATCAAAGATGTTGCCCGCACGATGGGGGTCTCCGTCTCAGAGGCGCAGCGACTCTCGGATCTCATACCAGGCGAACTCAATATCACAATCGCGAAGGCGATCGAGCGCGAACCTGCACTTCGAGCGGCCCGCGACGAGAACCCGTTGATCCGAAAGGTGCTCGAGCACGCGCAGGGACTCGAGGATCACGCGCGAAATTCAAGCACGCACGCGGCGGGTGTTGTGATCTCGACGCAACCGCTTGAAAACATCGTGCCCCTCTGCCGCGCAAATGCCGCGAGCGATGACGTCATCACGCAGTGGGATGGTCCAACCTGCGAGAAGATCGGCCTGCTCAAGATGGACTTCTTGGGGCTGCGGACATTGTCGACGATCGAGTGCGCGAAGAAACTCATCCGCGAGTCGCTTGCGCCCGCCGCGCAGTGGGCTGCGGTCGGGCGGACCGCTGAGTTCGAGGGTGATCCGAGTGCACGAGGTGCGGAGCCCCTCGATCTCGACCGCATTGACTTCACCGATCAGCGCGTCCTCGCACTCTTTCGACGCGCAGAGACGGGAGGCATTTTTCAATTCGAGTCAGGTGGCATGCGCAAGACGCTCGCCGACATGCAGCCCGATCGGCTTGAGGATCTCATTGCAGCGAACGCGCTCTTTCGACCCGGTCCGATGGAACTCATCGCAGACTATTGCAAGCGGAAGGCTGGTCGCCAGCCCGTGCCGCGCGTGCATGAAGTCGTCGATAGGTTGACTGCGGAGACGTACGGCGTGATGGTTTATCAGGAGCAGGTCATGCAGGTGCTCCATCAGCTGGGTGACATTCCGCTGCGAACTGCGTACACGATCATCAAGGCGATCTCCAAGAAGAAGCAAGATGTCATCAACTCGGCCCGCGCAGATTTCGTGAAGGGGGCTGGCGTACGAGGACTTGCGGCGGCGCAGGCGAATGAACTCTTCGACCTCATCTTGAAGTTCGCTGGATACGGATTCAACAAGAGCCACTCGACGGGCTATGCAATCATTGCCTTCCAGACCGCGTACTTGAAGACGTTTTTTCCGGCGCACTACATGGCCGCCGTGCTTTCGTTCGAAAGTCAGGCGCAGAAGGTCGAGGATTGGGCCGTGTACTTGGAAGAGTGCCAGCGGATTCCTTGGGCGGATTCAACCCGCGAGCATCGTCACGTCGGTGTCGAGGTGAAGGGACCTGACATCAATCTCTCGACGCGGGACTTCGCGGTGGTTTTCTTGCCAGACGAACCGCACGACCATCTTCATGGTCATGTTCGATTCGGATTGCGGGCGATGAAGGGAGTCAGCGACAACGCAATCGCGTCGCTCCTCGAGGAGCGGAAGGAACATGGTCCCTTCCGCGACATCTTCGATCTCTGTGCGCGGGTCAGCCATCGGTCGATGAACCGCTCGTCGCTGGAAACTCTTGTCAAAGCTGGTGCGCTTGATTCGCTCCACGGCACGCTGCAGCGGGCCTCGGTTCTCGCATCGCTTGAAGAAGCACTGCGGGCAGGTCAGATTCTTGCGAAAGATCGCGCCGCTGGACAGATGGCGATGTTTGGAGGCGGGGACGCGCAGTCCGTCGCAACGGCTGCGCCCGAACAGCCGAGCGCACTTCGCCGAGTCGACCCTTGGGACCGAATGACCACGTTGAACTACGAGCGCGAGGCGCTTGGATTTCATGTCTCGGGTCACCCTCTCGATGAATGGCGGGCGGAAATCGATTCGTTCTGCACTTGTGACAGTGGGCGATTGCTCGCGACGGCTGGAAGTGGTGGCTTGCTCATCGCCGGACTCATTACCCGCATTCGCCAGATCATCACGCAGAAGGGGGCGAGCGCAAATCGGCGCATGGCGATCGCGACGCTCGCGGATCGAAATGGCACATTTGACGCGGTGCTCTTCGCCGAGACTTTCGCTGCATATGGTGAGTTGATGCAGGAGGGAAAGGTCGTGGTCTTGAGCGGATCGATTGATCGCTCTCGCGCAGAGCCAGGAGTAATTGTCGATCGGGTGTTCGCGGTGGAGGACGCAGCGGCGCATCTTGCGAGTCGAATCGAGATTCGATTGACCGATCCCGCACTCGAATCGTCCGCGTCATCGAGCGAGGAGCCACTTGCCCCCACGATGCGCATGCTCGCGGGTGCACTGCGTCAAGCGGCTGGAAGCGTTCTGAGCCTGAAGGGTCGGCCTGTCGAGGTCGCCATCATGATTGAAGTCGAGAGTGGAGTTGCGACGCTGGTGCCACACGGAATGCGCGTCGTCGCTGAAGCCGGAGTCCTTCGCAAACTGACCGAGATCGTGGGGGCGGGGCGGGTTGTTGTCAGGGGCGGATGGATGCCACCGAAGCGCGAGCGCGAGGGGCGCGGAGGACCGTATGCGTCGAGGAGTTCATGGAAAGAGTCTGGTGATGTTCCAGCTGGTGCCTGATCGCTGATAGACAACTCGATCGTGCAATCGCGCTGCGTGACCCTGCCAGAATTCGATCGTTCCAAGTGCAACGCGATAGCCACCCCAGTGTGGTGGTCGGGAGACGACCGACCCCGAGAATCGCCGATCCGCTTCGTTGAAGCGGACATCGAATGCGGCGCGATTGGCGAGCGGTCTACTCTGCTCGCTCGCCCATGCTCCAAGTTGATGCGCGCGTGGCCGACCCGCGAAGTATGCGTCGCTCTGTTCGTCGCTTGTCGGTGTGACGATCCCTTCAATGCGAATTTGACGGTCGATGTGATCCCAGTGGAAGTGAAGCGCGGCGTAGGGGTGCCCCTTGAGATCCAAGCCCTTTCGGCTCTGGCGATTCGTGAAAAACACTGCGCCGCTCTCGTCAAATCCGCGCAGGAGGACTGTTCGGATCGAAGGGCGTCCATCGGTTCCAACCGTCGCGAGATGCATGGCGTTTGGACTTGGAATCGGCAGCCGCGTCGCATCCTCAAACCACCGTTTGCATTCTTGGACTGGATCCGCCGGTGGATGATCAAAGTCGAAGTCGGATGGCTTGAATTCGATCGCGGTCGGCGGGATCGCAGGACTGCGGGTCGTCTCGATCTTCGACTGGGGCTCACTCATGCCGAGAGAGCGTAGACGAAGGGGAGGTGTCAGAGTTTGCGTGGAGTGCGTCGGTCATGAGGTTTTTTGTGCGCTGGTCCCTCGCGGGCGCTTCGTTTGATCTCCTCGATCAATTTCGGATCATCAAGTCCGAAATAGGCGCGCCACGCTCGGACTTGTTCGGGTGTCAGCGGGTCAATTTGTGGACGGGTCTTCGACCCACTTCGGGTGGAGGTGCGGCCAGCAGCCAAGTGGTCGTTCGCAAGTGCCGAGAGGAAATCGCTCGCAGTCATTGTCCTGCATCGCCGTCGCTTCGCATGCTTGAGGACCGCGCGGTCGCTCGAAACGATGGTCATGCTCCGAGGAGCGGTGCAGGCGTCCACAATTCGAGCGATCTGTGCATCCGCGGTGCTCCTGCTCCCTGAATAGTGGAAAACAACCTGCCCGAGATCGGTTGTCGGTCGATCGCGCGGCGCGCCATCACAGACGAGGCAGGTCGGCTCGCGCTGGAATCGGCTTCGTCCGATCAATTCGGCCAGACTCGCTTCATCAAGCCCTGCAATCTCGGGAGGAAGCACTCCTGTCACATGGAGGACATTGTTGACATCGATGACGAGCGGCATGGGGGAGTGGTTTCGAGGGGTACTTTCCCATCATTGGGCTGTGCTTGCTTGGAAGGGGAAAAGATGCTCTAATCCGTGGCTCAGCCCAGTACAAGCCAGACCAAAGGACCCACACGCAATGCCAATCCGAGTCAAGAGCAGAGGAAACGAAACAGCCGAGCAAATGCTGCGCCGCTTCAAGAAGTTGTGCGAGCGCGAGGGGATCACAAAGGATCTCAAGCGTCGGCAGTACTACGAAAAACCATCTGAGATCAAGCGCCGCGAGGAGATTCGCGGACCTCAGCGCACATTCACGATGCGGACGGAGTCCGGTTCAGGCGGCGGTGGATTTGGC
>CAYHHO010000159.1:0-4490 GCA_964356445.1 uncultured Singulisphaera sp. | reverse complement strand
AAAGCTGATCGCAAAATGACACGGATTGTTCGGGGTGCAAGTTTGACTGTCTTCCAGAGACAGCAATGCGCTCATGCGGCGCGCGTATTCAGCGTAAACGCCGGGGCTTCACCACTGGGGTACTCGCGCCGTTCTCAGTGCGGAGTACAGACTTGTCAGCCAGGCGCCATCGCAGAGAAATCGTCGAACTCAGCACGGGGTGCGCCATCGACACGCGAAACGAAGACTGGTCTGACCCCCGCACCCCCTGCGACTCGAGCACTTTGGCCAAGAGCGCCCGGTGCTTCGATGCAGCTGGTCTCATGGACATGGGGACGCTGAATGGGTCGCAGCGATCGGCGTCACCATCGAGCGGCATGCGGCGAAGTTCACGGGACCGCGCAGACAGCAGCGGCGAGCCACTGCGGCCAAACACGGCGACCAGCGGTTCTCCGCCCACTCTGACGCGATGGTCTATGACCACCTGAACAACAAGACGATCCAAGGGAAGGGACACCGTGACCTGCATCGCGCAGATCTCATCGCCGTCGCTCCTATACATGGATCCCGCAGCCGCAATGTGTTCATGAAGTGCGATCTGCAGTCCGCCGCGTGGTGTCTTCGTGGTGCGATCGAGCAAGAGCACCCCCGCGCCGTTTGTTGCTTCGATCGAAACGCAACTCAGTACCTCGTCACTGCTGCATGCCTTCACAATCGGGTTGTAGGGCGGCGCCCCAGTGACTCCACCCGACCGAAGTGGAACATCCAGTTTGTGCCCCTCGGGTGTTGTTTCGGAAGTCGCAAATGGCGCGAGGACCCCGCAGATCGGCCATGGATCGCGTGACGGGGTGTACACAATCCCGCTCGTGAGTACTGAGTAGCCAACATCAACCATGCCTTCATGAGTTGACGGCGAGAGCACAAATGTCGCGATGGAACTCTCGGCGCGAATGCCGTAGAGCACTGCCGCAGCGCGGGCGTGCGCCGCGCGCGCGCGACGGTGCGCCGCTACGACGCGCGGTGGCGGCATCAACTCGGAAGCCTCATCCACGAACAGACCAACTCGACTCTCCGGGCTGAGTTCGATCGCCCTGCGGAGCACCTGCTCCGCGCTCTGGACCGCAGCGATCCGAGCAGCAGGCACTCCTCGAGTTCTGAGGGCGGCATAGATCATGCTCAGCCCCTTCTCACCAGGAAGCACCTCAATGATCGCCTGTGCATCAATCGAGTTGACAATGCGGAAGCACTTTGACGCGAGCGACTTGTCAATTCGAAGGGATCTCCCCCAAGCGCGCGGCCCACTGCGCACCGGAAAGAGCCCAATCAGCCCCGCCGCCAGCGCATCACGAAGACCGATGGCCGCAACTTCAAGACTGCGTTCTTCATCGCGTGGCACGCTGTGCACTTTAGCGCCACGCGGCTGGTCATGCCATCGAGAGCCGAGCGCGATGTTGTCTCCGATAGACAGGACCTCTCCAGATTTGGCAGACACGAGTTCCCGGCGAGTTTGATCTCGCGAGGAAGAGACTGTGGCCGGCGCGCTGTCTGCCCCGCTCGACTGCGGCGAGCGCATCAAACTGCACCCTGTCGCATGTGCGCGAGCAATCTGGATGCGATCATGGGCAATTCGACGCTACCCTCGACTCCGAACTCGAATGATTACGCAACACTGCCTTTTGATCAGAAGCGTCAGGATTTGATCCAAACAGGTCGATGAACGATGCACCGCCGCCTTCTCATCGCGATCTGGCTTTCGGCTTTCTTGGTCAGCCTCGACTACACGGCCGTCACCGTTGCCCTGCCGACGATGGCGAGCGACTTCGATGTTGGCACCTCTGACGTCTCTTGGATCGCGCTCTCCTACATGCTCGTCATGGTCGCCCTGCTGCTGCCTTCGGGACCAATCATCGACCGAGTCGGCTACACGCGGGCACTCACCGGCGGTCTCGCTCTGTTCGCCGGTGCATCGCTCGCGAGCGCGTTTTGCTCGACGCTGTGGATGCTGGTCGCGATGCGTGCCGTGCAAGGAGTCGGCGCTGCGACGATGTTCGCGATCGGCCCGGCCGTCATCAAGACTGCGTTCCCACGCGAGGCGCAGAGCCGTGCGTTTGCGATCTTCTCGACTGGACCGACCGCTGGCCTCTGTGCTGGTCCCGCAATCGGAGGACAGCTCACCCAGCATTTCGGTTGGCAAGCGATCTTTCTATTCAGCCTCGTTGCTGCCCTCCTCTCGATCGTGATGTTGCGCTCGGGCGATGGATCCCCTGGTAAGCGGCGGCTCAAAGGCCCAGACCCCGCTACCCGCGTGCCCCACGTCGCCGTCATTGCAGCAGCGTTCGGCGGATTACTGGCTCTGATGCTCGCCCTCAACCGTGGCCAGGAATGGGGATGGTCGTCGCCGAGCACGCTCGCGCTGCTCGGTGGCGCGAGCGCGCTGTTCACCTTTCTTGTCGCGCATGAGCGCCGATGCGCAGCACCGCTGGTCGATCGCGCGCTACTCGTGGCGAGTGGATTCACGACGACAGTCGTCGTGCTCTTTCCGTTGCTCATGGTGTTTGGCGGCAGCGTGTTCCTCGTGCCGTTCTGGCTCGAGTGGTTCAAGAAAGCTGACAGCGAACTTGTCGGCGGGCTGCTGATGATCCAGCCCGCTGCGACGATCGCGGTATCAGCTCTGAGCGGGATGCTTCTCGCAGGCATCGGTCGACGCTCGCTTTGTCTCATGGGCATCGTGCTCTTCATGGTCGGAGTCGCAACGCTTGCAGTCGCCGAGCACGACGACGGTCTCGCACTGCCGGCTGCTGCGCTGGCGCTGATGGGTTCTGGGATGGGACTCTTCTATCCAGCGCTGCTCGAGCTCGGCATGGCTGGTGTTCCCCACCGGCTCGCAGCGTCGGCCTCTGGTCTGCAGGGGACTGGACGAACCCTCGCGCAGTTGCTCGGTGTCATCCTCTTCGAGTCGCTCTTCGCCGGACTGTTTCCGCTCGCCGCAAACGCCGACCTCGCAGCAGCGGCGCAGGGAGCAGATCTTCTCGCGATGCGATCGGCTTTCACGGCCGTGTTCTGGTGCGGCGCAGCAATCGCGGCGATCGCGCTGCTGCCAGCGGCATTTCTCACCAACGCCCTCCGCAAACAGGAAGTGCCGTAACGCCATGACAGACAATCGCCTCGTTCGTGCGGTCGCGCCCAATCTCTTCGACATCGTGGCTGATTCTGATCTCGCCTTCGCGCTCGTCCTCGCGAACCTCATGTCGCCGCACCTGTGGATGATTCGCGATCGCCTGCTCGAACCAGCCCCCAGTGGCGAGAGCGAGGGCGAGAGTCAGAGCGAGGGCGAACAGCAGATCGCACAACGCGTTCACCACCTGCTCGATCAACACTTTGAGCACCTGTCGCAGGCACGCGTCGCCGAGAAGAACGGAACCTTCGATTCGGCAGCGCTCATCGATCAGTACGGCGCCGACACCGTCGACTACACGCTTGCCTGCATCCGGTCGACCATGGATTGGCGGATCGCACGCGGCACCCTCAAGGACGAGTCGCTCGCTCGCGAACTCTTCGCGCAGCGTCGGATTCCATCGTATGTCTATGCCACGATCGATGAAGCGTGGGCCTGCCGCCGGCTGCTGCGAGGTCGCAAGCACAAGCCATGGGGGCTCACCTGCTGCCTCGACGAAGCGGCGATCGTCGCAGCACTGCATCCGATCACGACAGGCGGATCGCCTGACAATCTCGTGATCCTCGGCTCGCCGTCGCACTACAGCGTCCTCGTCTGGTCTGCCAACGCGTGTTGGTGGTTCTACTCAAAGCATGAACTGTTCACCGAGTCTGCGTGGTCGAGCCTGGTGCGGGAAAATTACGGCGGCGATCGGCAGGCCGCGTTCGACGATCGGCAGCCAGACTTCGACCGCATCATCACCGCGTCAGGCAGTTACTCACTCGCCACTGGCGAGAGGTCGATCTCGCAAGCGCGGTTGCAGGATGTCGTCGCGCGCATCGACGGTTTCTTCGGCGGACGTCTTGCACAGTTCGAACGGGCGTTAGGCCATCCGCATGGAGCGGTCGTCGATGGTGCTTCCAGAGCGATCCTCACCGCAGCCGCCGACGCGACATCCGTCGACGCTGTGCGAGCGCAGGTGCGACGCGCCGCGCTCGACGGTGGCAGCATTCAGGCACTGCAGGCGCTGCACGCCTATCGAACGCTCGACGTGCCCGATCCGTCGGTGTACTTGCGCGCCGCTCGCGAGAGCAGCCGACTGCACGGACTGTCGCCCGAAGTCAAGACGACCGATGATGCGCTGCAGACGGTCGCGGCGATCGCCGGCCGAGAGTCGATCTTCGACGATGCACAGCGCATCGCCATGCCCGTCGAGACCGTGCGCTTCGCAACAGGCACCGAACGCGACCGAGCTCTGCTGCTGCACGTTCTGCTCGAACGCAGCGGTGAGTCTGGCCTTGAGACGCTGCTCGGCGAGAGCGACAGCTTCGTCACTGGTCGCGACTTCTGCATCAGC
>CAYHHO010000158.1:0-4531 GCA_964356445.1 uncultured Singulisphaera sp. | reverse complement strand
GACTTGATATGTATCCCCAAAAGTCACTTACCCACACAAAACCGTGAAGCGCCCATAAAACAATCAACACCTCCTCGCGCAAAAACCAGCCGTTTCACACGGCACTCCTCTTGCGCTCGCGCTTTCTTGGGCTAGGTTGTGGGTACGCGAATTCGCTGCAAGAACACGAGCCACGGAAGTAGCCAATGCCAATCACACCGCACCGACTCTTGGTTCTCGTCGCGCTCGTGCCAAGCGTGATCGGAGCGCACGCGATGGCGCAGGGTCAAGTTGTGATTTGGGGAGGAGGAACCGCGATAGCCGGAGGAGTCGGATGGGGCCCATACGGAGCAACATCGTTGCTTCCTTACACCAAGGTTTTCGCTGGACAGAACCGAACCCTTGCAATCAGATCGGACGGCACGCTCGCGAGTTGGGGCACCAGTCACCTCGGGCTGAGCACGATTCCAGCAGGACTGGAAAGTGTGTCCGACCTTTCGGCGGGGATGTTCCACACGGTTGCGCGCAAACTAGATGGCTCGGTTTCGTGCTGGGGAGCTGATTCCGATGGGCAGTGCACAGCACCCGCCGGCCTTGGCGCGGTCGCGCAAGTATCCGCGGGCTTCTACCACACGGTCGTGCGCAACATGGACGGAACGGTTGCCTGCTGGGGCGCCGGCGCCCCGGGCGAAATCGGCGGCAACAATTACGGGCAGTCGATCGTTCCGGGCATCCTTGGGAGCGTGACGCAAGTATCAGCTGGCGGCTATCACACGGCGGTGCTGAAACCTGGCGGCACGGTTGCCGCCTGGGGATTGAACACAAGCGGGCAGATCACCGTTCCAGTTGGGCTGGGCGTCGTGACAGAAGTTTCAGCTGGCTGGAGGCACACAATCGCACTGCAGGCGGACCAAACGGTCGTAGGTTGGGGATTCTCAACAGGTGCCACCGTGCCGGGCGGATTGACCAATGTGATTCAGGTCGCTGCTGCCTACGACTACACGGTGGTGTTGAAGTCTGACGGCACGGTCGTCCAGTGGGGATCGGTGCCGACTTCGGCGGCGATCCCAACTGGCCTCGCAGGCGTGACTCAACTCGCGGCATGCGACACCCACATCGTTGCACTCAAGTCGGACGGCACTCTCGCGTTCTGGGGCGGCAACGACAACCACCAGTGTGATCCGCCCGCTGACATCGGCGTCGTGCAGCAGGTTGCCTCGTACTCCCTTGTACTCGCTGTACTCCGATTGGATGGGACGGTGGACTGCATTGCAATGTCCACGTCGGACTACGGACAGCTCAATGTGCCGAGTGGGCTCGTTGACGTCACGCAATTGACTGCGGGTGGCCAACACCTTGCAGCACTCAAGTCGAACGGCACAGTCGTCTGCTGGGGCAACAACAGTTACGGTCAACTGAATGTCCCGGGCGGGCTCTCGACAGCCACGCAAATTGAAGCGGCCACCAACTACACGCTCGCGGTGAAGGCAGACCACACGGTGGTGGCATGGCCAATCCCGCAGTGGAGCTGGGGCGGAGCGGCCGTTCCGGTCGGTTTGAACAATGTGTTGCAGGTTGCTGGTGGCGATGGCCAAAGTGTGGCAGTGAAGTTGGACGGCACGGTGACCTGCTGGGGATCCAACACCTATCAGGAGTCCACAGTACCGAGCAGCGCCACTCTTGTCACGCAGGTCGATGCGGGCAAGTACCACACGGTCGCACTCAAGTCAGACGGGACGGTAGTTTGCTGGGGGGCTGGCACAGTCGACGACACCGGACCGACTGGCGACGATCCGAATTGGGGCCAATCGATGGTTCCAAGCGGCCTTGGCGATGTGGTTAGGGTTTCCGCCGGATTTGCTCACACCGCTGCACTGAAGTCGAACGGCACGGTTGTGTGCTGGGGGGCTGGGGATTTCGTCACGACCACTTGGATCCATCCCCACTTTGGTCAGTCGGTCGTTCCTGCCAGTCTCGGCAATGTTGCACAGGTTGGGGCGTCCAGCACAAACACAATCGCGTTGCTCTCCCCGTCGGCCAGTTCGTGCATGAATGCCGGCGGCCTCGGATCGGCAACTCTGACAACGAGCGGCGCCGCGTGGGAAGATGTCGGGGTTTGGGCATGGAGCAATGGCGGCAGATCGCAAGTTCCGGGGATGCTCAGCAACGTCGACCTTGGCACGTACGGCAGTGTCGGAAGCACGTGCGATGCGCAGTGCGCGACACTGACTTCTCACAGCGGGTCGACACTGCTGATGCCTGTTGATTTTTCTATCCCTGCCTCGGGCCAGCCTGATCATTCGATCGATGTGCTTGGCACCGCAACGATGGCTGGACGAATCTGGTTGCTTGGGAGCGGCGCTGCGACGCTTCCGGTTGATCTCGACATCCCCGTTCTGCGCACTGGCAATCCAGTGAGCAACTTCGACATCATCCAGACGACGGTGCCTGCGCCAGCGGGGAAGTTTCTCGCGCTGGTGCCGAGCGCGGGCGCTTTGGGAAACACGGTGTATTCGCTGAGGCTCTTGGATCTCAGCGGCAATGCAAGTCTTGCTGGATCCAGCACGGGAAGTTTCAGCGGCACCGCAGTCGCAGCTGAAGCGATGGACTGGAACGGCGACGGGTTCGATGACTTGGCGTTGGCGATTGACTTTGGGGCGAGTCAGCCGGGAACGCTGCAGGTTCTACTGAATGATGGAAGCGGCAATCTTGGTGGAACGAGCGTGCAGGTGAGCACGGCGCCGAGCCCAAACTGTCTTGCAGTCGGCGAGATCAACGGCGACGGCAGGGTCGATGCGCTCGTTGGAACGTCCAGCAACAATCAAGCGCAGATCTATCTGAACAACGCGCCGACGATGGCGCCGCCGTTCACTGCTGGAGCGACGCTCAATCCGAGCGGCGTGATTCGAAGCGTCTTCGTCGTTCCGCCACCCGCAGGTGCGAACATGACGGACGCAGGATTTGGCGGCGAGGTCGGAACTGGTTCGGGCACTGGAAGCGGCGACGACAAGATCACGACCTATGAACCAAGCGACGGATCTGTCGATGAAGTCATCGCAGTTCCCACGACTCCTACGACGACGACAGTCCGACGCCAGCGTGTGGTGACAGGCGGCGCAGCTGGAGCGACGGTCGGCGGTACCCCTTCGGAGCCCGGTCGAGTCGTGGTGCTAGATCGAAGCACCACCACTGGCACGACCGCAATCACACAGGTCATGCCTGTGCCAGGCAAACCGCGATCTCTCGACATCGCCGACATCGATGGAGACGGCTTTGACGAGATCGTCAGCAGCAACGCCGACCCTGTGATGCAGGGCACGGGCAGTGCGCTCCCTGTATTGACACTCTTCCGCGGCAACTCGGCGAGTGGATTCGGAAGCGCTGTGCCGATCGCCCCAACTGGCGCAAGCAGCGGACTCGATGTGAGTCTGATCGACGCGGACAACGACGGCGATAAGGACATCGTCAGTGTGCAGCGCACGTTGGGCACGCAGTCTGCAGCAGCGCTCATTCAAGTCAATACGGTTGGACCCGGCAGTCCCCTGTCGATCGGAGAACAAACCGACCTCGGCGCGACGCAACCGATCCTTGCAAGTCGCGGCAACTTGGACGGCGTTGGCGGCGAAGATCTTTTCCTTGTCGATTCTGGCGCATCGAGTCTTGTTGGCGGCGGCACAGCGCCGATCGTGCGGCCATTCTTGGGAAGTTCGGACCAGTCGTGCCCAGAAGACCTCAATAGCGACGGGCTCGTGAACTCACTCGACCTGCAGATCATCCTCGCATCATGGGGTGTTGGCGAAACCGACGGCGACGTCAACGGCGACGGGAATGTCGACGCAGCGGATCTCGGACTCGTCCTCGGTGTGTGGGGACCATGCACGCCGCAGTGAGATGGCATTCTCGCGGTGACGACCCTCGGATACGCTGTGCCAAATGACACCGGGCGACGAGACGATCCAGCCGCCGGACGACGAATCCAAGAATCATTCGCCGAGTGATTCGCGCACGATCGGCGAAGCAGCGACACTCGCAGGAGAGAGTTCGCAGATCCGCGAAGTGCCGCAAGAGGTGCACCTCGAAAAACCAGGCGACGAAATCGGCCCTTACAAGTTGGTCTCGATAATCGGCGAGGGAGGCTTCGGAACGGTTTGGCTGGCAGAGAGGCAGAAGCCCTTCGTGCAGCGCGTCGCGCTCAAGCTCATCAAGGCCGGCATGGATTCGAAGACGGTGATCTCGCGCTTCGAACAGGAACGCCAAGCGCTCGCCGTGATGAGTCACCCAGCGATCGCACGGGTGCTTGATGGGGGACTGACTCCGCGTGGTCGCCCCTACTTCGCGATGGAGTATGTGAAGGGCGAACCGATCTGCGAGTTCTGCGACAGTCGCAAACTGAACATCGAGGAGCGACTCAAGCTCTTCGAACAAGCGTGCGAAGCGATTCAGCATGCGCATCTGAAGGGGATCGTGCACCGCGACATCAAGCCGGGCAACATCCTTGCGTTCGCGGTTGAGGGTGAGGAACCGCACCTGAAGGTGATCGACTTCGGCGTCG
>CAYHHO010000157.1:0-4670 GCA_964356445.1 uncultured Singulisphaera sp. | reverse complement strand
TCGCCTGCTGCTCAGTGAGTGGCCATGGCGCCTCTGCGGATACAAAAAGCCATGAGAATCCAGTGAATCTGCGGTATCGCCGTGCCTTCCCGTGTCACAATCAGAAGCTGGCAAACGTCACTTGGCCACGCAGCTCGTCCGCCACACTCGCGATCGTCGCGCCGTCGAGCCACCGTGAGCAGTAGTGAATCGTCGGCATGAACTGTCCCGTGTCGGCAAGCAGCGTGCAAACACATCTGTGGACTCAAGATTCTTGAGATTGGGCGGTCCAATCGAACCGCTCGCGGCAGAGCAATTGCCAGTGTTTCCACCCCACCGCTGACCCTTCAACTGCAATGAAAAAATATAGCTCATCAAGCCATTTGTTGAATGCGATCGCCATCGTCACCTGTGGAGGGATAAGCGTTCTGGCTCACTCTGCCGCGGCACGACAGGGTGGCGGACAGGTCCAAGTCCCAACGACGAAGAACGATTTCTTTTTGTTCGGGACCCAGCCCAATATCGATCCTGTTGCATTCTCGCCGATTCTGGGATCGAGTAACTGCGTCGGCTGCCATGGAAACTTCAGCGCTGATTACGCTCCGTTCGACACGTGGATCGTCAGCATGATGGGGCAAGCCGCGCGCGATCCAGTCTGGATTGCCGCGCGAAGAGTCGCGATGCAAGACGCGAATTTCGCCGGGGACTTTTGCGTTCGCTGCCATGCGCCTGGAGCCTGGTTGATGGAGCGCGGCCACGACACAAGCGCAAATGCGGTGTTCACTGCCGCTGACATGGAAGGAGTGAACTGTCACTTCTGTCACCGCGTCGTCAATCCCACCGAAGGGCCACTGAGCGCGGTCGGATATCCGGCGACCGCTGCAGGGCCGACGCCAGATCCCGCTGTACTGAATCCGCTTGCAGAAGTGGGAATGTTGCCAGCTGCGAATCAGGGGAATGCGACCTATGTCGTCGACCCCAGAGATGTCCGACGAGGACCCTTCAGCGATGTGCCAACCGTTGCGGTTGGCCCGAATAGTTCTGGCCAGATGGTTGGCCCGTACCACACAACTTCGATCATCTATTCGCCCTATCACAAAGAGGGTGCGTTCTGCGGCACATGTCACGATGTCAGTAACCCCGTCTATACCGCGCAGCCCGATGGGAGCCTTGCTCTCAACACGATGAATCGCTCTCATCCGACGATGAACAAGAACGACATGTTCAATGAGCAGCGCACCTTTTCGGAGTGGATCAACAGCACATTTGCGACGACCGGTGTCTTCTTTCCAGATCGACGATTTGGCGGCAATCACGCGACGGGGATCATGAAGAGTTGCCAAGACTGCCACATGCCCGCACAGCAAGGTTTCGGCTGTTCGCCCTACATCGGCACGGACTTTGGTCGACCCAACGTTCCGCAGCACTCATTCATGGGTGCCAACACATGGGTGATCCGCGCCGTCGTCACTCGACTCGACGCCGCCAGCCCCGGTCAGGCCGTAGCGCTTGGGCTTACCCCTGAGCGAGTGGATGCATCGGTCGCTCGAAATCTTCAAATGCTGGCTGATGCCTCTGATATGGAACTCACGCAGAGCGGAAACCAACTTGTCGTCAAGATCATCAATCAATCTGGGCACAAGTTGCCAACTGGATACCCAGAGGGACGCCGCACCTGGATCAATGTGAAGTTCTTCGACAAGAATGATGAACTCGTCGCGGAACGCGGTCAGTACGACCCGGTCACTGCCGTCCTCACCGTCAACGACACCAAGGTCTATGAGTCAGAACAAGTGATCAGTGCCGAGGTTGCAGCGGCAACAAATCTCCCCGTTGGAGCACACTTTCATCTCTCGCTCGCAAACGTGATCGCGCACGACAATCGCATTCCTCCTCGTGGATTCACCAATGCGGCATTCGCGGCGGCAGGCGCGGCTCCTGTCGGCTATGCATATGAAGACGGGCAGTACTGGGACTTCACAAATTATGCGATCCCAGTGACATCATTGAAAGCCGTCGTGACTTTCTATTACCAAACTTTCAGCAAGGAGTACATGGAGTTCCTTCGGGATACTGTCGTGCCGCCGTCAACAACAGGCACAGAGGCATACGACCTCTGGGTCTTGCACGGCAAGAGTGCCCCAGCTGTCATGGACTCCATGGAACTCATCCTCGCGGTGTCAGATTCCTTTTCCAACCCTGCGGACTTGAACGGCGACGGCACAGTCGGCGGAAGCGACCTCTCAACCTTACTCAGCAACTGGGGGGGTACTGGTGTCGGTGACATCAACGATGACGGCGTCGTCAGCGGACCAGACCTCGCTGCGATTCTCTCAGCTTGGGGAAACTGAACTCCGTCGATTACTTCGATTCGCCCGCTTCACGCTTGTCACTTCCCGCCGAGCGCTCATTGTAGCCGTTGACATCGGTGCGCGGTCACCTGTTGCCCATGTAGGCGGTGTAGCCGCCGCGCCACACCGCGCCCTAACGCGATTTCGGGGCGCGCCCAGACTTCGTCCGTCCAAGCATGCGTCGCATAGCGGTCAGTGTTTGCGGACCAACATGATGCTCAATACCTTCGGCATCGCCGCGTGCGGCCGCCTCGGGAACGCCGATTGAACGCAGGAACTCAACGACCACAGCGTGTCGTTCGCGCGACTTCTGCGCGAGGCGCTTTCCAGCGGTGGTGAGAATGATCGGTCCGTAGCGCTCTTTCGTCGCGAGTCCCGCGAGCGCAATCCTGCGGACGATCCGCACGACAGTGACATGGGTGACCTTCATCGATTCTGCAAGGTCGCGCACCCGGCAGATTCCATTGTGCTGCGCGATGTCGTCGATGGCCTCGACGTAATCCTGAAAAGTTTCGCTGGCGTGGTCAGACCGGGTCTTGACGAACCCGTGCTTGGAGGCAGCAATTGGACTCGTTCGGACTCTTGCCATTGCAAGCGTGATACCCTACCATCAAATGTAGCCATGGCTACAACAGTCCTTGTTTCCTACCTCGTCTCATGCCTCGTCTCATGCCTCGTCTCATGCCTCGTCGCCATCTCGCCCGGGGAGCCGCTCAAGATCGTCTGCACGACGGGGATGGTGGGAGATATGGTTCGTGAAATCGTCGGGGAGAAGGGGACTGTCACAACGCTGATGGGTGAGGGTGTCGATCCTCATCTTTACAAGGCAACGGTCTCTGATGTCCGCGCGCTTTCAAGTGCCGACATCATCGTTGCTAATGGGTTGATGCTCGAGGGGCGAATGCAGGACATCTTTCCCAAGTTGCGCGCGAGGGGGGTGTTGGTGATCGAGGTCGGCGATTGCGTGCCCTCCGAAGACCTTCTGCGCCCCGAAGGATCCGGCGGTCATCCCGATCCACACATCTGGATGGATCCCTCTCTTTGGGCAAAGGGCGCAGCGCATGTCGCAAAGAAAATTGGCGAACGAGATCAGCAATCGGCGAGCATCTACGAAGCCAACGCCAAAGCGCTGGCTGAAGCATGGGGCAAGGCCGACGCCAAGATCCAACAAGCGATTCTCACAGTGCCCGAGTCCAAGCGCGTTCTCGTCACGGCACACGACGCGTTCAGTTACTTCGGTCGTCACTATGGCGTGCTCGTCACGGGCATCCAAGGAGTTTCAACTGAGAGCGAATCAGGACTCGCAGACATTCGGCGAATCATCGACCTCCTTGTCGATCGCAAAGTTCCAGCAGTCTTCGTCGAGACCAGCGTCTCGGATAAGAACGTGCGCGCGCTCGTCGAAGGATCGCTCGCGCGCGGTCACGAAGTCGTCATCGGCGGCTCGCTCTTTTCTGATGCGATGGGAAAACCCGGCACGTACGAGGGGACGTATGTGGGGATGATCACGACGAATGCGGCAATCATGACGAAGGCCCTCGGGGGTACACCGCCAGAAATGCCCAAGCCGTGACGCCTCGCACGCCGAACCCGAGTGCACCGAGCCCAAGTCCACGAAGCCTCGGCTGCGAACACTCTGCGGCAAGTCCGCTGGGGATTCACGCGCTCACGGTGGCGTATCACCGCAAGCCAGTTTTGTGGGATGTTGATCTGGACATTCCAAAGGGAGCGATCGTTGGAATCATCGGTCCAAACGGCGCCGGGAAGAGCACACTCCTCAAAGCTTGCTTGGGGCTCGTGCCAATGGCGTCGGGGAAAATCACAGTCTTCGGCAAGCCGTACGAATCGCAGCGCGCGCTCGTCGGGTATGTCCCTCAGCGCGAGAGCGTTGATTGGGATTTCCCAGTCACGGTGCGCGATGTTGTGGAGATGGGGACATACGGAAAACTCGGGTGGTTCAGCAGGCCAGGTCGTGCGCAGCGCGAGACGGCGAATGAATCGCTTGCCGAAGTTGGGCTTTCGGATTTCGCAACTCGTCAGATTGGACAGCTTTCCGGTGGACAGCAACAGCGCGTCTTTCTTGCGCGTGCGCTCGCTCAGCGCGCGCAGCTCTATCTCATGGATGAACCATTCGCCTCGGTTGATGCTGCGACCGAGCAGGCGATCGTCGGGGTGCTTCGTCGAATGCGCGGCGAAGGGCGCACTGCCGTTGTCGTTCATCACGATCTCGAGACGGCGCGCGAGTACTTCGATTGGGTCGTGTTGCTCAACACGCGAGTCATCGCGGCAGGTCCGACTGCTTCGGTCATGACTCACGATCGACTTCGTGAAACGTACGGC
>CAYHHO010000156.1:0-4695 GCA_964356445.1 uncultured Singulisphaera sp. | reverse complement strand
ATGGCGCGCGAAGAGACGCCACTGATACTGCGCGCCCCAAACATGTCGAGATCGCCATCTCCGTCGGCGTCGTAGATCGTCGGTCCGAACTGCGAGTGGTAGTAGTTCGCAAACCCGCCGAGCATGACGGGCGCCTCAAGCTGGTGCTGGGTATTGCGATAGAGGAAGGCACGCGTCGATTGTGCGATCACGTCCTTGTCGCCATCATTGTCGATGTCCAAGAACGCGAAGGCGCCCACCCCACTTGCGAAGTTTGGGACCAACTCGTACGCCACGACTGAGTACGGACCGAAGGTCCCGTCGCCGTTGTTTGGATAGATCGCAAACGCCTCAAGCCCCGCTGGCGCAATCTGCCCTGACGCAAACCCGACGAACAACTCCGGAAATCCATCGCCGCTCAGGTCGCCTGTCCAGATGTCCCCCATGAAGGGAGGCGTGATCAGTTCGAGCGGTGGCGCGAATCCCCCCTGCCCATTCCCAAGTGCAATCTGAATGTGGTGTGGGTCGATCGATGCCGTCCCCCATGACCAGAGGAAGTCAAGATTGCCGTCGTTGTTGATGTCCGCGGTCTGTTGGTTCCCATGCAGTTGGATGGGATACGGAAGGATTGCCGGACCGAAAATGCCTCCGCCAAGATTCAGCTTCGTGAAGAAGTTGCCGCTATTTCCGAGCGACAGAATGTCCAAGAGGCCGTCGTTGTTGAGGTCCCGCGGCAGCATGTGTCCCGATGAAGGCAGCGGCACGAGAATCGCAGGCCCGAAGCGATTGTTGCCGATGCCTGGCGCGATATTGAAGGTCGCCGGAATCGTGCTTGTTGAGTAGGACGCCAGATCCGTGACACCATCGCCAGTGAAGTCGGCCAACATCGGAATGAAACTGGAGTCGCTTCGGCGCAGATGGATGACGCTCTGGAAGTTGAGCCCTCCCTGGTTCACCATCGTCGAGAACGCGTTGCTCGTCGCGCCTCCGAGAATGAGTTCCGGTGCGCCGTCGCCGTCAAGGTCTCCCTTCGCCACTGCGGTCGGACCCTCGGTGCCCGCTGCGTAGGACTGCTCGAAGGCAAAACTCCCCGAATTGTTGTCATAAATGCGCACCGCACGCGCTGCAGAATCACACCAGGCGAGCTCGAGCGCAGGATCACCATCGAGGTCTGCGCACAGCATTCGGTCTGCGCTCCCGCCAATCGACTCGAGCGGACCGAGGGTCTGCGTGTTTGTAAAGGTGCCTGTGCCACCATTGGTGTAGACGCGCAGTGAATTGCTGTCCTTCGACGAGACAAGGAGGTCGCTGTCGCCATCTGCGTCAACATCGGCCAACACGACGTCGTGCGGCGCGGAGTTTGTCGCAGTCTCTGGATGCCCAGCCACAGAGATGGTCGCGTGTGCGACGAAGGTGCCGCCGCCGTTGTTGCGCAGCAGTGAAATCGTGCCGGTCCCAGGCGCCGAGATGAACGAGTTCGCAACCGCGAGGTCCATCAATCCATCTCCGGTGAAGTCGGCGCTGGCGACAGCGACGGGCTGTTGCCCGCACGCGTACTGCTGACGCGGCGCAAATGTTGCGTTCCCATTGTTCTTGAAGACGTCTACGGCATTGGTCGCAAATCCGGCAGCTGCGATATCGAGGTCACCATCGCCGTCAAGGTCGTCGACCGTGACACCGGTTCCGCGCGAGCCCGCCGTCAGCCGCAGCGGCGCCGCGAAACTGCCAGGGCCAGTCGCCACCAGCACGATGACCTCGGGGAAGCCCGCATCGGAGCAGACGATGTCCATTCTTCCATCCGCGTTGAGGTCGGCCGCGCGCACCGCAAAGCACTGCGCGTTGGTGATCGTGATGCGAGAACCAAACACGAGACCTGGGCCTCCATCGTTCCTCCACACCGTGACGTTCGAGTTGTTCGGCCCACCTGCCCCCGAAGAGACCACTACGTCGATATCTCCGTCTTGGTCCACATCCACCGGAATGAGGCCACTCGTGCCGCTCAGCGTCGCCGAATCGCCGAAGTGCTCAATCGCCGCGGCGAAGTCAGGCTTCAGTAAATCCGCCTCGTCGGGGACCCCATTGTGGTTGCAATCGGCGCTTGTGCCATTGCGCAGGTCAATCGAGTCCCGGATGGCGTTGCCGTTGAAGTCCTGCGCCGCGGCAGAGCCCGCGACTGCGAGCCAGACCCCCGCGATCGTCGAACGCACGGCCGGTTTCATGGCGCTACATCTGAGCGATGAGAAGCGCCATGTCGTTGGCGTCGAGGGCGGCCGCCTGCAACTGGCGTGCACTCGAGATTGGCGGGAAGGGTTTCATGCAATGTTCGCAGTCTTGATAAACACCTCCCAGTGGGCGGGGTGGGGATCGGACTCTCGGACCGTGAACTGTGTCCAGCGGAGCGCAGCGCGCGCCGCGGTCGGGCCGGCCAGGGACCCCAATTCACTTTTACCAATATGCGCGCTGATAACCCTCTGTCAATTCCGGGATCCTCTTATTCATGCGCCGCCTGTGCTTGAATCGGGCGGTGAGTGTCGAAAAACGACACTGGTTGCCCGTTTCAAGAGGAGATGGCGTGGCGCGCGACACTACGGGTTGCGCGCAACGCGAAATCCCGTCGCGTTGTTGACATTGTCTGGAGCCGCGTTGACGCGGTACGACGCACGACAAGAACTCGAGAACGCGTTCCAGTACCCGCCGCGGAAGATCCGGTCTGAGCCTGTCGCTGGACCTTGTGGATTGGTCGCCGCACCAGCCTGGTAAGAGGCGTACCAGTCGCTGACCCACTCCCAGACATTTCCAAGCGTGTCGTAGAGCCCGAAGCCGTTGGGCAGTTTCGTCGCGACGGACTTCGTTCCCTCCGGCGAGTTGTTTGCGAGACACCACGCCAGCGATGTCAGCGTGTTGTCATCGGTCGAGCCGTTGTAGAACGGAGTCGTGGTTCCAGCGCGGCATGCGTATTCCCATTCGGCTTCGGTGGGAAGGCGAAGAGAATTCTGCGAGAGGAATTCCTGAATCCTGATCCACGAAACCTGCTCGACGGGGCGTGAGGTGCTTCCCGGAAAGCCGTTCGCCGCAGTGAAGTAACTCGGATTGGTGCCAATCTCTGCGAGCCACTGCGCCTGTGTCACTTCAGTACGACCCATATAAAAAGCCTGAGTCAACGTCACCTGATGAACTGGTCCCTCCCATCCGTAGCAAGGATTCTGGTTCGACCCTTGACTGCATCCCATTGGGAATGTCCCTGGCGGAATGAGCACCATCTCGATGTTGCTCGCGTTGTCGCGCACGCGCCAAGCCCAGCCCGTTGCGGTGATCGCTGCGCGAAACGATGCGTTGGGCACAACCGATGCACTGGGCGCTGCTTCGATGAGCGTGGCCCACGACGGCACAATTGGTCCGCAAGGTCCCGGCGGCGGCGCAAGCGCACCCCAGTGG
This sequence comes from uncultured Singulisphaera sp., assembly GCA_964356445.1. Taxonomy (GTDB): domain Bacteria; phylum Planctomycetota; class Phycisphaerae; order Phycisphaerales; family SM1A02; genus F1-60-MAGs104. The sequence continues at coordinate 1,281 of CAYHHO010000156.1, read as the reverse complement.
GCCAAGACAGAGGTCAGCGCTCCGCCGCCAAATCCTGCGTCATTCCAGTGGGCTAACACATGCGACAAGTCGACGCCATCGACCACGCCATTGAGGTTGTAATCGCCGCTCGCGTGCTCGCACGAGTCGGGCAGCCCGTTGTGGTTGGTGTCTGCCATTCCCGCGGCGATGTCGGCGCAGTCATCAATGCCGTTGCCATTGCAATCGCCACCGAGTGCTGTGGACGCAAGTAAGAGCGTCGTCGCTGCCGACGTGAAGATGGCGAAAATCGTGAACCGCGCTCGTGATTGACAGCGCATGTCGTACTCCTTGGGTGACATCATCGGATGCCCACACAGTACTCCACCGCAACGCAAAGGCAAGTTCCACCTTGTGGGCTCGGGCATCGTCAACCGCTGGGCAGAGCGCTCCTCATAAGAGAAAAAACCTCTCGTCCAGCTGAAGTGGTGATCTGAAAGGGCATGTTTGGTTCACATTGGATCCTCCCAGACTTGGCGTCCACTGAGAGTGTGGAAGTCCACACTTTGGATAAGACATGGACCAGGGACGACACGGTTTTGCGTAGGAGATGCCGCGGGACGCGGCACGCGAACCGAATCGCGACGCAATGAGCCAGATATGAAACCACTGCAATCCCCGATGGATCCTGCAGTTCATCAATTCCTGTATCGCCCATTGATTGGTTTCGCATGGTGGTGCAGGATTGTTCGGACGGGACCAGCGAATCCTCTATATTGTGATTTCGGACCTCACCTCGAAACGGCCGGTATTGACAAGCTTAGGAGCGCAGAAATCATGAAGATCACTCACCTCGTTGGCGTCATCGTCAGCGGACTTGTCACTGCCAGCGCCTCGGCGCAAGAAACCGACATCATGAACAAGATCGCGCAACTCCACGCTGAACTTGCATCCCTCAAGACCCAGAGCTGCGACAAGTGGCTCACCCAAGAGCGCGCCGCGGAGATCAAGTCCTTGGTCAGAGACGTCCTCGCCGACTCTGAGACACGCACCAGCCTTCAGGGCTCAGCAGCGACCTCGGGGTACGACAGCGGGTTCTTCGTTTCCAGCGCGGACGGCAACTTCAAACTCAGCGCCAATTTCCTTGCGCAGGCACGATTCACATACAACCATCAGACCTCGAACAACACGGGCATGGTCGGTCAGGACGCGAACTCCACTTGGGGCTTCGAGAACCGCCGCACGGGAATGACCTTCTCGGGCAATGTTGTTGATCCGAGTTGGACCTACGCCGCTCGCTTCAACTACGGAGCGAACATCGAT
>CAYHHO010000155.1:0-4895 GCA_964356445.1 uncultured Singulisphaera sp. | reverse complement strand
CCTCTTGCGGAAAGATCCGCCTCGCCTCAAGGCGAAGGGGAAGACTAAACGCCCTCCCACGCATCCGCAAGCGGCGGCGCGATACAATGCTCGGTCATGCCGCTTCCAAGTTCGTATTCTGCGCCCGCAACGCATGCTTCGAGGCTCGTTCTGGCGGACGGAAGTTCTTTCGCGGGAGTCGGATTTGGCGCGGTTGGCACTTCGGTGCTCAGCATTGGTGAAGTGGTCTTCAACACAGCCATGTGTGGCTATCAGGAAGCACTGACCGATCCCAGTTACACAGGGCAAATCCTGACCCTCACCGCGACGCAAATCGGCAATTACGGAGTAACCGCTGATGACATCGAGAGCGCCCGCCCAACTGTGAGCGGATTCGTCGTCCGAGAACTCAGCCGCGTGCACTCCAATCAACGCGCGGTCGAAGACTTGTCGGGATGGCTCGCGCGCTTTGGGGTTCCTGGAATCCATGAAATCGACACGCGCGCACTTGTACGAAAGTTGCGCAGTTCAGGGTCGATGAATGGAGTCCTTTGCGGCGATCCAAATCGCAGCGATTCGGAACTGGTCGAACTCGTGAAATCGAGCGCGTCGATGGCGGGACAGGATCTCGCGAGTGCTGTCAGTCCGCGACAGCCGCAGCGATGGGAAGAATCACTCGGCGAATGGGCACCTCGAGACGATCAAGACATGCGCATCGCGAAGCGAACGCTGCGCGTTGTGGCGATCGACTGCGGAGCGAAGCGAAACATCTATCGAAACTTGATTCAACGCAATTGCACCGTGCACGCGGTTCCGCACGACTCGACCGCAGCGGCGATTCGTGCACTCAAGCCCGATGGATTGTTCATTTCGAACGGTCCCGGAGACCCCGCGGCGGTCGAAGCCACCGTCCGCACGCTTCGCGAAATCGCGGGAGAAATCCCGACATTTGGCATCTGCCTGGGGCATCAACTCCTGGCGCTCGCACTTGGGGCGACGACATACAAACTGAAGTTCGGGCATCGCGGATCGAACCAGCCGGTGCGGAATCTGCTGTCTGATCGAATCGAGATCACGAGCCAGAACCACGGGTTCTGCGTCGACGAACTTTCCCTGCGCGCGGCGGGTGGCGAACCGACCCACATCCACCTCAACGACCAGACGGTTGCTGGATTTCGGCACACAACCCGCCCGATTTTCAGCGTGCAGTACCACCCGGAAGCTTCCCCTGGTCCGCACGATTCGGACTACCTCTTTGATTGTTTCATCGAGTTGATGGAGTCCAAGTCTCCACTCACTGAACAATCGATGCGCATCGCGCAGGCTCGAGTCGCCCTCCGCGGGCAAGCGAGCTGCGCGGGTTCAAGCGAACGTACGCAGCGATGACCGCCGCGGCCGCAAGCACGCAGTATGCGCGTGTCGCTGTCGATCGAGGACTTGATCGCTACCCGGACGGGCTGACTTACAAGATCACTTCTGAACAACTCGCTGTCCGTCCAGGTCATCGGGTCACGGTGCCGCTTGGGCGATCGAACGCACAAACGAGCGGCATCGTCGTTGCGGTAGGCGGCGAAGAACTACTCGACAAAGGCATGGCACCAGACCGCGTCAAGGCGATCTTGCAAGTGCACCAGGAGATCGACCCGCTGCCCGAAAGCGTCCTTCGCCTCGCGCACTGGATTTCGTCGTATTACTGCGCGCCAATCGGAGTCACGATCGCAGGAGTGACGCCGAGTGCGGTGCGCAAGGGAATTGGGCGCACCACGCGACTCGCCGTGGATTTGGCGCAGACGATGCCGGGAGACCCAGAAAAGTTGCACACGAAGCGGCGTGCGGTTCTCGCAGTGGTTTCGCGCCTTCCAGTGGAGCAACGACCCGTCGATATTGACGCGCTTCGGGCTGCGTGCGGGATTGCCACGCGAGCGCCGATTCTCGCGCTCATCAAGAGCGGACATCTGCAGGTGACTCACCGAACGACCGTCCAGGCAAAGTGGCGGTCGCCGACTCTCGAGGATGCGCGAATTCCTGAGCCGACCGCTGATCAACGGCGCGTGATCGAGAGCGTCTCCTCGATCTTGGAGAAGGGGTTTTCGCAGCAACTACTGCACGGCGTCACGGGGTCGGGCAAGACCGAGGTGTATCTGCGGCTCGCTGCGCGCGTGCTTGATGCAGGGAAATCGGTGCTCTATCTCGTGCCTGAGATTTCGCTGACTCCGCAGACGGGAGGCAGGATTGTTTCACGGCTCCCGAAGCATCGAATGGCGATACTGCATAGTGGATTGAGCGCGGCACAGCGCCACGAACAATGGCTCGTCGCTTCGCAGCCTGGTCCAAAGATCGTCATCGGTGCGCGGAGCGCTGTCTTCGCGCCGATTCCCGATGGCGAGTTGGGCCTGATCGTCGTGGACGAGGAGCATGACCACTCCTACAAGCAGGATCAATCCCCGCGCTATCACGGGAGAGATGTCGCGATTCGACGCGCGCAACTCTGTGGTTGCCCGATCCTTCTCGGTAGCGCGACTCCGAGTTTGGAGAGTTGGTACAACGCGACGAAGCGCGGCGTTTCTACGCTGCATCGACTACCAGATCGCGCACCAGGTCTGACGACGCCTCGCGTCGAAATTGTCGATTTCCGCAAGGAAACAGTGCTTCGGCGCGACCGACGGGTGCACTTGCTCGGGCCCACGCTCGAAGTCGCACTTCGGGAGTGTTTCGCGGCGAATGCGCAAGCGATCATCCTGCTGAACCGACGCGGATATGCGAATTGGATTGCGTGCCCCGACCACGAGTGCGGATGGATGATGCAGTGTGATCACTGCGAAGCGGGGATGGTGGTGCATCACGATCGCTCAAGTGGCAAGCGCATTGAGTTCGCGCGGTGTCATCACTGTCAGGCGCAGCAAAAAGTTCCAAGTCGCTGTCCGAGATGTGCGAACGCGGTGACCATCTTTGGCCTGGGAACGCAACGCGTCGAAGAAGAACTGGCGCGGCTCTTTCCCGAACTCGCGGCACGTGGGAAGGTCGCTCGCGTGGACAGCGATTCGATGGCGCTGGCGAGCGACTTTCACGATGTGCTCGGGCGATTTGCGCGCGGAGAGATTCAGTTGCTTCTTGGGACACAGATGATTGCGAAGGGTCTCGACTTTCCAAATGTCCGCGTCGTCGGTGTCATCAGTGCCGACACCGCGCTCAACCTTCCTGACTTCCGCGCCAGTGAACGCACCTATCAACTTGTTTCGCAAGTCTCGGGGCGTTGCGGTCGCGGCGAACGGCCGGGGCGCGCGATCATCCAGACTTTTCAGCCCGACGCAGATCCGATCCTCGCTGCGGCTCGCCAGGACTACGAGGGCTTCGCGCAGCGCGAGCTCGCGATCCGCGAGCAATTCGGATTGCCGCCCGTGCATCGCATGGCGCGCATCGTCGTGCGCCACGCTGATCGGAGTGAGGCCGAGCGAATTGCCGCCAAATTGCGCAGAGAATTGGCGGTTCTTCCCGCAGCCCAAGGCGTCGTGATTCGCGAACCGGCACCCTGCCCGATCGCGAGAATCTCGGATAGGTGGCGAATCCAGATTGAACTGAACTCGGAAACTTCCGCGCGATTGCAGCAGTTGATCGCGAGCGCACGGTCCGCCAATATTCTCTCTTCGGGAGAGTTGCTGGCCATCGATGTCGACCCCGTTGCGCTGCTCTGAGGGACGCGGCGAGGGCATCGATCGCGTGCTGCTCTGCTACACTCGATCATCGACGGGATCGTGATTTCTCGTCCATGCAAACGAACCCGTACGGAGCTCGCACCGTGACCAACGAAGGCCACGACAAATCGGAATCTGCCCCACCAGCGAGGCAGTCCATCAATAGTTGGGACGGCGCATTTGTTGATGCGCTTTTCGCTCAATGGAGCATCGACCCGAATTCTGTCGATCCGGCCTGGCGCCAGTTTTTCGCAGGATTCGAACTCGGACTTGCGCGACCAAGCCCGAGCACAGAAACTTCGGCAGCGCCGGCGGACTCGGCGACGCAATTCACGCCACAAGGTCGTGGCGAAACAATGGGCGGCGATGCTCAGCGGAGTGTCGACACGCTCATCCAGAGGTACCGCGAATTCGGGCATCTTGCGTCGCAACTCGATCCGCTCGGCACGACGCGTCCCTTTCCAGATGTCTTGACGCTCGAAGCCGTGGGATTGGGCGATGAACACCTCGCGATGACCTTCGATGCGGGATCGCTACCGATTGCATCGCCAGCAACACTGGCTGACATCGTGGCTCAGTTGGAACAGACATACAGCGGTCGCAGTGGGGTCGAATTCGTTCACATCACCAACCGAGAGCAAAGGCAGTGGATTGAGCGGCGTGTCGAACAATCACGGGGCAAGCCCGGATTTGGACAGCAGCAACAGCAGCGAATTCTTCAGCGACTTGTTGATTCGGATGCGTTCGAAGCATTTCTCGCAATGCGGTATGTCGGCAAGAAACGCTTCGGATTAGAAGGCGCCGACACCATCATTCCGATGCTCGACGCGCTGGTGGAAACTGGAGCAGCGCTCGGCGCGCGTGAATTCTGTTTCGCATTCGCGCACCGCGGGCGAGTGAACTTGCTCACAAATGTCATCGGCAAGAAGTATGAGCAGGTGCTGACGGAATTCGAAGAGACGTGGACCGCGGCATTCGCCGACGGCGGTGGCGACGTGAAGTATCACCAGGGATTCAGTTCGGATCGCGAAACGGCGTCGGGACCTGTGCATCTCTCTGCTTCGGCCAATGCATCGCACCTCGAATTCGTCAATGGGATCGTGCTCGGCCGCACGCGCGCGAAGCAAGATTTGCGCAATGACAGCGATCGACGCGAAGTGATCCCCGTCTTGGTGCATGGCGACTCGTCGTTCCCTGGACAAGGCTCGGTTTCGGAGTGTTTCA
>CAYHHO010000154.1:3651-4971 GCA_964356445.1 uncultured Singulisphaera sp. | reverse complement strand
AACGACTGCGCGATGTTGTTGATGGAACGCGACCGATCATCATCGAAGCAGCGAGTGCGGGGCAGATTGAGTCTGCCGTGTTGTGGGCTGTCGGACGATCGATGAAGCCGATCATTTTCGGTGGACAGGGCGCACCAGCCGTCGCCGAGCTGCTCGCCGCTCACAAGGTTGCTGTGATCATCCCTGGAGTCCTTCGTCTTCCGCGATTCGCGCACGAGGAGTATGACTCGTCGTACACGCTCCCCGCCAAACTCTTCGAGAAGGGAATCGAATTCGCTATCGCAACTGGCGACGAGCCCTCCAATGATCGAAACATTGTCCACCACGCGGCCGTTGCGACTGCGTACGGACTTCCGCGCGAGGAAGCGCTCGCCGCAATCACCCGAGTTCCTGCGCAACTCTCGGGGGCTGGTGACTTGTACGGATCGATCGCCCCAGGCAAGAGTGCGACGCTGCTCCTCCACGATGGCGATCCATTTGAAGTGACTTCGAACATTCGGCAGGCTTGGATCGATGGTCGTGAAATCGACCTCGCCAGCCACCAGACACTGCTTCATTCGAAGTACGAAAAGAAGTATGAACAGCGCGGCACGATCAAGCCTCCCGCGGGTTTCACCGGCGATTCGGGTAGCACAACACCCCAGACGAGGTGATCGCTACTTCATCAATGGGGGTCCACGAAACAGACACTGGCAGTCCGGACGATGGCTGCGAAGCGGTCCCGAGATCGAACTGAAACTCAACCCGATACATTCGGACGGTCCGGCTCCAGAGTTCGTCATTGACGACAAGACTGGTGAGATCCATTGACTTTTCAACCACGCGGTTGCCTGGAAGTTCGATGGCGACCTCCAAGACTCCCGTTGCGCGGCTGCTTTGATTGTCCCGGTCGTTGAAATCAATAAAGACGACCGCTCCGTCAACCGTGCCGCTGGCCGAAACCACCAAGCGACTGAGCGAGTGCATCTGCATCGACGCTGGCCCGTACGGATAGTCAATCCCACCCCGCGCAGCGCTCTTCATCGCTGGCGCACACCCAGCCACGAGTGTGATCGTCACAGATACAAGCAGAGCGCAGCGGGCCATCGTGATCATCATCACGAATAGTACGGGTACGCTTTGGCAATGTTGCGGACTTCACTTGCTGTTGCGACGATGTTGGCGCTCACTGCCTGCTCCACCGATCAACCCACTCCGTCGATTGCGGTTGAACCAGACGATGGAGTGGATTCGGCGTTCTATCTCGGAGCCGACTCAGCAATGGCTGATGGCGGCGGCGATAGCTCGGATGAAGTTGCCGTTGAACCAACTTCGGACGCA
>CAYHHO010000154.1:0-3641 GCA_964356445.1 uncultured Singulisphaera sp. | reverse complement strand
TTCCAGAGGAAGTGCCTGCGCCTGAAGTCGTTGCGCCTGCGCCCGAGATTGCCGTCGTCGAAGTTCCCGCGCCCGTCGTCGAAGCGGCGCCCGTCGTCGAAGCGGCGCCCGCTGCCGAAGCACCCGCACCTGAAGTCCCAGCGCCCGTTGCCGAAGCACCCGCGCCTGAAGTCCCCGCGCCCGCTGCTGAAGCACCTGCGCCCGTCGTCGATGCGGCGCCCGCACCCGTTCCCCAACCCCGCTTCGATGTTGAGTTCATCGGTGACGAGGTTCGAGTTTCGATTGATGGTCGACGCGTCGCAAAGCAACACCTTCGCCGAACCGACGATGCGATCGAGGTCATCTCTAGCGCTGGTCAGGTTCTCCAAAGCATCCCGATTCCGCAGCCATCGGTTCATCCCCCAGTGATGATCGGCGTTCGCTTCGAACAGCCTGGGCTAGCACTCGTCAAGCACATCGGGCCGCAGGTATTGGAGTATTCGCTGGTGGTCGCTGTGATGGAATTCGGTCCTGGCTACCTCGCAGGCGTCGAAGACTTTGATCTGGTCACCGCTGTGGATGGAAAGACACCAGCAACACCCGAGGTGATTCGAGGGCGGCTCAATTCGATGGCACCTGGTGACTCGATCGTTCTCACGGTCCGCCGAGGGAGCGCCGTCGGTGACTTCACATTGAAGTCACAGGCGTGGAAACATGTTCCGCTCCCTGCGAACGTACAACCGCCGCCGTTTGCGCGAGTTTCCTCGCCAACTCCGCCGGCGACGCCAGGAACACCGAATGCACCCTCCGAGACAGACTCGCGCGGCCGCCCCGCCGCGAGCCCGCAGCGCACGATCGATCCGAAGTCATAACGACGCGGGCTCCCCGCCGCACCGCACCCCAGGGCGAATCCAGAATTCTTAGGTCGTCTCTATGAGCGAATACTGATCGAGGTTCAAGACCGTCGTTTCGCCATCGTCCAGTTTCATCTCAAGTCGATCGAGCCAGAGCCGATCATCCTTGCTGTGCGCGAACCACGACCCTGTCGCGGCCTGCCTCCAACGTTGAACCGTTCCGAGAATCGTCGTCGTCCACGCACCTGTCGGTGTCGGAAGCTGCTGGGTCACTTTGACTCTCGTGCCTGGCTTGAATGGAACGATCTCGTTCATATTGCCTGAGTATACGAATCACAACGCGGCCGGACCCACAACGACCAACGCGGCAGCTTCCACCGCCGCGGGTGTGAGCGTGGCAGCTGCGTGCGCGTTCACCTGATCGATCGTCAGGTTTTCTATCGATGCAACCACCTCTGCAAGGGTTCGAACCCTCCCAAGGCGAAAGAGGTCCCCCACAAGCGCCGAGGCCCTCGCGGAACTGCTCTCACCAGCCATGACCACTCCACTCTTGAGCCCAAGGATCGCGCGTGCAAACTCGTCGGTCGTCACCCCTTGCGCCATCCGAGCAACTTCAGTTCGAACGCACGCCAGCGTCTCGCTCGCTCGCTCGGGGGTGCTCGCCGCGTGAAAGAGCGTCAGCCCGCGATCGCGGCCACGGGTGTAACTCGAACCCACCGAGTAGCAGAGCCCTCGCTTCTCTCGAACCTCACAAAACAACCGGTTCGACATTCCGCCACCGCCGAGGATCCTCACCATCACCTGATGTGGAAGGCTCGCCGCTTCTGCCGCCTTCGGACCGGGCATCGCCAAGCAAATCTGCGACTGTGACGAGGCCTGTTTTTCGTGAAGCGACCCTCCGCGAGCGGGAGCAGTTGCGGTTGGTTCGACCGCTGCTCCAGTCCAACCATCAACAAGTTCCGCGATCATGTCGCGCGTGCCCGCCGGGTCAATCGCGCCGACGACACCGATGATGCTCCCGCCGGGGCGACATCGACGACTCCATGCTGCGTGCAGACTCTTGGTTGTCAGTGCGTTCAGCCCATCCAGAGTTCCATATCCATGCCGATTGAACGGGGCTGGGATGGCAATCTCGCTGATCTTGATTCCTGCGTAGTGCTGTGGATCATCCGTCAATGACCCGAGCGATTGAAGCGCGAGGTCTCGACTTGCCTCGAGCGAATCTTCCTCGATACGCGGATGCATCACGATGTCACGAAGCAGTTTGAGCGTCTCGCTCGTCTCGGTCGTAAGACAGGTCGCGGCGATCGTGATAGCGAAAGTGGAACTTGAACTCGCCCGTTGAACACCAAGTCGATCGAGCGCGTCGCTCAATTCTCGACTCGACCGGCTGCCCGCCCCGCGCATAATGACCTCGCCCAGGACCGTCGATTCACCCGCCCCGAGGGCTCCCTCTGGGTCACCCGCCGAACCGACTGGAAGCGTCCAAACAATGGTCGTGGTCGCTGCCCCCTCGATGGGCTCGACGGCGAGTTTCATCCCCCCCGCAACATCAAAAACTTCGATCGGCTGCGCTTTCAACGCTTGGACTCCTTGAATTGTTTGAACCAGTCATCTACCCCAAAGAGACCGGCAGGCTGCCCTGCCAGCCAACGTGCCAGTCGAATCGCACCAAGTGCGAAAAGATCGCGATCTTGGGCGTGATGCCGAAGCGAAAGCGTCTCTCCAGGACCCGTCAAAGTGACTTCGTGATCGCCAATTGTCTCCCCCGCACGAACGGAGTGAATGTTGTCTCTGCTGATCGCAATCCCGCAAGCTTTCTCGACCGAATCCGCGAGCGAAATCGCTGTTCCGGACGGCTTATCCCGTTTCTGAGCGTGATGCGCCTCAGAGATTGAAATCTCAAAGTCTGCAGAGAGAAGCCGAACCGCTTCGGCAACAAGATGCCGCATGACCGCCACACCAATTGATGTGTTGGGCGCTATCAAAATCGCAATCTCCCCCGCAGCGGAGCGCAGGAGACCTCGCGTTTCATCACTGAGACCGGTTGTGCCGACAAGGAGCGCGCATTGATGTTGAATTGCCAACCGAATTGCCGCTTGCGTGCCCGCATCGCTCGAGAAATCAACGACGACATCGGGTGTTGGATCCGCAGATTGGGTGGGACACGCACGACCCCTCCGCGCAACGACAGCGACGAGGCCACCCGACCTCTGCGACATCACTTCGATGCGCTGACCCATCCTCCCAGATGCTCCATTGAGAAGAATCTTGAGAGGGTGGGCTTGACAGGATGGGGGGTTGTCATGAATCATGTACTCAAGTTCTGAATATGAACAGTCGATAACATTACTGACTGTTCCTGAGTGAGCGCATTTCGTTACGCTAGCGACCACTCTCTCCGACGCACAAGCGTAACGAAAGGAAGCCACACCATGGCAAAGAAGAAAGCTGCAAAGAAGGCTGCGAAGAAGGCTAAGAAGAGCCGCTAAGTCGCATTGATTGAATGATTTGTACCGAAAGCCGGCAACGATGCCGGCTTTCGGTGCGTTTTGGGCACGTTTTCCCGCTGCTTGATAGTATTTTTCGACTATGCCTCACATCATTGCGGAGCCATGCATCGGAACCAAGGACGCGTCGTGCATCGAAGTTTGTCCCGTCGACTGCATTCATCCAACGAAGAAAGGTGAGCAGCACGAGACGGTCGATCAGCTCTACATCGATCCCGAGACATGTATTGATTGTGGACTTTGCGTTGACGAGTGTCCGGTGCAGGCAATCTTTCCAAAGGACGATTTGCCTGCTGAG
>CAYHHO010000153.1:0-5309 GCA_964356445.1 uncultured Singulisphaera sp. | reverse complement strand
CTGCTGCTGGCGGCGCGGATCTCATCCGGTCGCAGACCTCGCGAACTCAAGTCGGCATCATCGAGATGCCGAGTGCATCGTTGAAGGGTCGGATCACCACGAGATCGGTCGACCCAGGCCTTTTGTTGGTCGAGACAGAGATTCCAGGGTTTGGATCAATCCGACAGGGAATCAAAGGAAACATCGGCTGGTCGATCGATCCGATGCGCGGGGCGACACTGATGACCTCCGACGAACGAGAACGCGTCCAGCGTGAGTCGAGCATCGAGGCAGAACTGAATCCCGCCCTCGGATGCGACTCCGTTGAAGTCGTCGAACGATGCTCATTCGCCGAAACGCCCTGCTACAAAGTCAAACTCGTCCGCGGCACAGCCACGACCACGCGCTTCTACAGCATCGACTCTGGGCACATGGTTGGATCGAGCGAACTCTTGAAGTCGTCGGTCGGCGAATTCGATGTCACCACGACCTTTGAAGACTTCGGCGAATTCTCAGGTCGGACGTTTGCCAAGAGGACATCGAACGCGGTGGCGGGACAGACGCAAGTGCTCTCGATCGAAGCCGTCGACTTCTCCCCGATCGATTCCGCTGTCTTCGAGCTTCCGCCTGAGATCAACGTCTTGGCGCAGAAGTCCACCCCGAATTCGGCACCCAGTGAATCTGGTTCATCCGGCTCCGCTGCACCGACGATCCCTTCGCCGAAGTGAACGAGAATTCCGTGCGAGATCCAGTTGATCAAGCCGTTGTCCTTCGCGGCGTCGTGAAGCGCTTCGGTTCGGTCGACGCTGTGAAATCACTCGACATCACCGTCGATCGTGGATCACTCGTGGGACTGCTCGGCCCCAATGGAGCAGGAAAGTCCACAGCGATCCGCATGATCATGTCGCTCATTCGCCCAGACAGCGGCGAGCTTCGCGTGCTCGGTGGCGACGCACTCGATGCCAAGGATCGGATCGGATACTTGCCTGAAGAACGCGGCGTCTACCGACGCATGCGCGTTGGCGAATTTCTCATGTACCTCGGTCGCCTCAAGGGACTCCCCCGCCAAGGACTCCTCGCGCTCGTCGAAAGTTGGCTCGAGCGCATCGAACTTCCTGGGGTCCTGCGATCTCGTTGCCAGGAGCTCAGCAAAGGAATGCAGCAAAAGGTGCAGTTCATCGGCGCCGTCCTGCATGCCCCGGACTTGATCGTTCTCGACGAACCCTTCTCGGGGCTCGACCCCGTGAACGCGCGCGTGCTCATCGGTGCAGTGAAGGATCTCCACGAGGAGGGGCGCACGATCTTTCTGTCGACACATCAGATGACGCAAGCAGAGCAGTTGTGTGAGCGCGTGATCCTGATCAATCGAGGCGAGAAAATCCTCGACTCGACGACGCGCGAAGTCACCGATCGATTTTCGCCGCGCGCAATCGAGATTGAACCGGTTGGCAGTGCTGCCGCGGCCAAGATCGCGCTCGCGGCGGTCACGGGAGTCGGGTCGGTCACCCTCAGCGATGACCAGCGGTGCGTGACGCTGACGGTCGATGAGACGGAAGACTTGCAACGGGTGATGACGCTCGCACTTCAGCAGGTACCGGCGCGCCGGGTCGAAATCTCTCGGGTCTCTCTCGATGATGTGTTCGTTCGGCTCGTGACTGAACATGGTGGTCACGCGCGCGCTCCAGTTGGGGCATCCGCATGAACGAGATCAACCGAGCAACCACACCGCCCACGACGCGCAACAGCGGCTTTCGATTTGCGCGGATCTGGATCATCGCGGTGCGGGAGTTCCGACAGACTGTCTTCACTAAGGGGTTCATCTTCGGTGCAATCTTTGTCCCGATGCTGATGTTCGGCGTCATCGGCGCAGTTCCGTTGCTGATCTCAACAAAGCCAGTCCCCGTGAGCGGAACGATCGTCGTCGCAGATGTCGATGGATCGGCTGCGAAGGCGATGCAGAAGGCCCTCGACGAAATCAAGGCGGGAAAGCACGCGCCAGCACCCGGATCGCTGCGGGAGGCGGTCGATTCAACACCGACGGCTGGCGGCTACGCACTCGCAGAGTTTGACGGCGCCCTGCCAAATGTCGATGTGACCGTCGAGCGTGTGGCAATCGACTCGGACCTCGAACCCATGAGGAACCAGGTTCAACGAGGCGAAAAACTCGCCCTGATCGAAATCCCGGCCGAACTGCTCTCGGCGGCCCCCTCGAAGGAGGTCGAGATTTCGCTGCTCGTTCCATCTGATTCTCCCGCGAAGACCACTCGCCTGTTCTCGCGACTCGCCTGCAAGGCAACGGTCGTTGCTCGAGTTGAGCGCTCTGGGTCTGACTTCGCTGCGGCACAAGCCCTCTTGCGAGAACCCGACATCGATACGGCGCGCCTCACGGCGAGCGGAGAGAAGGCGAAGGAGATGCTCGAACTGCGCTTCCTCCTGCCAGGCGGATTCATGATGCTGATGTGGATCGCTGCATTCTCGAGCGCCAATCAACTGCTCACCACAACCATCGAAGAAAAGTCGAGCAAGGTCATCGAGGTCTTGCTCTCTGCCACGAGTCCGCTCGAACTGCTCGCAGGGAAAATTGTCGGTCAGGGACTCGTGAGCCTCCTCATGCTCGCGACGTGGGGAAGCGCTGGACTTGCGGGATTGGCATTTATGACGATGCTCGACATCGTTCCGATCTCGACGCTCCTCCTCTTCATCCTCTGGTTCTTCCTCGCGTACTTCATGAGCGCGTCGATCATGGCGGCTGTCGGCAGCGCGGTCAGCGACCTGCGAGAAGCGCAATCACTGATTCAACCCGCGATGATGGCATTCATGATTCCGCTGATCCTGTGGATGCCCATCACTGAAAATCCAACCGGATGGCTGGCGACGATCACAAGTTTCATCCCACCCATTGGGCCCTTCGTGATGGTGCTGCGCACGACGGGTGCCGTCGAACCGATTCCGGGTTGGCAGATCGGAACTGCGCTCGTCGTCAATGGAGCCGCGACAGTTGCTCTCGTGTGGCTTGCCTCTCGTGTCTTTCGCATTGGCGTTCTCATGCAAGGCAAGCCGCCGACTCCGATGGAACTTCTGCGCTGGGCTCGCACGCGATGACGCACCGCGACCTCTGGGCACCTTGGCGCATGGCGTACTTGCGCGACCTCGAATCGCGCGAGGAGGCAGCGCGCGCATCGGGCACAACCGCAGACACGAACTTCCTCCGCGCAGCGTGGCTTGATGCCGCTGCCGATCAAGAGCATCTGGTGGTCCTGCGCAATGATCACGGCCTCATCATGCTCAATCGTTACCCATACGCCAATGGTCATGTGCTGATCGCGCTCGGCGAAGCTCGTCCAACGCTCATGGATTACTCGGTCGCGCAACGCGCGCAACTCTGGGAACTCGTTGGGATCGCAGTCGACCTCGTCGAGCGCGCCTTCGAGCCGCAGGGAGTCAACGTTGGACTGAACCAAGGACGCGCTGCAGGGGCGGGACTCCCTGAGCACCTGCATGCGCATGTCGTCCCACGATGGGCTGGCGACACCAACTTCATGGCAACCATCGGCGATCTGCGCGTCATCCCCGACTCGCTCGAGAACAGTTGGCGCGCGCTGCGGGCTGTTTGTCCCGCGCGCTAGACCGCTTCAGCATTCCGCCACGATCCCGTGCTGCTCTCCGCCACTCAATTCTTCGTCAAGCGACTCAATCACTTCGTCACGGACTTCCATCCACGCTCGCTGCCGCCGATGCTGCGAGCGAACTACGCGCGCGAACTCTACTCCTGGTTGCTGCTGCCACTGATGCTTGGCGCACTCGAAGGCGGCACGATGGCGATCATCGTCAAGAAGATGTTCGCTGGAGTCGATGGAATCAGCCCCGCTGAACTCGACTTCGCCGTCGCCGCCGTCAGTGCCGCACCCAACATCGCCAATCTCTCCAGCTTCATCTGGGCCGCGCTGGCACACGGGCGGCAGAAGGTCCGGTTCATCAGCGTGCTGCAACTCGTCACATGCGGCTGCGTCGCGCTCGTGGCTTTCATTCCGCTCAGTTCATTTGGGCTGATCGCGCTGACCATCCTCATCTTCCTCTCACGCGCTGCGTGGACGGGAGTGATCACAGTTCGCACGGCAGTCTGGCGCAACAACTACCCGCGCGCCAACCGTGCGATCATCGCAGGCAAGATGGCGATGGTGCAGGCGGTCGTGCTCGCGCTTGCAGGATTCGTCATCGGCGAGTCGATGGACATCGCGCCAGGGAGCTTTCGCATTCTCTATCCAATCCTCGCGCTCGCAGGAATCTGGGGAAACTCGATCTATCGAAAGGTGCGACTTCGCGGCCAACGAAGGCTGCAACGGGCCGAACATGATGGGCGCAGCAGAGGCGAAGGACGACTCGATCCGCGCAGACTGGTCGCGCTCCTCCGCGAGGACCGGCTCTATGCACGGTTCATGTGGTGGATGTCGGTGTTTGGACTCGGCAACCTCATGATGGGTCCGCCGCAGGTCATCGTCCTCAACGATCAGTTCCATACGTCATATCTCCAGGGCATCTTGGCGACGACCGTCATCCCCCTGCTCATCATGCCGCTGGCAATCCCCGCATGGAGCCGACTGCTCTCGCGCGTTCACGTCATTGTGTTTCGCTCGATTCACGGATGGACATTCGTCCTCGCTGCAGCAGCGATGTGGCTCGCGACACTTTTCCACTCGCTCGAACTCATGTATGGCGCGAGCGTCTTGCTCGGACTGGGATTCGCAGGAGGATCGCTCGCGTGGAATTTGGGTCATCACGATTTCGCACCAGCCGATCGCGACAGCGATTACATGGCGCTCCATGTCACCCTCAACGGGATTCGCGGCGCAATCGCGCCGTTTCTTGCAGTTGCGCTTTACTACCCAATGGCTCGCGCGGGGTGGGGGGCGTGGTTCTTCTTTGTCTGCTTCCTCATCAACCTCGTTGGGCTCGCTGGGTTCATATCGATGAAACGCGACCTGCCCCATCGAATATCCCACGAAACTTGATATATTCATCGACCCGCCACCGAGAACGTCTCGGCGGCAATTCGCCTTGCGATCGAGCAATGTGCCCGACCGCGCATTTTGGAACGCACCCCAACCATGGTTGATTACAACTTAATTGAAGACATCGGGCTTGATCAGAACGCCACCGCCGCACTCTTGCGCGAGGCATTCGGTGACAAGTCCATAGACGAGGACTTGACGGCCATCATGACACGGGCCGGAGCCTCGATCGGCTCACCCAACAGCGTCATCAAAGGACGCATCGTCTCGATCAGCGGCGATTACGTCATCGTCGATGTCGGACTCAAGAGCGAAGGACAG
>CAYHHO010000152.1:0-5333 GCA_964356445.1 uncultured Singulisphaera sp. | reverse complement strand
CTCTTCGCGACCTCGCTTGCTGCAACACCGCCAATCCCTGCTTCACTCTTGCAGCCGATACCGGCAACAGGCGGCGTGGCGCCGGCAGTAGATCCAGTGATCCTTCGACCAGCCGGATCGGGTGCTTCGGCGCAGTCGTTCAAACGCAGCGCAGAAGATTTCGTGCGCAGCAAGTTTGGCAGCCGCCGCGGAGCAATTCGCGAACAGAACCTCGAACTGCTGGCTCAGTGGAAAGACCCCGCGTCATGGCAGGTCTTGTGGGAGGCAATGAAAGATCAGAAGGATGACGTTCGCTTGGCGTACCTCGAACATCTTGCCGGTCAAGGTGGGCTCGGGCAGGCGATGCTGGCGAAGATCGCGATTCGCAGCGACGAATCCGCCATGCGCCACGAGGCAACGCGCCGAATCGCTCGCCCTGCCTGCGATGAAGTGATCGCAATGATCGAACTCGGACTGCGAGATGATCGCCATCTCGTTGTGAATCAGGCTGGGCTCCTTGCGGGCAAAGTCGACGCGTTTGCGGTGATTCCATCGCTGATTTTCTCCCAAGTCTCGGCGGATGAGAAGACCACAGACGGCGACCTCGCGTGGATCGCCATCGGTACTCGGACGAACTACATCGCGAATGTCGTGGCGGTCACGGGCGACAACTCAGGTGCATTTCAGCCTGTCCTAGGGTCGCTCCAAACGGGAGTGTTGATGCGTGTTCAGGATGCGATGGTCTACAACTATCGAACCGATGCGCACAATTCGCTCGTGGCAATGACAACTCGCGACTTCGGACAGTCAACTGTCGACTATGGATGGGACATGAAGCGCTGGTGGACTTGGTTCAACACTGAGTATGTCCCGTTCAAGCAAGCACAGGCAGCACAGATCCAAGTTCCACCGGCATCTCCTCAAACGCCTGTGCCCGCATCGCCTCCTCCCGCTGAGAGCACTGCGCGCGAGAGTTTCAAGTAATCCTCGGGCTGGTTGTAGATCTGCGCTGACACGCGCACGTACCACCCCCCTCCCCAGTCAATGATGGGAACTTCGATCTTGTTCTGTTCGTAGAGCACTCGCTGAAATTCGCTCGCGCTCGGAAAAGCGCGGGCTATGTTTGGCGGCAGCGCAATTGCGGCCATCGATCCGATTCGAGATCCGTCCAGCGGCGAGATGGGTTTCGCGCCAAAGTCCGCGCAGAGCTGTTGGTGAGCCCAGACCGCAAGTTGATGATTGAGGTTGGGGGCGTCCTCGCCGCGAATGAAGTCAATCGCTGTCGGAATCGCCAGCCAGTTTGCGAAGTCACGGGTCCCCTGCCAATCGAATTCCTTGACGAACCCTTCTCCGTGGAAGTGGCTCGTGGTCTCGGGATGGGTCCACGAAACTGTCTCTTCGGACGCAACGAGAAACGCTGCTCCCTTTGGCGCGCAGACCCATTTATGAAGGTTCCCTGTGTACCAATCAGCGCCGATGGCATCAACTTCCAACGGGAGCATCCCGGGAGCATGCGCGCCATCCACAAGGCATCTCACGCCTCGCGCACGACAGGCCGCGGCGATCTGCGCAACCGGCAAGATGAGCGCCGTGGGACTGGTGATGTGGTCGACAATCACCAGCCGCGTTCGCCCACCGAGTGCAGCGGCGAATCGGTCGCAGATGACATCGTCGCCCTCCATGGGAAGCGGAAGATCGACGATCACGAGTTCGCACCCGAATCGTTCACAGCAGTACTGTGCCGCCTGCCGTACCGCGTTGTACCCCTGGTTTGAAAGCACGATCCGATCGCCCGGCTTCCAGTCGATGCTTCGCAGGACGGCCCCGACCCCACTCGTGGCATTCGTGACGAACCCGACCCGCGCGAGATTTGTGCCAACAAAGCCCGCCACACGCTCCCTGACGAGGTCTAGGAGTCCAGTCATGCGGCGGCCGAGCATCTCGATGGGACGTGCCTCGAGTTTCGACCGCCACTCTTCGGCAGAAAGTCGTACGGCGCGCGGAACCGCTCCAAATGAACCATGATTGAGGAAAGTGATCCCCGCATCGAGTTGAAACCCGTGATGACCTCTGGACCTCTCCCGAAGGTTCATTTTCGGGGTTTCTCTAGGGTCGACCGGCATTCTGCTCTGATCCTAATGAAATTACCAAGGACGGCCTTGATACCGAACACTTGATAGGCTAACATTTACCGAACAAATGTGGACTGCTATCGACAATCCAACCGATCAACGAGGGACCATGAAAATAGCAAGAACACTCAGCGAACCACTGGTCTCCATCGGACCCGGCGGTGACTTTGTCCGCCAAATCGTCAACGATGATGACGACCGATTGATCGTCGTCTCCCAACGCAGCGGCTTTGCGGGGTGCGATGCGCGCCAAAACCGATGCCCCCCAGATAAACGAAGCAAGTCCGGGCGCGCTGCCGGACCCGCTGCCGGACGCGCTGCCGCACTTTGCTGGCAACCCATCGATTGGCTCGACAGACTCGCAGGCATCGGCGGTCGCCTCGTGGGGCACACCGTCCAGGAGCCGATTTCACCGCGCCTCCCCACTCTCACTGCTGGCGCGGCCATCGGTCACAGTCGCGACTGTCGAGCAATTGCCTCTCCATCTTCAACGGTCTACTTCTACCGGCGCGAGTCGCAGCAGCGTGCTCGCAGTTCAGAAAGGAATCCACTACCAGATGAATCTCACTCCCAAGCAACTCAAGATTTTCAACTTCGTTCGCCAGTTCAGGGTGCTGCACGGGTACTCCCCGACTCTTCAGGAAATAGCAGACGAACTCGAAGTGAGCAAGGTCACGGTCTTCGAACATGTCGAAGCGCTCGTGGAAAAGGGAGCCCTTCGGCGCAATCCGAACAAGGCTCGCTCTTTATCTGAAGTCGAAGATGCGGTGCGCCCCGATGAAGGGGCTGGGCTCTCGTTCCCGCTGCTCGGTCGAATTGCTGCAGGCATGCCGATCGAGCGCTGCGCGCAGGACGAGCGGCTACAACTCGAGGAGATTTTCGGTCGCACCACCTTCGGTCGCACCACTTTCGGTCGCACCACGGCGAGGCGTGGCGAGATGTTTGCGCTGCAAGTGGAGGGTGAATCGATGCGGGACGAAGGGATCCTCGACGGCGATTATGTCATCGTGGAGCGGCGCTCTACAGCCCGCAGCGGTGAACGCGTTGTGGCACTTCTGCCCAACGGCGAAACCACGCTCAAGTCGTTTTACAAGGAAAAGAACGGCATGATTCGACTTCAACCTGCCAACCCAGAGTTCGAGCCGATCTATGTTCCAGACTGCACGATTCAAGGAGTCGTGATCGGAGTCATGCGCAGATACTGATTGCCCCGCAGCGCAGACCCGTCGCAAGTTGCGCCGTGAACTCAGCGGCCGCTTCGACTGGGCGATCGCCTCCCATTCGGCGAACGAGCGCACTGCCGACGATTGCGGCATCGGCGTGTTTGGTGACGGCCGCAACATGCTCCGGGGTCGAAATCCCAAACCCGGCTGCGATGGGCAGCCTTGTCGCACGCCGAACCGCAGCAACTTCCCGAGCGATCTCAGGAACCCCTTCGCTCTCGCCGGTCAGTCCAGCGCGCGCAAGCAGGTAGACAAACCCCCTGCAAGACGCAGTGATCTCAGTGATTCGAGATTGCGGCGTGGATCCCGCAACGAGCAGCGAAAGCGTCAACCCGTTTTCATCGCAAAGCGCGGTGAGTTCGGGAGCAACCTTCAGATCAATGTCGGGAACGATGAGCCCATCAAATCCTGAATCAACTGCGCGCGCGACAAATGCGCGCATGCCAATTCTCGACAGGATCGAGATGCTTGTCATCGCAACCAACCCCACGGATGTGCGAGCTCGCGCAGCGGCGACCGCGTGAAAAACCCCTTGAACTGACGCACCAGCAAGCAACGCCTCATGCATACTCGCAGCAATGACCGGTCCATCGGCAATTGGGTCACTGAACGGAAATCCCACTTCGATCGCGGCTGCGCCGGAGGTCGCAATCGCTTCGATCGCAGCGGTCGTGACGTCAAGCGACGGATAACCGCCAGTTATGAACGGCATCAGCGCCGATCTCTGCTGAGTCCGCAACGATTCAAACAGGCGTGGAATGCGCTCCGACACAACTCGGAGGGTATCGCACGCGCGAAAGCAAATGGGGCGGCCGGGATTCGAACCCGGGTCTCACCGATTATGAGTCAGGGGCTCTAGACCGCTGAGCTACCACCCCAACGATGCGAACCGACAACGAAGCCTACCCAACTTTACTTGCCGACAGCCGCATTGTGTGGCACAATGCGCAAGGTCACTCATGGTTCTGCATCCCGCACTTTTCGCACTCCTCCTCACGCTTGCTGCGTTCAGCGCTCCACTTGCGTGGAACGCAGCATCGAACGCCAGCGCAGGAGCGCAAGTTGTGTCTGTGGATTCGAGTGCGCGCGCGTGCCGATCGAGCAAGGGAGCCCCGCATGCTGTGGCCTCTACAAACAGTGGTGTGCGCGGCGCTTGTGTCTCTGAAGCGAGTGCATGCATAGGTTCGAATCACTGGATTCGTGTGTCGATCGAGGCTTGCCTCGGAGCGGCTCCGCCGCCTTTTACGCTGGCCTGACGGGCTCATAGCCCGCAACGCTCTCGCGAGCGTCTCCCGCGTTTACTGAACAATCGAAACCTTCCCCCGACGCGGCTTCACGCCGCACCACAACGCAGTTCCTGCAGCCAAGAGAGATACCAATGCCGATCCCAGTCCTCGACTTTTTTATCCGCAAGACATTTGGAACCCAGAACCAACGAATGGTGCGCCGGTACCTGCGCATCGTCGATAAGGTCAGCCAACTCGAGTCGACTTATTCCGTCAAGACCGACTCCGAAATCCGCGACATGATCCAGACCTTCCGCGCTCGCGTGCACGGAGGCGAGCGCCCCTACGACATGATCCCTGAGATTTTTGCATGCGCTCGCGAGGCGATGGACCGCGCCGTCGGAATTCGAAACACGTTCAATCCGGCACTCGGGTTTGACCCGCAGCGCCTCCCTGAACCAGCACGCGCTGCGTTCATTGCAACTCAGGCGTCGATGGCGGCGATGGCACCGCGTGAACCAAGTGGTGACTTGCTTGGTTGCCACGGCGATATCCAAGGCTGGCAGCTCGTCGATATCCCCCCTGTTGTTTATGAGGCAGTCCGCGCATTGCTTCCTGAGAGCCGTCCGCCGTTTCGCGCACGTCCTTTCGATGTCCAGATCATCGGAGGAATCGTGCTGAGCGAAGGGCGCATTGCGGAAATGAAAACGGGCGAAGGAAAGACGATTGTGGGCCCGCTCGCGTGCTACCTCGCTGCATGCGAGGGGAAGCAG
>CAYHHO010000151.1:0-5364 GCA_964356445.1 uncultured Singulisphaera sp. | reverse complement strand
GAAATCCGGGAAATTGGCTAGGATTTACCCACACGAAAGTCCGAAGGCCCCATTTGTGAATGAGTATTCCATGTGTGTTCTCCTCGATAGACCTATCACTTTTTCGCGGGCTGTGGCGCCGCCACTCTCGCTGCCCACATGATCCCAGCCTTCAGATGCTCACGAAAGAGCGGCTCGCTGAATGACTCCTTCGTGTGACCGCCCGCGGTGTACCAGCACCGTCCCGCCTTCATCTCGCGCCACCACATGCAGGGATGGTCGTCCGGCATGCCGCCGCCTTCGTATGTCGCTTCATCCAACCGCGCGAGCACATGAATCCCATCGACCTTGCGCGGATTTCGATTGAATCGATACCACTCATCGGTGCGCTCCCACCTCGCTGGAAGCATTCTTGTAGATGGATGTGTCTGATCTTCGACGATCACCGTCGCTTTCTGGATGTCGGGATGCCCAGCGAAATATGCGCCGACCATCTCTTCGTACCACGGCCACGCATGCTCGGTATCGCTCGCAGCGTGAATCCCGACGAAACCTCCCCCTGTTTCGATGTAATCCTGAAACGCCACCTGCTGCGCGTCGTCGAGCACGTCACCAGTTGTTGAGAGAAACACGACCGCGCTGTACTTCGCGAGGTTGTCCTTCGTGAACTGTGAGGCGTCCTCTGTCTGATCGACAGCAATGTTGGGCTCAAGGATTTCCTTGATGCACTTGATCCCATCTGGGATCGATGCGTGTCGAAACAAAACTGTCTTTGAAAAGACCAGCACGCGCGGTGTTGCCGGTGGCGATGCCAACCACATGAAGAGCGCCACCGCGACAACGATGGATGACTTCAACATGCCCTTCAGTATCGCAGATTCTTCGCGGTCATGAACCGCGAACTGGAATCGCGCTTGTGGGCTGGGCCGCTGAGGGATCGGCAGGGGATCGCGGCGCTGTCGGTCGAGATCCTCGACTCGACTTCTCGGAATCTTGCTCACCCTTTGGATTCACGACTTCGGCGGGCAGCCGTGCCACCACTTCGTCCGCGGTTGGCTCGCGCAAAAGGACTTGCTCCCCTTCGTCGAGCCCCTGGAGAATCTCGACATCCATTTCACTGGATCGTCCAAGTTTCACAAGCCTCTGGCTGAATCCATCTCCATCTGTGACGTAGACGAAACTTGCCGCGCCTTGGCGAAAGATTGCCTGAATTGGGATGCTCAGCGCGTCTTCAGCTCGGCCGAGAAGAATCGACGCTTTGCAGCGCATGCTCGGCTTGAGCCCGAGCGAATCAACCTCGCCGAGCAACACGCGCACCTTGTAATCGCGCCGATTCGGATCGCGCCATCCGCCGCTCTCCGCAAGCACGCTCACGTTCATCACCGTGCCATGAATGGGCACAGTCGGATTCGCGTCACCGAAGATGGTCACTTCTTGATCCGGTTTGATTCGCCCCGAGAGCGCCTCACTCACCTTGAGGTAGGCGACCATTTGTGATGTGTCTGGGATGATCATCACAAGTTCGTTGGGCTTCATCTCGGTGCCGACGCCGGGCGGTTGCGCGTCGCCGCCTCGGCCCCACCCGCCCGACTCCAAACTGCTCGCGTAGACGACCAATCCTTCCGCCGGAGAGATGATTGATGTGTTTTCCAGTTGACGCTGCCCTTGCTCCAATCGCTCGGCCGCGGTCTTCGAACGAAACTTCGCGCTCTCAAGATCAGACTGCGCTTTGACGAGTTCAGAATCTTTCTTCTGTTCGATTCGGGCGCGTTCGGCAACTGCCTGTTCGAGGTCCGACTGCTTCTTCGCTTCGTCTTGAGGGCGCTGAAACTTTTCGTACACCTCGATGTCGAGCGCAGATTGCTTCACCTTTGCGTCTGCCTGAATGAGCGTAATGCGATCCTTCTCATACTCGTCGCGACTGATGAAGCCCTTTGCCACAAGCGCTTCCGACTCGCCGAATCGCTTGTGGAGTCGCTCAGCATCGATGGTCGCTGCTTCGAGTGCCGTCGCGAACTGCTGGCGTTTCGAGACGAGCTCGCCGTTGATCCACCCTTCGAGTGCGAGTTGAGCAAGCTTCACCTGCAACTGCGCCTTTTCGATTTCGCTCGCACGCTCGTTCTTCTTGATCGCGAGCGCCTGCTCAGTCGAGACTGCCTCAGCTTGCGCCGTCTTGCACTTGTCCTGAAGGTCCTTGTTCTTGTCTGCAGACTCTTCGCTCGCAAATTTCACCAGCACGTCGCCTTTGCGCACATGCCGACCCTCGGGAACGATTTCTGTGATCACCGATCGTCCCTCGAGCAGGTTTCGAACTTCGACCTGGCGCAGCGCGGCGAGTTCGCCCGAGACTGGAATGATCATGTCGAAATCGATTCGCCCGGCAGTGTGAAGTTCTGCGCCGATTCCATCGGATGCGTTCGCCGAGATCGCACCCTGCTGAGGCGTTCGCTTCGACTGCCCGCCCGCACCGACAAACCACGCAGCAGCCCCAAGCACGGCAATCGAAAGCGCCGACGCGACGATTTTCGTGCGTTTGTTCCAGTGCAATTTGGGTACTGCGACAACTGGCATGTTTCAAAGCCTATGGGCAATCCATCTACAAAGAGAGCATTACGCCGACGGAATCCCTGCCGGCTGCGCAAGAATTCCAGTTCCGCGCCTATATCGGACCTGCATTCCATCGGGCGCAATGATTTCTCCGTCGTCTGAAACGCGAAGTTGACCGCTCTGTCGAAGAAACTCGAGGATCGCAATTTGCACTTCGCGCAGTGCGCGCGCCTTGTCGTTTTCGGCAGAATTCAGCGCGTCTACGGCGTCTGTGCGGTCGCGGGGGCTCGCCCGGTCCGGCGCTGCGTCGATGCTGGCCTGACGATTGCGCGCAATATCGATGTTTCGATCCTGCAACGAGAGACTGTAAAGCGCGCGATCAATTCGCCGAATCGCCTGCCGAACTTCGACTGCAGCGGTGTCCTTGGCAAAGACAAAACGGCGATCGATCTGCTCGAGCAAGACTTGCGCCTTGCGGACATTGACCTCTTCGATCGTGCGATCGAGGGGAAGGTCAATTGCCATGCGGACCGTGTAGTTGCCGAAATTGTCATCAAGCTGAATCCCGTTGAAGAAGTCAGGGTTCTTCAGTAGCGACAAGTCTGCGAAAAAATCCACGCCTGCCAGAGTGCGATTCGTTGCATTGTCCACGCGCCGCCGAGCATCGGTGACTTGGTCGCTTGTGTTCTGCAAGTCGAGCCTTGACTCGAATGCGGATGCAATCGCTGCTCGCGTGTCAATGATTGGCGGATCGAGATCAAGCATCTCTGGATCGATCACAATCGGCGCGACGGTGTCGTATCCGATGCGCAGTTTGAAGCGATCGACTGCGAGTCTGTAGGTCTCTTCGAGCGTCGCGAGTCTGTCGATCACGAAGAGCGCACGTTGCTTCGCGAGATCCGCCTGGAATGCGACTTGGCGCCCACTTTCCACGAGCGCATCTTCTCGTTCGATGATCAGGCGCAGCCTCTCGATCTGGCTGCGTGTGTTGGCAATGACCTGTTGCTGGACGACCAACTCGTGATAATCGCTGAAAATCGCGATGTAAAAGCGCCGACGAAAGTCCTCGAATGCACGGGCTCCATAGACAAGATTGCGCTTGGACTGAATCAGGTCTTCTTGCGCGATGAGACCTGCTCCGCGCATCAACGGGATGTCGAGTTCGAGCAGCACGTCCAATGAACTCGCCTGCCCGGTGTTGACAGCGCTGCTGAGTTGGTCCGATGCCTGCGCGAGAATCGTCGCGCTGATCTCGCCACCATACGGCAACTTCTGACTGACCGAGAGGTCGTTGACAAGTTGCAGCGCAGTCGAGTGCGATGAATTCAGCGAGACGCCTTGGATCTGCGGCGTCACGGTGTCAAAGACACGTGGACTCCAGATGTGCTGCTGAATGAGCAAGTCGAGCGCGATCAACAGATATGTCTCTTCCGCAACTCGATACTCAAGGCTCTTGCTGATGGCCTGCTGCACGCTCTTGGCGAGATTGAAGTGCTCAGCGTTTGGCGGTGGCTCAAAAGGTTTGGTGACTTCTTGAATCACCTTGTCGACATCGAGGATCTCGCGGTCACGGGCTTGGTACTTCAGTTCCTCCGGCTTGGGGTTGATCGTGGGGGGCTGATTCAGACCCGGCGAATCTGGCGTGAAGTTCTGCCCGGGATAGTGAGACTCGGACTTTCCGATGGAGGGGACGCTCGACGGTTCGCCAATCGACTCGCTGGCTTTGCGCAGCCGTTCCTCTGCATCAAGATCGATGACCCGAAACTGTTCTTCTTGGCAGGCGATCGGCGCGCCAGCGACCAAGAGAACGATCCAGATTGCCAACTTCCTGCGGCGGAGCGGTTTCATCGAGAGTTGAAGCGTAGACAAAGTCGAGCAGACGGATCGACCCAACTGTGATTCGAAACCTGCCGGAGTTCGAGCGTTCGAAGTAGGCGCAGATCGATGAACGAGAGTATCGATGTGGATTCAAACGCAATTGGCGAAGTACTCGTAGTTTTTTCGCTTTATCGGCGAACTTCGCCCAACTTCGTCGATATGGCTCGCAATGTTCGGATGCCATCAAGTTGCCTGCGGCGAACGTGCAGATTTTAAGGCATTTTATCCAAACAGTCGTGAAATTGGTCGCATTTTGCGCTATCTGCGGCGATCCACGCACAGTCGTAGCAAAAAGCGAAAAACCCAGCAAGCTGGGTCATTCGCCAAAATCCCCAATCCAAGTGGTGCCATCCCAGCACCGTGTTCCATTCCCCTCGATCCTGGGCATTCAAGCGCCCATTTCCTTGCCTCCAACCCCTTTCCTTTCCTCCAAAACCTGTTTTCGAAGATCTGAGGGCTCCGAGGTGCCTCGCCCAGCCCTGTTCGATCTTCGAAGCGAACTCCGAGCACTGCTCGCCCAATTCGCTCCGTTCCACACCCACTCTGTCCGGGAAGTGAGGAGGGTTTCCCCGTTCATTTTGCAGTTGTCCTTTGCCTCAGGCGCAAACTCGCGTGCCGAACGGGGCGCCTCTTGGGTTCTCGAACAAGATGAATGTCGAATTCAATCCTGGGAATGCAAGCCGATGTTGAAGTTTTTTCCAACCCCCTGTTTGCGGGCAAATCTGCACGGATCCGTGACCACATTTGCCCGTAAGCGGGGGGTATTGCGAATTGGGAGGTTCTTTCGCGCTGCACTTGAGGCACACAGCGTGCGGCACGGCGCAGTGCAAACCCCAGGACTCAGACAGTCCTCGGCGACCGACCCAAACCATCATCCGAAGTTTCAACACAAGCGCCGTCGGCCGCCTCCGGAACTCGCCTGGGGCTTGACTGCGCCGCGCAGCAAGTCGGGATCTCAGC
>CAYHHO010000150.1:0-5555 GCA_964356445.1 uncultured Singulisphaera sp. | reverse complement strand
TCGACTCTGGAAAGAGCCAGTCGTAACAGATCGCGCAACCGATGTTGCCGATCTCGGTCTGCGCCACGGGAAACATCGTGGATGGATCCGCGCCGACATCGTGCGGGGACGCGTGGACCTCCCACGGGATCCACGGGTTCACCTTCCGATAAATCGAGCGCACTCCGCCCGGTCCACAGAGCACTGTCGTGTTGTAAACAACATCGTCTCGATCTGCTGGCGCTTCTAGAAACGTCCCGGTCTGAATGAAAACCCCCAACTTCTGGCAGACCTTGAGGTACTTGTCGATGTGTTCGTTGGGGACCGGAACCGCGAGGTGTTTTCGAAGTTCAGCCACAGTCGTATAGACGGGCGCCGCGTGCGCAAACTCTGGAAACGCAAAGAGCCGAACATCGAAAAACGGCTCATACCCTGCGACAGTCTGCTCGACCATCGCGCACATGCGGTCGACGCGCGCCGCAATCTCGCTGCGATCACGCGGGCAGTCGAATGCTGTCTGAATTGCGGCGGCGTGGTATCGCATCGGGCTCCATGAATACCTGGTCAACGAGTCAACTCGTCAACTCAGACAACTTAGTGAGGAATCTCCTTCACCGCGTTGCGGTTCCACGCTGGAACACGCACGACGATCTTGCCCTTCCCCTTGATCTCGCACTGGCAGGCCAATCGACTGTTGCGCTGGATGCCAGGTGCTTCTTCGACGCGGTCCTCTTCGGTTTCGGTCGCCTCTGCGAGCTGATCCATCCCTTGCTCGACATAGATGTGGCAGGTCGAACAGGCGCAGACGCCGCCGCATGCGTGCTCGATGTTGATTCCGTGATCGAGGGCCACTTCGAGCAGCGATTCTCCCTCGCCTCCCATGAGTTCCCAAGTTGCCCGATCCGTAGATGTCAGCCCAGCGGGGTCTTCGAGTTCAAACTTCACCGGCACGATCGGCGGCCCGTGTTCATGTCCATCGCGCTTCAAGTGCATCCACAAAGTGTATGGACTCGCGAGCGCCTGTACGGAGTTACGGGCAGAGCAGGTCGCAGCTGCGAACCACTCTGCCCGTAACCAAGAGGGCACCGAGGGAAACCCGCGAACACCCTGTGACCGACTACGGCAGCAAGTGAATCGCGTTGATGTTTGCGCTGGTTGGAATGCCTCGCGCAGTCGCAACAAAGTAGGACGCGAACGAACCAGCAGTTGTGGTACCGGTCGTGGTAGGCGTGAACTTGAACGCATCTTCATCAAGCCCGCTGACGCCTGTGACGCTGAAGGCGCCCACGGTCGAGAATGTCGAGACGCCTGCCGAAGAGACCGCAAAGGCATCCACATCCTCCGACGAGTTCGTCGAAAGTCCAACATCGGATCCGTCAAAGTAGTAGGACCATGTTCCGGTCGTCGTCGCGCCCAGTGCAGAGGGAGTGAACCCAATGACGTCCTCGTCGGCGAGACCAGTCAACCCTGTGACGGATGGATCGCCCAAGGTCGAGATGCCGATGGCACCCGAGGGAAGAATCGCGATTGCATCGACATCTTCGTTACTGGTGGTGAGCCCCACGTCAGAACCGTCGAAGTAGAAGGACCACGACCCAGCCGTCGTCGCGCCGAGAGTCGTCGGCGTGAACTTGATGATGTCCGAGTCATCCACCGCAGTTCCACTTGGCCCACCCGTGAGACCAGCGACCGTTGAATCGCTGTCGATCGAGATGAGCAGTTCCCCGCTCGGAAGAACGGCAAACGCGTCGATAGCAACGGCGGTCAAGCCAACATCAGATCCATCGAAGTAGAGGCTCCATGTACTCGTAGCGCCGTCATACTGCGCGATGTCCTCGTCTGCGACTGCACCCGCGCCACCGAGTGACGGAGTTCCGAGCACAGCAACAAGCACCTTGCCAGTGATGGTTCCACCGCCGCCGCCACCGCCCCCAGTTGTGTTCGTGAGCGCACGGTGCAAGTTGACCCGTCCCCTGCCGAGGAGTCCAAGATATGTCGGGTTCGCCGCATCGATGTTCTCGGCGGTCGCGAGCAGCCGAGCAAGTACCTGCGCCGCGGTCCAGGTCGGGAAGTGACTCCACAGATTGGCCGCAATTCCCGCAACCAGCGGTGTCGCCATCGACGTGCCGCTCAGCGCTGCGACATAGTCATTCGCTGGCAATGAATGGTTGTGATAAGTCGAGTAGATCGAGACGCCTGGCGCCGAGATGTCGACCCATGAACCATAGCTTGAGAACGACGCCTTCTTGTCGGTCTGGTCTGTCGCTGCGACCGAATAAATGTCAGTGCGCGAGCACATGTAATCAGCTGTTGAAGTGTTCGAGTTTCCCGCAGCCTTCAGGATGAGCCCGCCAGCGGCGATGAAGTAATTGCACGCCACGTCGATGCCTCCCGAATTCGACGAACCCCATGAGCACGTCGCGATCCGTGCGCCGTTGTTCGCCGCATAGTTGAGCGCGCTCGCTGCGTAGTCCATTCTCACATATCCGACCTCAGTCGTCCCGCTGGCAGCACTGTGTCCAATTCGCAGGCACATCACGCGTGCGCCATCGCCCGTCGTCGCCTGTACGCCACTTCCGAAACCGCCCGCGGGGCTCGCGACTCCGTACCCGTTGTTGTTGAGCGCAGCGACGATTCCAGCGCAGTGCGTGCCATGCCCGTTGAAATCGCGTGGGTCGTTGTCCGTGCCGGTGCAGTCTTCACCTGACCAGCACGTCGCAATCGCTGCAGAGACGAAGTCGTATCCGACCCAGTCATCAACGAAACCATTCCCGTCGTCGTCAAAGCCAGCCGCACCACCCTTCTCCAGAGCATTGATCCAGATATTGCCGCCGATCGCCGTCGTCGTCGTGCTCGATGCAGCAGAGCCTCCGAGATCCTTGTGGTAGTAGCGAACACCAGTATCGATCACAGCGACAATCTTCGAAGGATCGCCGTTTTGAAGGTCAAAGCCCTCGGGCGCATCGATGTCCTTGTCTGAAGTCTGCTGGAGATGCCACTGCGACGCGAAGCTTGAATCGTTTGGCGTCGCGTAGATCGGGTGAATGCCGATGGGCTGCACTCGACGAACGAGCGGGTCTGCGCCGAAGTCGGCCATCGCAGCATCGAGCGTTGTCACTGCAAGATCAATCATCACGACCGTGTAGCCGCTGAGGTCGGGAAGGACTCGTGCGTCCAATTCCTTTGAGACGTTGGATTGAAACTGCTTTCGAATGAACTTCACACCGTGGCGCTCGCAAACCTGGTCGAGCGAATCGATGCCGACGCGACCATCGCCGCCCTTTCCCATCGCTTCGAGGGTGTCTCGGGCATCGACGTCGAATTCGACGATGAATTCGTCAGCGACGATCCACTCTGCTTGCCCCAATTCGAAGAGTGCCGGGTTCGCCGGAGCCGCTCCCGAAGCGACGAGGTAAGCCTCGTTTGGTTTCGGGTCAACTCGCTGTGCCGAGGCATCCGGCACAAAGAATGACGCTGCAACGATGGTGGCTATCACGAGTGTGCCAGTTTGAGTCATTTATGACCTCCAATGGATTGCGAGACTGTTTTCGAAACTGTTTTCGAGACTGGGGAACCCTCGATCCACCCCTGTTATTTGGGGTGGACCGAACAACCGCTGGTACTTACCAATATGAGACGGCTCAGGCGCGGTAAATACAATGAAGACCTCCCTTCGCACAAAAACCTGACCTTTTGTCATTTTCGGACTTCAATCGGTCACTTGCGGCAAAGCGCGGCGCGCCCAGTTTGAAGTCGATGGTCGCCAGTCGAGCAGTCCGACTGCCCTTATTGAGGCGATATCGTGTTCTTCACCCATAGAATTCAGGATTCATGAAAGTCGACCCACTAGCGCTCACAAGCAGCGAGTTCGTAGCGACGGCGCGCGATTGCGGTCGCTCGAAGGCTGAGGCCCTTGTCGCCTACAAGAACTTCCACCGCCGGGGCGCGCACGAGGCATGGATGGCACCGCCGCCGCCGCGGGTGCTCAGCCACATGGTGGATGACCGGACCGTGAAATTCTTGCTCCCTGTTGGTGACGAACTCGAAACGGAGAGCGTCATCATCCCTATGCCGCACCGCGGCGGGCGATTCAGTCGAACTCTTTGCATCAGCAGCCAAGTTGGGTGTGCGATGGGCTGCGAGTTCTGCGAGACGGGGCAGATGGGGCTCATGAAGAGCCTCAGCGTGCGTGAGATCGTGCAGCAACTGCATGTGGCGCGCTTTGGAGTGCCGCACCCGTTCGACGACGAAACTCGAGCACCAACGGGCGGTTTCGACATTGCCAACATCGTCTTCATGGGGATGGGCGAGCCGATGGACAACCTCGATGCAGTCCTTCAGGCGATCCGAATTTTCTGTGACATGAACGGACCTGCGATCGGATGTTCGCGCGTGACCGTGAGCACGGTAGGCAGGACTGCGGGGATCCGCGCGCTGGGCGAATTCATCCAGCAACACGGACTGCGACGAGTCGGGCTGGCGATCAGCCTCAACGCACCCAACGACGAGATTCGAAGTTCGATCATGCCGATCAACCGCGCGGAGCCGATGGGACTGTTGCGTCAGGCGATGATCGACTTTCCAAAGCGCCCGACCTCTGCGCTCTGCGCCGAGTATGTGCTGATCCCAGGTGTGAACGATCGCCTCGAGCACGCCGACGAAGTCTGTGGATTCCTCAAGGGAATTCGCTGCTCTCTCAATGTGATTCCCTACAACCCGAGGCGAAACAGTCCGTGGTCTGCACCGGACGATGCCACGGTCGATGCGTTCGTCGACCGCGCGATCGCCAACGGCCAGTTCACCAAGCGCAGGCGAACCAAGGGCCGCACTGCGATGGCAGCGTGCGGGCAACTGGGTAACGAACGCGTGAGGCAGCGCAAGTTCGTCGACATTGGACTCGCGTCACAGCCGGCCACGGCTAACACCACACCCGTCGACTAACGCAGCCGGCGCGGCGCGCCCTTGAAATGGTGGGTTAGTGTCGAAAAACGACACTAACCCACCATTTCAAGGAGCAAAGCAGCAACGGCGGCAAGCGTCCGCGGCGCCGCCGAGGCTTACACCAGCAGCGTCGCTGGATTCTCGATGTTGTGCTTGACCGTCTGGAGGAACTCCGACGCCATCGCGCCGTCGATCACTCGGTGATCAAGGCTGAGCGTCGCCTGCATCTCGTGCCCGACGACCAACTGGTGATTGCGCACCACCGGCTGCTCGACCGCAGCTCCACACGCCAAAATCGCGCTGTTGGGCGGATTAATGATCGCCGTGAAGTTGTCCACGCCAAACATGCCGAGGTTGGAAATCGTGAAGGTCGCTCCGGCCATGTCTTCTGGTCCAAGCCCGCGCGTCCGCGCCTTCTCGGCGAGCGCCTTCGTTTCACTCGAGATCTCTCGGAGGCCTTTTCGCTGTGCACCAGCAAGGACAGCGACGACGAGTCCACCTCCACGCTCTTGTGGCAGTGAAATCGCAACACCGACATTGACATCACTGTGCATGATGATGCGGTCCCCGCCCCACGACGCATTGAAGAACGGATGCGCATTCATCGCCAACGCACACGCACGAACGATGAAGTC
>CAYHHO010000149.1:0-5603 GCA_964356445.1 uncultured Singulisphaera sp. | reverse complement strand
TCAAATGTAATGAATCAGTATGAAAAGCAAATAAATGCTTTCTCTGCTGTTGCTTCATCGGACGATCCTTGAAGCGCGAGAATCGCAAGCGTTCGCTGCGCATGATTGGTGAGTTTGGAGAGGCTCGCACTGCGCGCGATGGCCGGTCGCCCGCCACGCGCGGACATCGGCACCTCGACGCGCATCCGAAGGATCTGCATGACAACCCACTCAAAGAGTGATATGGATCCATCAATTCGAACGACATCCGAAAGTAACTGGCGAAACAGCTGATAGTCGCGAGATTGGTCGCGAACAAGAGTCGCACACGCGACGTCGACGAGCGCAAGCCGCTGGCGCGTGTCGAGGTTCCCGACCTGCTGAAGGAACCCACCAACGAGGAGATCCAACTCCGGCAGTCGACTTGCGATGAGCGTGCGCTGCGAACGAAGAGTCGACGCATCGCTTGAAAGACAGACGCAAAGCACAACGACCTTCGACTCTTGTGGATCATGAACGGCGTCTCGCAGGGCGCCATCCAACAAGCGAGAATCCTCATGCGCGCGCACAAGGTTGTCGTTGGGAATGGATCCAACGGCCGAAAAACTTGAGACAGCATTCATCGCGCTCGAAGCAGAAGGCGAGGTTGGTGCCTGTGCGGATGGAGGAACGAGCCCAGATGCAGGAAGAATCCCGCCAGCAACTTCCTCGATGCGACGCACACGTTCTGCGATGGGGGGATGAGATGCAAAGAGCGTTCGAACCCCCTCGGCGAAAAACATGTGATTGAACTGGCTCGCCTCGGCGTGGCGCATGACGGCAGATGACTGCGCGCCGATCTTTCGAAGGGCATTACCGATTCCAGCCGGGTTTCTCGTGTATTGCACAGCGCTTGCGTCCGCAAGGAACTCTCTTTGGCGGCTGATCGCAGCCTGCATGAGCCTTCCAAAGAAAGTCCCGATGCATCCAATGACAATCAGCCCGAGCCCAAGCAGGCCAATCGCGGCCGCACCCTTCTGATCCGATCGACGCCCTCTTGGCGCGTACATCATGGATCGCAAGAGGAAATATCCGATGTATCCGACCGCCAGGATTCCAAAGATCGCCGCGATGGCGCGCATGTTGATTCGCATATCGCCATGAAAGATGTGGCTGAACTCGTGCGCAATGACACCCTGGAGTTCATCGCGCGTCAGCGATTCAATGGCGCCTCGCGAGACACCAATCACCGCATCCTGCGGCGTCTTTCCTGCCGCGAAGGCATTGATGCACTCTTCATCAAGCACATAGACAGGAGGAACGGGCATGCCGCTTGCGATGGCCATCTCTTCGACGACGTTGAGGATCTTTCGTTCGTTGGGGTCTCCTGTCCCCGGATCGATTTGGATTCCACCGAGCGACTGAGCGACGAGCGCTCCGCTGGAGCTGATCGTGAAGAGCTTGTAAAGAAACGGAATGGCGATCACCAACACGCTGAGGCCGATTGCAGCGGGGACGGAGTTTGGCGCAACCATCGCAGCAAGAAGCGCGACAGCAGCGACAACTCCAAAGACACCGAAGAGAAAAAGAGCGACAAGCCATCCGGTTCGGCGCTGCGCGCGGTCTTGGTGTTCAAAGAAACTCGCCATGATCGCCTGGGCTCCGTTGCTGAATACGCAGCGCTAGAACTTCACCTCGGGCGCTGCGCGCTCTGCAGCGCCTGCCTCAAAGAGTGCGAGCGCCGAAAACCCCAAGCTCGAAGCAACAAGACTGGAAGGGAACACCGCAATGTCCGTGTTGAAACGCATGACAGCATCGTTGTACGCCTGTCTCGAAAACGCGATTCGATTTTCCGTTGAGGTGAGTTCCTCTTGAAGCCCCATGACGTTGGAACTTGCTTTGAGGTCAGGATAATTCTCAATTGACACCCGAAGTCTCGCCAGTAATTGATCGAGCACGCCGCTGGCACCAGCGACCAGCTGCACCGACGCTGCACTGAGCGGCGATGCTCCAAGCGCCTGAAGCCCAGCGATGGTGGTGCTTCTGGCGGCGATGACTGCTTCAAGCGTCTCGCGTTCGTGAGACATATATCCCCTCACGGCTTCGACCAGATTTGGGATCAGGTCGCAGCGGCGCTTGAGCTGCACATCGATCTGGCTGAAGCCATTGGCGGCTCGCACGCGACCGCGGACGAGGCGGTTGTAGACCACGACCACCCAAACAATGGGAATCAATACAAGCACAACTACAAAAGCGAGCGCAATCGTCACGCCGAGAGAATACGGTCACACTACTCTTGCGATGAAATGACCGACACGGATCGAACGCTCTCAGTCCCAAATCATCTTCTTGAGGCGCTCAACCGCCTTGGGTTTGCCCAGCCAACGGAAGTCCAGGCGGGCATGCGCGACCCAATACTCAAGGGGAGCGATGTCTTGGCACTCGCACCGACCGGAACCGGGAAGACACTGGGCTTTGGTGTGCCAGTGATGGCCAACCTTCTCAACAACCCGCCCAAGTCGAAGCGGGGTGCTGGCGGCGTGCGCTTTATAGAGTCGTTCGATCGACTTCGAGCCGTCGTTGTGTCTCCGACGCGAGAACTCGCGCAGCAGGTTGCGAGCGATCTCGCGGCTGTCGCGAAGGGTTCGCTGCTTCGAATCTGTGCCGTCTACGGCAAGAGTCCAGCGGCGCCACAGCGCGCGGCGATTCGAGCGGGAGTCGACATTCTTGTAGGGACCCCCGGACGCCTGCGCGAGTTTCTAGATGAAGGCGTTGTGTCCCTCGCGACCGTGCAGGTCTTTGTGATTGACGAAGCAGACCGAATGGCGGATATGGGGTTCCTTCCACAGATCGAACTCTTGCTGAGCTCAATCCCAAGCAAGAGACAAGTCATCTGCATGAGCGCCACACTTCCACAGTCGATTGAGTCGCGCGTCCTCGCGTTCTTGCGAGACCCAGCGAAGATCGAAGTCGGCGTGCGAAACGCTCCAATCAATCGAAGGAACATGCGGTGTGATGTCGAAGACGCCGACAAAGTGCCATTGCTGCTGGCGCTCGTGCGCGAGAAACACCTTCGGGGATTGGCCGTGTATGTCCGAACAAGGCGCAGGGCTGGCTGGGTGGCAGAAGCACTTCGAAGAAACGGGATAACGGTCGGTCTTCTGCATGGTGATCGCTCGCAGCGCAGTCGAGACGAGGCGCTCGCGGCATTCGCGCAGGGCAATGCAGAGTGCCTTGTTGCAACTGATGTAGCTGCGCGCGGACTCCATGTGCCCCGCATCAGAACGGTTGTCAATTACGACGTTCCATTGATGCCCGAAGACTTTGTGCATCGCGTTGGGCGGGCTGGTCACGGTGGCGGGGCGGCCGAGAGTTACACCTTCGTCGATGCGCTCGAGCAGAAAGCTTGGGGGCGTGTGGTGGAACTTGTTGGTGAAGAAATCCCATCGATTGCCCTGCCAACATTCCCGTCAGCGACCCCTCGAAAGGGTGGGGTGCGCGTTCAGCGGCAACCGCGAGAGGAACCTGTTGTTCGTGTGGCGCCGAAGCCAAAGTTCAAGTTCAAGCCGATCCCAACAGAGCACAAACGAAATCGAAAGAAGAAACTCTTTCCACTGGTCGGGAAGGAGCCGCAACTGAGCAAGACTCGCATGAAGCGTGCGCGGTCCACGCCAATTGGCGCAGACGCTCACCGCGGGGGTGGGGTTCGCCAGGGGCGTCCCGGTAACTCCAAGTGACCGCGCGCAAGTCCATCATGATTGCCGTTGTGGCGATTGCGTTCGGACTTGCAACGATGATCTTTGCCACGTGGGTCTTCCTTGATCGATTGTCGGATCCACACGCGACCGATGCCGGCGTGCTGGTGCGCCATGGGGTTGGCGTGTGGAACTATTCGGGAGCCGATGCGGTTGGGATTCGCTGGCGCAACGCCCAGCGTTCGACATCACTTCAGGTTTCAACTGAAAACCTCGGCGGGTTTGCAGGAGAATGGGATGATGGAGCGTCGACCGGCTGGTGTCTCTTGGCTGAGGCGCCTCTGCGCACGGGAGCGCTTGCCGTTGGATGGCCCTCGCCTTGGGTTGTTTGGCGCTTCTGGGCGAAGGAGTCCATCGAGTCATTTCCTCCGATTGCAGAAACGGCGGATCCTGTTTTTTCAATGACGCGAGCCGTGACCCTTGTTCTCGATGGCGATGGTCAGCTTGCGGTGACGCGCAGCACGACCATGAGCGCGATTCTCACTCTTGTGGCAACAACCGGGCTTTGGACAGTGGCGATCATCATGCTTCTGCGCTCCCGCCAGAAGGCGCGGCTGATCAAACGGGCAGCAGGGGAATGACCCAGTAAACGAAGAGATACATCGCCAAAGCGAGCGAAGCCATCGCGAGGGTCGACTTCCCAGTAAAGAGCAAGACCCTCGTCCAAAATCGGTCGAGCGAGTGGTCGTGTGTTGCGCGGTACGCGATAGAAATTCCAAGCACCAGTGGAGCCATGAGCAGCCACCAAAGTTTTCCGAGGGATCCTGCTGCTTCGAGGAATGGGATCCAAGCCAAAGCGAGCCCCGCTTCCGTGAGCGGTGCCATTACGTCGCACCTCTCGTGAGTGCTTCTTTCGAGACTCGTGGCCGCTTGAGAGCATCAAGAACAACGACAACATTCATCAAGCCAGCAAGTGCGCAGTACAGGATGCCGATCTCGCTTGCGACGGTCACGGACCGAAGGCTGCTGACGCGCGGCGGAGCGTTTCGTGGGTTCGATGGAGGCGATTCAACCAATTCCCCCACCTTCCCAGACTTCAGAAGTCCAGAGTTCGCCCAGTCCGCTGCGAATGCAATCGGACCAGCACCAGCCTGCGCATAAAACCAGAGCGGATCTTCTCTGCGGTCGACACAGTCAACCCCACCAATCAACAATCCACCTAGAAACAAGCCCAAAACACCGATCATCGCAAAGATTCCACGGCGGCGGTGTCCGATCATGATTTGTCCAGCGCCGGGGAAAATCCAACCGAAGAATGCGGCTCCCCAGTTGAGCGGTTCATCAATGTGGTCAGATTCGTTTGTCATCAGAGGGCGAGTGGTGCGGCAGATTACAGTACGCTCAAGGTCAAGAAGAAGGACGCATTCATGACCCAAGAACAGCCATCAGGTGATCGTCGCGACGGAAAAAAACCAATCGATCGAGATGGGTCCGTCGTTGATCGGCGACTCGGCATTGATCGACGAGATGTAACGCCCGCAAGCCCCACGAATCTTGAAAGGCGGCGTGGACCAGGTCGGCGACTGACCGATTTCGTAAAGTCAGCCGAAGAGGGAGAGATGTCGCGCGAGCAATACACCTTCCTCCTGGCGATCGATGCCTTCAAACGAGTCAACCACAAGACGTTTCCGAGCTGGACAGACGTCCTTGAGGTCGCTCGTAAGTTGGGTTACCGCAAGACAATGCCATCTGAGTTGAACCTTGGTGGCAAAGTGCAGGATTGGACCGAAAAGCCAGACACCGACAGCGGGGTCAACAAGCCCTCGCCCGAGGCTGAGTAGTCGTTCGGTTCACGGCGCCGACGACGCATGAGCGTCGCCTGGGGGGCACCAAAAAAATTATCAGATTTTTTCCTTTTTGAACCAGTTTGCGTTGATCTCGATGTACTTG
>CAYHHO010000148.1:0-6004 GCA_964356445.1 uncultured Singulisphaera sp. | reverse complement strand
GCGGCGGAATGCAAACCCCAGGACTCAGACAGTCCTCGGCGACCGAACCCAATCAACAAGCAATAGTTCCAGCGCAAGTGCCGTCGGCCGCCTGCGGAACTCGCCTGGGGCTTGATTCCGCCGCGCAGCAAGTCGGGGGCTGAGCGATGAAACCGAACATCCCAAATCGTGTAGCCCGTCGAAAGACCTCCCGCGCGAGTTGCGGAGCCGGCAAGCGTCCGCGCCGCCGGCGAGCATGTTTGAGCGCCGGGAGGTCCTTTCGCGGGCTTCTCGCTTTCGTGTTCCGCCTTCGCGCTACTTTCGATTACCAAACATCATCGCAATGCGAAACACCAACTTCAACGCCTCGAGATAAACCCACGCCAGCGTCACGACGAGCCCGAAAGTCAGATACCACTCAGCCCCCGCTGGCGCGCCTGCTGCGACCGCATCCTGCACCTGTCGAAAGTCAACGATCAGCCAGAGCGCTGCGACGATCAGGACAACAACATTGATTCCGAGCCCAATCAGCGCAGCATTCCCCGTGTCGCCAGCGCCCGCAAACGCCAACCAAGACATCTGGGCGCCAAACAGGCTCATGACCATCGAAATCAAGAACATGAAAAAGATGCCGAGCGTTACAACCGACAGGACGGACTGAAACATCGCTCCACCCTTGAGAATTCCAAAGCGAAAGAGCGTCAGCATCGCAAGCATCAATCCAACAACGATCACGAAAGCTTGCAGTGCGATTCCGCCTGGCACCGCAATCTTGTTCGCATCCAAGATCCCCTGCAGCAGCATGCCGAGTGCACCGAGCATGAAGCCCTGCGCAACCGAATAGATCACGGTGATCGACGCAGCCATTCGCGGCGAGCCACGGACCATGAAAATCGACGCGATGGAGACCACCATCGAAACAATGAAGGCGATCCAGATCGAAGCCGGAAACTGCTTCGCGACAGGAACGGCAATCGCGCCTGAGATCGTGGCAAGAAGCACGCATCCCGCTGTCTTGTTGATGATCCCAGAGACGGTGCAGGATCGAGTCGATCCAGCCGACTGCGTCAGCGCGCCAGACAGAACACCGTCTGCAAGAATTGGATTGGTGGATACGAGTGACATAGTGTGAACTCCCTTTCTTTGACTGCAATTTCAAACCCGATTGGCTAGCAACTCTTCTGATCTTGCGCATGCTGCATTGCGCGGTGAATCTGTTCGACGACGACTTCTTGATGCTCGAGTCGAAATGTGAAATCGAATGACACGCCGATGTACGTCCGCTGCGAACTATCCAAATGCGTATGAACGACTTTGCCAGTTGCAACGATAGGCACTGGATGGTCCCGGCCCAGTGGAATCTCAAGCCAAAAGATTCGGTGGCGACCAAGGACAGCCGAATCTTGCGGTTCAACGCGCAACCCCACTCCACCACCGCCAACATTCATGAGCGTTGCCATGAATTGCGGACCGACCGATGGCGACAACTTGTTCTGGGCAGTGTTCGTTTTCCCCTCTACGAATGCTCGAAACGCCACTTCATTCGCGGACTCTGCAGCAACGATGGTCTTGGGATCCAGCAGAGGCCACATGCTGACGCTCGGCAACTGGAGCTCTGCCGCTTCGAATCGCACGAACCGCCGAAGGCATCGCTCGACACGGTCAGGCAACTCGAGGCGCATGCAGTCGCCGCGCGATCCTGCTGGTCGCTCGTCGCCGACCTTTTTCGAATGAAACTGCCATCGGTTCTGCCCAATCGTGATCGCACCGACGAGCGCGACGCCGTTCTCGATGCGAATCGCCTTGCCGAGTGCGACTGGAGCTTCGACCAAGACCGACTCCTCTTCAAGGGCGACGATTTTCAACCTCCAGACCAAGTCTGCAGAGCCGCGCGGCGCGGCATCGGCAGCACCCCCACCTTCAGTTGGTCCGGCGTGCGCGATCGAAATTTCGAGAGTGCCTCCGCGCTCGAAAACCTGCTGCATGCTTCGTTTCCACTCGGAGGTTCGTGATCGGGATGCAGGCATCGGCGGCGATCATACTCGCGTGCGGCAACCCATCGCAGATGGTGCGTTCACGACCCGCAGCGCACAATCCAAGTTGCCAGCGAGAGAATGAGAATCAAGATCGCCAAAAACTGTCCCCCCCGGACCATCAAGCGACCGAAAGTGTTCACGGAATCAACACGACCGAGTCTGCGTGCCCCTTCGTCTTCCTCTCCCACATCAACCGAGTCCCAGTCCACGCTGTCGGCGAGATACTTGTTGGCGCGAAGCGCAGACTTCGCGCGCTCAAGGTCGTGCGCGCGCACCTGAACAGGAATTCCGCCCAGCATTCGATTCCCAACACCATCGAGCCCGAAAGACTGGATTGCAGTTGAAAAGACAGCGACATCGATCTCGCGGTCGCGAAGGACGGCGGCCACGGCCTGGGCTTCAAACTCGCTCGTCGCAAGATGAACAGTGACGAGTTGCGTGTCTTCATCCCCTGTCTCACCATGGTGCATCGCGTTCACTTCGATCCCTCCTGCGACGCATGACCATCATCGACTTCGCGGACGCGATCGACGGCCGCAAGCAGAGCGTCGACATCGTCGGGATCGAAAACGTCATCGCCGATCTCGACTCGCCAGTCGGTCACATCTGACTTCGAAATGGTCAACTCGGCACCAGGATCCAAATCGGGGCGCGTAATAGGGCGATCCACGATCGTGACCGTCAGCACATCATGATCGATCCGCGCGACTGCGAACCATGCCTGCTCGATGCGAGGCTCGCTCGACCCCGGAACAGGCGCCTGAACGGTGAAACCGGAACGCGCGAGCGCTTGCCATTTCGGATTTCCGGTGCGAACAAGGCTTGCAAAAGCTGTCGCGAACGAGCCCCACGTCGAACGCGCGCGCCGTTCTGTGGCGCGAACGCCGTGCTGCGTCATAAAGAGCACTGCCCGACCAGCGGCGATGCGCTCGACGGCAACTTTGGGCCAAACCCACGTCGCTCGAAAGCGCCCCGCGGGCAATGGGGCACAAATCGCAGCACGAACGAGGGCGAACTCGCTGAGTCCGTGTGCACGCGCCTGCGCGCGCCAGGGTTCAGATCCTGCGGATGCCTCATGAATGAACTGCGCGACTTCGGACGCGGGCTTCAAGACGACCGAAATGTCGTCGCCGACCTCGACAACCTCGCCCGGCTCGGGCAAGTCATTCTCGAGCAACAATCCAGCCATCGTGTGCATGAGTACCGCTGCAGATTCAGCGAGCGCGCTGGGAACTTCGGACATTTCCAGTTCGGGAATTCCGCACCGCGCGAGTCCGTGAGTTCCCAAGAGCACAAGATCAGCGTCTCCATCTGGCAGTGGCTCATACCGACCCAGCCGCCAGAGGAATCGCTCGACTGGTCCTGAGTCCTCCGCGAGAAAGTCTCGGTCCAATTTTGTTCGAGGATAAATCTCGCCCGTCACGACATCGAGGACTGAGATGACATCTGGGAGCGCGCCGCCGAGCAATCCCACACACATGAAGTACTCCTCGGCTGGCTCCTCGCTGTTGAGAATCATTTGCATGCGAATCACCCAAGGGCACTTGGCGGCTTCGTCGCCGATCTGGCTCCGATCGCGATCATTCAATTCGCGCGCACTTTCACACCAGATCACCAAACCAGATTCGACTCCTGGAATCTGAACGCCGTATGCCCAGATCGCGTCTTCGTCGGTTTCGATCGGCTCGACAGGAACTTTGGAACCCACCCATGCCGTGACTGCACTCGCAAACTCTTCGCCAGTGAGTGCCTCATGGTGAGGCCAGAACGCAACGAATCCGCTCTCTTGCGGCTCGATACTCCACCCACCAGTCGAATCTGTTTCTGTGTCATCGTCAGCCATGGGCAATGCGCTCACCTGAAGCGTACGCCAGCACAATACAACAGCAGGGTGAAGGTCCGCCTTCCAGTGGAGGGCCATCGAAAGTTCGGTCGAGTTCGAATGTGGCGCCTCACACCAGCAAGTTCACCATTCGCTTCGGCACAACGATCGCCTTCTTCGGAGGGCGACCTTCGAGCAACTCGCAAACCTTCGGATCCGCCAAGACGAGGCGTTCGATCTCGGCAGCATCCGCATCCGCGGGGACGCTGACTCGAGCGCGAACCTTTCCTTGGATTTGCACGGGGATTTCGACCAACGCATCGGCGAGCATTGCCGCGTCAACGGTCGGCCACGCTGCATGGGCAATGCTGCCACTTCCACCTGTCCGATGCCAAAGTTCTTCAGCGATGTGCGGGGCGAAGGGAGCGAGTGCAGCGAGAAACCGGCGCAACTGATCGGCAGTCAAGCCTCCATCGCGCGGATCCTTCATCTGTGTCGGGCGAGTGGCCTTGTTCACGAGTTCAATCAAAGTCGCAATCGCCGTGTTCATCGCCAACCGTTCGATGTCCTGGCCAACCTTGTGAATCGTTCGGTGCAGAAGTCTCTCGATCTCGGGGTTCGCTTCGCGCGCACAGATCACTTCCCCAGTCTGTTCGTCGATTGCAAGCCGCCACACGCGCTGCAGAAACCGAAATACTCCAGAGATGTCGCGCGTATTCCACGGCTTCGAATCGGCGAGCGGCCCCATGTACATCTCATAGAGACGCATGGTGTCCGCACCAAACTCCTCAACGACTTCATCCGTCGTGACAACATTCTTGAGGCTCTTCGACATCTTGGCGATGACACGGTGCACCGGTTCACCTGTCGCAGTTTCGATCCAACCGCCATCCTTCTCTTGCACCGCGTCCGTCGCAAGCAGAGATCCGTCCAGCCGCTCGAATGCATAACTCGTGATCATTCCCTGATGGAAGAGTTTGGCAAACGGCTCGGGGGTTTTCACTTCGCCGAGGTCGAAGAGCATCTTGTGCCAGAAGCGCGCATAAAGAAGGTGGAGCACCGCGTGCTCTGCGCCTCCGATGTAGAGGTCGACACCTTTGCCGCCCATCCAGTAGCGCTCAGCTGCTTCGCCGACGAAACGCGATGAATTCTTCGGGTCACAGTAACGCAGGTAGTACCAACACGACCCAGCCCATCCTGGCATCGTGTTGATTTCCCGGCGCACTCGAGTCGACGGCGCAAGCTGCTGCGGATCAACTCCGGCCTCGCCAGCGGTCGTGTTGACCCACTCGGTTGCCTTCCCAAGTGGCGGTACCGGGACTTCGCTCTGTATTGGCGCGTAGTCGGCAAGCGCGGGAAGTCGCACTGGCAGCGATGACTCCGTGATCGGAAAGTGCATCCCTCGATCATCGAAGACAATCGGAAATGGCTCTCCCCAGTATCTCTGCCGACTGAAGAGCCAATCGCGCAGCCGAAACTGAATCCGTCGCGCGCCGAAACCTGACGCCTCGAGCCACTCGATCATCTTCGCCGTCGCTTCGCGCGTCGCGAGCCCATCCAGCGTGACGTGTGCGCTGCGCGAATTGCACGCGATGCCGGGTTCGCTCGTCGCACATTCGCCCGTCCACGCTTTGCCGTCACTCGCCGACACCACTTGAGTGATCGCGAGTCCAAAGCGCTTGGCGAAGGCAAAGTCCCGCTCGTCGTGTGCCGGGACCGCCATGATCGCGCCCGTGCCATATGCCATCAATACATAATCCGCGGTCCAGATCGGAATCGCTTGACCATTCGCTGGATTGCGAGCGCAGATCCCCAGCGAGACACCGCTCTTCTCGCGGCTCTGCGCTTGGCGGTCAATGTCCGATCG
The DNA here is from genome assembly GCA_964356445.1 of uncultured Singulisphaera sp. Lineage (GTDB taxonomy): Bacteria > Planctomycetota > Phycisphaerae > Phycisphaerales > SM1A02 > F1-60-MAGs104. The sequence continues at coordinate 300 of CAYHHO010000148.1, read as the reverse complement.
ATTGCGAGACCGCTGCACATACTCCTGGAGGTCTCCGTCTGCCCCGCCACGTGACTGCACCCATTCGACAAGCGGATGCTCTGGAGCGACGACCATGTATGTCGCTCCGAAGAGCGTGTCAGGTCGAGTCGTGAAAACCGTGAGCGCGCCGAATTCATCGACTTCGAATCGCACTTCGGCACCTTCGCTTCGACCGATCCACTCCGACTGCATCGCTCGCGTGGATTCAGGCCACTCGACGAGCGAAAGGTCATCAAGCAATCGCTGCGCATAGGCAGTGATCCGAAACATCCACTGTCG
>CAYHHO010000147.1:0-6117 GCA_964356445.1 uncultured Singulisphaera sp. | reverse complement strand
CTGGTCCAGGACACCTCCCTTTCAAGGAGGACACATGGGTTCGAATCCCATTGGGCTCATTTGCAGATAGAGAATTGCTTTTCCCCCCTTTGGGGGTAGGTTGGGGGGTCTCATGAACTACTCCAAACTCGGTGCGCTCGCGCTCGCCATTCTGTCGTTCACATCCAGTTCTGCGCTGGGGGCTATTCGTTATGTTGATGGATCGCTCACGACAGGATCGAACAATGGCACATCGTGGTCGAACGCCTACTACGGACCGACCGCAGTCGCGACCGCGATGACTGCAGCGGTGTCCGGGGACCAAGTGTGGGTGAAGGCCGGGACGTACAAGCCGACGACCACAGCGACGAGGACGATCTGGCACACGATGAAATCTGGTGTCGCCGTGTACGGCGGATTCGCGGGAACTGAAACGACGCTTGCCCAGCGCGACTTTGCCGCAAACGTCACGACTCTGACTGGCGACCTCACCGGCAACGACAACGGGACTGTCGCAAACATGTCCGACAACTCCTACCACGTGGTGGTTGGCAGCAGCGTTCTCAACACAGCAATTCTCGATGGGTTTCGCGTTGTGGGTGGATACGCCAACGGAGCGACTGCATCCAACTACGACAAGGGCGGCGGGATTCTGATTCTGACGAGCGGGAATCCGACGATTCGAAACTGCAAGTTCATCGGCAACCGCTGCACATTCGGCGGTGGCGCGGGCTACATCTATCAGGCGCAGGGGACTTTCCAATACTGCGAGTTCACCGACAACGTCGGCGGTTCGTACGGCGGCGCGTTCGACACGAATGCAACAACCGTGCGCTGGGAGCAGTGCGCATTTACGAACAATCAGGCAGCGCGAGCCGGAGCGATCGAGTCGTACGGGTCGTCGCAGACGACGATCACCAATTGTGTCTTCCGCCTCAACAAGGCGACGACCTCGAACTCGGGTGGTGCGGTGTGGATCGGTACCACATCGACAGTCACGATTCGGGACTCGACATTCGTCGGCAACACGACAACAGGGGTTTCCGGTGGAGGCGTCTACAACACCAGCGGTAGTGCAAACATTGCCAACTGCATCTTGTGGGGGAACACAGGATCGGGTGGCGCGACCGCGAATAATCAGGTCACCGCAGCCGGTGGAACGAACACGGTGAGTTACAGCCTCGTGCAAGGTGGAGCAGCAGGCACTGGCAATCTCAGTAGCGACCCACTCTTTATCAATGCAGCGGCTGGTGACTTGCACCTGCAACTCACTTCACCCGCCATCGATGCCGGCAGCAACACGCTGATCCCAACTGGTGTTGTGGTTGACCGCGATGGGCTCGCTCGTCGAGTCAACATCGCGGCGGTGCCCGATACGGGTGTCGGCACCGCGCCGATCGTGGACATGGGCGCGTTTGAGATTCAGGAGACTCCGCCACCACCATGCCCACCAGATCTCAACGATGATGGCGAAGTTGGCGGGCTCGACCTCTCAATCCTTCTCTCGGGTTGGGGGAGCACCGCGGGCGATGTCAACGGCGATGGCTATGTCGACGGGAGCGATCTCTCTGTGCTGCTGTCGGGTTGGGGACTCTGCCCGTAAAGTGGTCGGGTGATCTCGTCGCCATCGCAATCGCAATCGCCACCGCCATCGCAATTGCTTCGCGGAAGTGTTGATTGGCCCAGCGAGCGATTTGAACTGATCTGGAGCGACGTTTCGAAGTCAATTCCCGGAGGGTCTTTGTCGGCGACGGAAGTCGCGCGATTACCTGTTATCACGCAACCGCAGTGGGGGGCAATCCCTCTGGGCGCTTGGGTACAAGTCACTGGAAAACTCGAGCAAGCGACACCGCTCGGTGCGATTCATGAAGGTGGCTTTGAGTGGTTCGTTCGGCCACTCGGCAAAGATCCGATTGCCGTCTATGTCTTGCGTGACCCAGGAAGAACGGTCGGATCGCAAGTCTCAGTCCTTGCGCGCGATGTTGGATCGATTCGACTCCAAGATCGCCAAGGCACCATGCGCGAATATCCCGCCGTGATCGGAGTTGCAATCGACAAATCGAGCGTTCTCTTAGGGCAGGTGGGCTCGTTTGGATCTACCCGCGAAGCGCCATCGGCGTGGATCGCTGCTGGAGCGGTCGTCGTGATCGTGGCAGCGTGGATCGGCGTGCGAGTTCTTTCCAAGCGGTCCGCTGCGCGCGCAGTGAATCGAATTCACGCTGTGGCAGATCGCGCGCGAGCACATCGTTCGGGCGCTTGCTCTGCCGAGGTGAGACCATGACGCGCGAACTCGTTCATCGAATGGGCAGTGAGACTGCACCAGTCGTCATCGGAAGTGGCATCCTCGAATCCCTCGCGTCGCACGTGCGATCCCTTCGAGGTGGGAAGGATCCATCTGGGATTTTGATCGTGTCAGATTGCACGATTCGAGATACTTGGGGTGAGATCGTCGCGCGGTCATGGACCGGGTTGCAGTCGAACACCGTGAGTGTGAGGCATGTCTCGATCACCGCGACCGAATCGCAGAAATCTGCACAGAGTTGGGCCAAGATCCTCGATGAAGCGGTGCAAGCAGGGCTTGATCGGCAGGGGTTGATCGTGGCCGTCGGCGGAGGAATCACCACGGATCTCGCAGGGTTTGCGGCGGCGAGCTACATGCGTGGAATCAAGTGGGTCGCGGTTCCCACCACGCTTCTTGGAATGGTCGATGCGGCGCTCGGTGGCAAGACAGGCATAAACCTTCCCGTTGGCGCGCATGCGCTCGGCAAGAACCTCGCGGGCGCATTCTGGTCTCCCTCGGCAGTGTTCGCGGATGTCATGACGCTGACGACGCTCTCGCAGCGCCATTTTCGGGCGGGACTCGCTGAGTGCTTCAAGCACGCGATGCTCGCGGATCCCTCCATTGACGCGCATCTCAGCGAAGCTGCAGCCCACTTTGCGGACCCACAGCCCGTCCATCAATGGCGGCTGATCGATCTGGTCGCGCGCGCAGCAGCTGTCAAACTGGAGATCGTCGCTGCGGATCCTCGCGAGTCCGACAAGCGAATGCTGCTCAATCTTGGTCACACATTCGCTCATGCGATCGAAAGCCAGTGCGCCGAGGAACTGCTCCACGGCGAGGCGGTTGCAATAGGGCTTGTCGCTGCAGCTTCGGCATCGGTTGCGGCTGGGCGCATGACCGTTGACCAAGCCAAGGCCGTCGCCGCGCGCCTTGAGCAACTTGGGCTTCCGACAAGGTTGCCGCGAAGGATCTCGATCGAATCCCTCGAAAATGCTGCTGGATTCGACAAAAAGCGGGCTGGCGGAGCGCTCACACTGATCCTTCCCCGCGGAACTGGCGGCGCCGACGTGGTCTCAAGCGCGGATCCGCAGTTGCTAAGACTTGGGCTCCGGACCGTCGGAGCGTCAGAGTCGCCCTGACTCGGGTGGAGGGCGGGCCGTGCCCGAGCCTACGAGTCGATCGGGGAGCGCGTGCTCTCGATGCGAAGCCTCAAGCGAAGTGGGGGAGTCAGTCGATCTTGAGGCAGGATGCGAGTCATTGCCGTCGTGAACCAGAAAGGTGGAAGTGGTAAGACCACGACCGCGGTCAACCTCGCTGCAGTCTTTGCTGCGCGCAAGCAACGGACCCTGTTGATAGACCTCGATCCGCAAGGACACTGCGGGCTTGCGCTTGGGGTCGCCAGCACTCGTATCGAGGTCGGCATCGAAGATGCGCTGCGGCAAGGAAGTGGGACCGCGCTGCTTGATGACGGGCTCTTCTGGGAACCCGCGCCAGGATTGGTGCTGGCACCGTGCACCGTCAACCTCGCGCTGATCGAGGCGCCGGATGGACCTCTCGCAAACGCACCCGATCGAGATCGACGACTCTCGAATCTGCTCGACCGCGTGAGCCCAAAGTTTGAGTGGTGCGTCATCGACTGTCCGCCGCACATCGGGCTCCTTGTTTTCAATGCGCTTCGAGCATGCGATGAGGCGATCATCCCGATCGAAACCGGCTACTTCGCGCTTCGAGCTGCGGAGCGGCAGGTCGCCACGATTCGCGCGGTTGCCGACAGGCTTCGCAGGCCGATCGCGATTCGCGTTCTCCCTACGCTTGTTCGCGAGGGTTCGCGCATTTCGCAGGACATTCTTGCATCGATCGACCGTACATTTTCAACTGATGTGGTGCCTGCGACGATTCGAGAACACGATGTCCTTCGCGAAGCCGCAGGGTTTGGGCAGCCTGTGACCGAGTATGCGCCGACTTCCGATGCGCGAAAGGACTTCGAGCGTCTTGCAGAGTGGATCTCAGCTCAGTCGCCAGTCGTGCAGCGCGCTGGCGGCGTACCTGCCGGAAGTGATGCCATGGATCCCGATGCGAGGGTGATGGCGCAACTCGCAGCTCCTCGCACGAACACGCGGTCCGTTGAGCCACCGCTGGTCGAACTAGAACCTCCCTTGTCGCCGCTCGTGTCCCCCGCGCGTACTGGCGAGGGAAGGCTTGGCGAAGTTGCGCAGCGCTTGCGCGCGAACAAGTTGGACCAAGCCGTATGACACGCGCCGCCGACGACTTCAGTGGATTGACGGCCGCATTCCTCGGTGATTCCTCTGCGCCGAGAGCGCCCGCGTTGTCGGGTGGGTTGCCGACGCTTCTTATCGTTGGAAATGTCCCGACGCTCTCCGGAATCTGGATTTCGCAGTACGCGGATCAGCAGGCGAAGGCCACCGGACCCCTTGCGTTGATTCGGCTCGATGGTGCCGCAAGTCGCGGCGAAATTTATCGCGCTCAGGGGCGCGCACTTCCTGTCGATGGCGGCGCATGGCTCGAGCGAGCCAGCGCGTTCGCGCAGTCGTGGATCGTCTGCGCCGATGCGCAGAGCGATCCAGCGGCGTTCGTGCAGTCTGGTTGCCCGCTCGTGCTCTTGAGCGGCACCGATGAAACCGCAATCGCTGCTGCGAAGCGCACTCTTGAATCGATCGCGCAGGCGTGCAGTGCACTCGGTGGGCCGGCGCGGGAAGTTGGACTCGCGTTCGTCGGATCGCTCGAGACGTCAGCGCAAGCAGCGTTTGATTCGCTCACTTCTTGGAGCAGGGAGCGCGCTCTCGACCTTCGGCTCAAGATGGGCTCGCACTCGCCTCGGGTTGATCGTGTCGAGTCGACGGGTCCCATCCCGTTGGCGATGCTCGGTTCGCTCGACGCGGCTGCAGCGCTCGAATTGATTGGACTTGCGATGCAGGGGAGTTCGAAGCGATACGGAGAACGTGACCGTGCTCAGACGAGGCCAGTTGCCGAAGCGAGAGCGCCGACTTTCGAAACTCCTGCGCGTGTTTCGAGCGGGAATTCAGTCGCCGCACCGCAGGAGAGTGCACGCAAAGAATCCAGCGCCGATATCGACATCATCCAGACGTACTTCGGCGAATGGACGGCGTTGGCATTTCGCTGCCCGGATGCGACTTCGGTGCGATTGGCGATTGACACCAGTGGCACACTTCACTTGGTCGAACCCAGTTCGGCCGCGAATCCACTGCGAGTCGCAACGGGATGGGCGCGCGCAAACTGGATGCTTCTGTGTGCGGCATGTGCGACGCTCGGTGCAAGCGAGGTGCGCGTCGTCGAACACATGCTGCTCGATGATGCGCGTGAAGCTGCCGTGCTGCACCGAGCAGGTGTGATGCTGCATGCGCGAGTCAGCGTCACGGCTGGCGGTGCGGTGATTCGCGCACGGGTCGACTTGAATACGCCTGAGAGCGCTGGATTATCGCTGCGTTAGCACGCTGTGGCGAAGCCGTTGCGCTTGAGGCCAACAGCGAGCTGCGCGGCGCAGTGCAAACCCCAGGACTCAGACAGTCCTCGGCGACCGAACCCAATCACCAAGCAAAGATTCATCGCCCGCGCCGTCGGTCGCCTGCGGAACTCGCCTAGGGCTTGATTCCGCCGCGCAGCCGGCGAACGAGCACGTCTGAGAAAGGACGCCACGTTGTAAACGAACGACACGATTCGAACGGGCGCGACGAGGGACGCCTTGAAATGGTGGGTTAGTGTCGAAAAACGACACTAACCCACCATTTCAAGGGGGTGCTCACCACGCAGATCCGAACTTCGGAAACCGTGTGGCCCGTCGAAAGACCTCCCGCGCGAGTTGCGGAGCCGGCAAGCGT
>CAYHHO010000146.1:0-6238 GCA_964356445.1 uncultured Singulisphaera sp. | reverse complement strand
CGGGGACTCCTGCCGCCGAAGCGCAGATCATGTGGATACCCTCCTCGACGATTGACGTCACCGGCACTGGTGCGGCGTTGGTGACGCAACTGATCGAAGCGCTCGAAGAGCACGATGATGTGCAGAAAGTTTTTTCGAATGCGAACTTTGTGGAGTGAGACCGAGTCCAGTCGTGGGTTGGACCGCACTGCGTTTGGAACCACTCGATCGGTGGGCTCTCTCAAGGTGTTCCTGCTCTTGCTCATCGCGTGCCTTTCGACAATTGGAGTGGCTGGCTGTGCGATGGCGACCCGTGATTATCCCGGTGTCAATCGAGATGCCCTTTGGAACGCAACGGTCGGCGCTGCGCGCCAGCCGAAGTACTCCGAATGGTTCGTCGCGGAGAACGCCGTTTTCGAAGATGCGTCCGATGGGCGAATCGAGATCTATCGCGAACTCAAGCGGGACTACGCGCCGCCTGGTGGAGCGCTTCGAAGAGAATGCGAAACTTGGGCTCTGTCAATTCGGGTTGACGCTGAGGATCGCGTGCCGATCGTGTCGATCGATTCTCGTTCGAAGTTTCCGTCGCAGAATTTCTGGAAGCAGGCGGATCATTTCTTTGGCGAGATCGATGCGCGCCTTGCGCAAGTCCCTGACGCGAATGTCGTGATCCCAGGTGTGACGGCGAGCAGCAGTGAGGCCGATCCGAACGGATTGCTTGCCCCCGCGGCGCTCGAGAGTTCGGCGCAGTTTTCGGGGGTCCAAGTTCGGCCGCGAGCGCCAGCCCCATCGGAGCCGCAGACGCCGCTGGTTTCACCCTGACGAAACGCTCCTGCACCTGAAACACACGACGTGCTGCGCTGCGGAATGCAACCCCAAGGACTCAGACAGTCCTCGGCGACCGACACAAACCACTCAGTAAAGATGCGACACAAGCGCCGTCGGTCGCCTGCGGAACTCGCCTGGGGCTCGATTCCGCAGCGCAGTTCAGCGCGCGTCACCGACGGTTCGATCAAGGTTGCGGCGTGAGCACTTTTCCAAGTCCCGCCTTCGCGAGTGCTCTGCGCGCGACGACAGCGATGATGGAAAACGCAATGAGGAGCCCCGCAATGCCAGCCAAGATCCAGATCCAACTCTGCTTTGCCACGAGAGATTGAAAGTCCGTCGCTCCTGTCGCTGCTGCTGCAGCGGCAGCGGTGCAAAGCGCGGCAGTTCGTGGCAGCATTCCGACGAGAGTTCCACCAAGAAGTGGCAGCAGTCGGACTCCAGCAGCGCCCATCGCAAGATTCGCGCTCGCAAATGGTGAACTCGGCGGTAGGCGCAGCAACGTGATGAGCACCATCGTGTGCTTCTGGTTTGATTCCACCAGCGCTTCACGGATGACCTTCGCGCGCGGATTGCGGTCGAGGATCGAAATGATGGCCCGTCCGCTTACCAGCCGAGCCACGAGAAGCCCGATCGTCGCACCGCCGATGAGTCCACACATGACTGCGCTCGTTCCAGTGACTGCACCGAAGACCCAGCCACCGAGAACTGCTTGGGCGTAGGGTGGCAGAAGGCCGAGTCCGGTGGTGCATGCAAACACAGCGACGAATATGTAGATGCCCGTGTCCGGTCGTGCGCGCAGCCAATCTCCGACTCCGCCGAGTTCTGTCAGGAGGAGCACGCCGAGGAGGGCAGGGGCTGCGATCCAAAGTCCTGCGAGGACGATCGCAATGTTGCGTCGCGTGGTGTGGGGAGTCGTGTGCTGTGTCGGCAGATCAGTCATCGCCAAACTCCCGCCATTCGGAGTGCAAGGATCGCGCACAAACACGCGAATGCAATCGAGACATGTTTGACGGGAAGTTTGTGAACGGCGGCGGCTCCGAGGTTGGCGCCGATGAACGCTCCGGGGGCGAGTGCTGCAGCAAGCCAAAGGGCCGAGTCGAGGTGAATCACGGCACCATCGGGAGTTGTCGCGTAAGAGAGCGTTGCATACTTCACGATTGCACCGACGATGACGGTCGGAAGAACGAGGCACGCGCTCGTCGCGATCGCGACTCGCAAATTGAACCCATTGACCGCGTGCATGACTGGAACGGCGATGACTCCGCCTCCGATCCCCAGCAGACCAGAGAGCGTTCCCATGGCCGTGCCGACGAGTCCTGCTCGCCACCAACCCGTGCGAGGCGGGCGTTGGATTGATTCATGCGAGAGTCGGTGGTGCCTCACTCGACGGACGATTTCAGCGACCGCGACGTACGCGAGGAACGCAGCGAAGAGTCGTTCGAGCCAGATGGGGTTTGGGAGCGCAAGCCCGATGGCGATGCCGCAGCCGACCATCGTCACCGAAAATGGGAGCGTGCGCGCCGCGAATCTCCACTCGATCGCGCGTGCGCGGATATGGCGTGGGATGCTCCCGAGGCTGACGACTGCGCTGATGACGAAACTCGCAGCTTCATAGAGATGTGGATTGCTTCCTTGGGCAATCGTCAGGAGAGGGATGATGACCGTTCCGCCGCCGATTCCGAAGAGTCCGCCGAAGAAACCACCAACCGCGCCGATGAGGATCGTGATGACGAGCGTGGAGGGGTCCATGATGATTCCAATGTGGGGCGATGGTCAGTCTGGTTCGCAAGCGAGTCAAGCAACGATAGAGAAAAACGGGCGGCTTTGCGGAACTAGTCGCGCGCTGCAATAGGGTGCGCGTCATGCAGGCACTCGTTCATGCGTTCATGATGCGCGGAATCGACGCGCTTCCGTGCGAAGTCGAAGTGCACCTCTCGCCGCACGGACTACCGCAGATTTGCGTTGTTGGATTGCCGGATGCTGCGATTCGAGAATCGGTCGAACGAATTCGCAGAGCGATCGAGGCGTCTGGCTTCGAGGTTCCACGCCATCATGTTGTGGTCAATCTCGCTCCCGCTGGGACGCGAAAGGAGGGCGCTGTCTATGACCTCCCCATCGCGCTTGGTTTGTTGCTCGCGTCGGGGACTGCGGAACCGAAGCGAGGTGATCCACCCGCACCAGAAAAGTGGCTCTGTGCGGGAGAACTGGCGCTCGATGGGAGGTTGAGACCAATTCGTGGAGCCGTGAGTGCAGCGCTGCTTGCGCGCGGGGCTGGGAGAGGGATCATCGTGCCTGTCGAGAATGCGCTTGAAGCGTCGCTGGTTCCGGATGTCGCGGTCATCGGCGCGGCATCGTTACTTGAAGTCGTGCAATTTTTTCGGGGGGAGGGCGCACCAGCTGTTCAGCCAAGCGAACCCTTGGCTGCCGAAGGTGCGGGGCTGCCGCAGGATGTGCCGTCGGTGGACTCAGACCTCTTGTACCCAAATCTCGCTCCAGTCGACTTTCGCGACATCAAGGGGCAAGCGATCGCCAAGCGCGCGATGCTGATCGCAGCCGCAGGCGGGCACAATGCGCTGATGCTTGGTCCTGCGGGGTGCGGTAAGACGATGCTTGCGCGCGCGCTCGCTGGGATCCTGCCACCGCTCCAGCCTGAGGAAGCGCTTGAGGTCATGCGAATCGGATCGTGCGTAGGGCTGCGCGAGTTTTCGCAAGTCAGTAGAAACTCAAACGGCAGACTTCACATTCCACGGCCCGTGCGTGCGCCGCATCATGGTGCAAGTGCGGTTGCGATCGTTGGTGGAGGTCCCTCTGGGCGTCCGGGCGAGATCACCCTGGCGCATCATGGGATTCTCTTTCTCGACGAACTTCCAGAGTTTCGAAGGGATGTGCTCGAAGCACTGCGAGAACCACTCGAGGGTGGTGAAGTCTCCATCGCGCGGGCAAACGGATCGGTTCGTTGGCCCGCGATGGCGATGCTGGTCGCAGCGATGAATCCGACGGCGCGGGGTGACCGAGTTTGCGGCGCGGGTGGTGCGCGCATGATGTCGGAGTATCTCGGGCGCGTTTCGGCACCCATCCTCGACCGCATCGACCTTCACATCGAGGTCCGGCGGCTCAGCGCACGCGAACTCTCGCGCGCGAAACCAGGGATCGAGAGTTCGTCGATGCGAGCGCAGGTGATCACAGCGCGCGCACGCGCGCTCCAGAGGCAGGGTCCTGCACCCAACGCGAGGCTGTCTGCGCGCGAGCTTGACCAGCATTGCAAGATTGACGGCGCAGCAGGGGAATTGTTGATCCGAGGGTTGGAGGAACTCTCACTGAGCGCGCGTTCTTACGACAAGATTCGGCGCGTCGCGCGAACGATCGCCGACTTGGCTGGAGAGTCGGAGGTGAACGCGGTATCCATCTCGGAAGCACTTCAGTACCGAGGGTTGGCGGCGAGGTAGTTCTTGGTCAACCTCGGCATCACGAATCGTTCGCTCATACGCAGAGCGCCGCGCTGACGCTTCACTACGCACCGACGACCTACGACGCACTCCCCGCTTTGCGACGCCCCGACGCTTCGCTCGACACTTACGTCTGGCTAAGCAGTGGCGTTCGGCGGCGCAGACTCGTCGAGCCCGGGCGCGAAACCGCGCCGCATCGTGTTCTCGCAAACGGATCTTGGTTCCACGAACTGGTGCAGGTACTGCGCTCCGCCGGCCTTGCTCCCGACGCCGCTCATGCCAAAGCCGCCGAAGGGCTGCCTCCCGACGAGCGCACCGGTGATGGCGCGATTGAGGTAGAGATTCCCGACGCGAAAGTCGCGCCGCGCCTTTGCGAGGTGAGAGGGGCGCCTGGTGTAGAGACCACCAGTCAGTTTGTACCGGGTTGCGTTTGCGATCTGCAGCGCCTCGTCGAAGTCCTTTGCATACATCACAGCGAGGACTGGACCGAAGATCTCCTCATGAGCAAGCCGGTGATGTGGTTGAATTCCCGAGATAATCGTCGGTCCAACGAAAGGTTTCCCGACGCGCTGCTCGATGCCATGAGCCACATGAGCCACATGAGCCACATGAGCCACATGAGGGACTTCGAGCTGAAGTTCAAGCCGCCCCTCCTTCGATCCAATGGAGATGTACTGGCGAATTTTCTCCGCGGCTTCCGAGTCAATGACTGGACCGACATCTGTTCCTGGCAGCAGTGGATCGCCCAGCGTCAGAGTGCGAGTTGACTCCACCAGTCGGTGCAGGAACACATCGTGCGCGCTGCCGACGACGATGACCCGACTGCATGCTGAGCACTTCTGCCCAGCGAATCCGAAGGCAGACTGACGAACGCCGAGGACAGCCTCATCCAAATCTGCGCTCTCGTCGACGATGATGGCATTCTTGCCGCCCATCTCACATACAACGCGCTTGACGCCCTCTTGATCAGACGCCGTCCGCCCAGCTGCCTCGATGATGTCGAGTCCAACACCTTTCGAGCCGGTAAATGCGATCATCGCGACGCGAGGATCGCGCACGAGCGCGGCACCAACTGTTTCGCCGCGTCCGGGAAGAAACGCCAGTGCGCTCTTGGGTGCGCCGGCGTTCCAGAGGATCTCACAGAGCACCTTTGCGATGGCGGGAGTTTGCTCGGCAGGTTTCACGATGACGGTGTTGCCTGTGACGAGGGCAGCCACCGTCATCCCGCAGCAAATTGCCAGTGGGAAGTTCCAGGGGCTGATGATGACCGCAACTCCACGCGGCTGAAACCACTCCTCGTTCAACTCCCCAGTGAATTGACCGAGCCTCCGTGGATCGAAGAGGCTCGCAGCCTCGCGCGCGTAGTACTCGCAGAAATCGATCGCTTCGCAGATCTCGCCGTCCGCTTCGCGCCACGTCTTTCCGGCTTCGCGAATCAGAACACCGCAAAGTTCGTCGCGTCTGGTCCTCATCGTCTGCGCGGCGCGGACGAGCACCGCGGCGCGATCCACAAGTGGGGTGTCTCGCCACGAGTGGAAGCCCTCATGCATTCGAAGCACGGTTGCATTCGCCGATTCGATTGTGGAATCATTGGCAACGACCGGCACGCTGGACTGCTGCACGGCGCGTGCAAACGCCTCGCGCTCCTCCTGGTTGGAAAAGTCTCGAATGCTCTCGCTGAAAAAGGGGCGCCCATCGCCGATGTCTGGACGCCACCGACTCAACGCGTGTCGCTCCTGTGCTCGGTCAAGTCGCATCCGTCCGTTGTCGCAAAGTGAGCCGACTCCCGTAGCACGATGCGGGCTCGCGACGAGCACGCCAGTCTCCGCTCCCTCCGAGAACCCAGACCTCAGCCAACTCTCATTGCTGGTGTTTTCGAGAAGCCGGCGCACGAGGTACGCCATTCCCGGAATCATCTCGCCGACAGGGAGGTATTCACGGACACGAAGTCCTCGCGCAACTGCCGTGGACTTCAGTGTGTCACC
>CAYHHO010000145.1:0-6283 GCA_964356445.1 uncultured Singulisphaera sp. | reverse complement strand
GCTTCAATGGGGCCGCGGTTTTAAAACCGCGGAGAGAGGAGTGGCTCGAGGACCAAGCGCAAGAGTACGCGGCTTCAATGGGGCCGCGGTTTTAAAACCGCGGAGAGGGATGTCGCCGCCTCTCGCCTCGTTTGGAGACACAATGCTTCAATGGGGCCGCGGTTTTAAAACCGCGGAGAGAAGCGTTCTCTTGCTCGTTTCAAAACAAGTTCAGTGCTTCAATGGGGCCGCGGTTTTAAAACCGCGGAGAGGCGACCTTGCGCTCGCTGTCGCGTTGCGTCTGTCGGCTTCAATGGGGCCGCGGTTTTAAAACCGCGGAGAGCGGTCTACGCGCTCCCGCGTCAGTACCGTGCCAACGCGCTTCAATGGGGCCGCGGTTTTAAAACCGCGGAGAGGGTTCGTCCTCCCGAACACGGAATGTGGGACGCTGCCGCTTCAATGGGGCCGCGGTTTTAAAACCGCGGAGAGCGCTTGAGATCTTCGGTTGCTCGTTTCCACTGCAATGCTTCAATGGGGCCGCGGTTTTAAAACCGCGGAGAGTCCCTGTGGGTCAAGAACTGGAACTACGCACCAGAGGCTTCAATGGGGCCGCGGTTTTAAAACCGCGGAGAGCATGAGTTCAAGCGTGGTCAGCCAATCGTTGAGGCGCTTCAATGGGGCCGCGGTTTTAAAACCGCGGAGAGTTGAAAGGGAAAAAATGATCGGAAAAGCACACCTTCGCTTCAATGGGGCCGCGGTTTTAAAACCGCGGAGAGGCCACGCTCCTAAGTCCTTGCAATCGCTCTCCTTGCGGTGGCGATTGCGAGCGTGACCGAAATTTCGAAAAACGAACTGCCCTGGCGGAAGGATTCGGACGGAAAAATGGCTGTAATTCACGCATATTTCTGCGTGGCGAGCGCGAGCAGGACCCCCCTGCATCACCCCCACGCTCGCAGGACTGATTGTCAAAGATCCACAACACTATCGGACTTTCGGAAGCCGCCACTCATCGCGTTGCACGAACTCACTTCCCCGAAGTTGCAACACCTTCTTCTGAAGTTGATCATAACAACCCTTCGAGACTGGCTTGAATCCGTGCGCAAGAATGGAACTGTTGCGCGCAACCAAGGGTGAACTCTCAGCATGCCCCAATCCAAGTTCGTTGAATAGTTTTCCAAGGTCGTCACCGATGGACTCCAGCAGTTTGAAGGCTTGCTGAAGTCCGATGCTCACGAATCCGCTCTTGATTTGTGGTCCCCATTGATCCTGGAGAGCCATTGGCACTTGAGCAATTGAAACTGTGCTTGTATTCGGAATCTGATGCTGCTCGCGAAGTCGCACTTGGGCAATCGCTTCGCATGCACGGTACATGCGCGCTGTCGCATCATCGAAACGCTGCTCGCCCGCGCGGCGCTGCGAATTGTGCAGTAGGTCATCGACCAAGTGCCATGTGGGCCCGCTGCTTTCGTCCAGTTTCTGACAAGTGGCCTGACCTTTTTTGATCTCCGCAACGAGTAGAGGCACATCCTGGCAAAAAATCGCACTGAGATCATTCTCGCAACTTAGTGAGTGGCCGAAGTGGTTGCTGGCAGCCTTATGGTCAAACCGATCCCACGCTGCATATCCTTCGATCGCATGATTGAGTGCAACAAGTTCTCTCTTTACTGATCCCGGCCGAAGATTCGTCAATGCATTCTTGGTCAGATCAGCAGCGGCAGCGTAACCGCCGGAGTTGAAGATGGTGACCGCCTCTTCGACTGTTTGATAACCAAGGACTTCCCAAGGATTCCCCCAAGACCTGGCATGCTCTGATCCCGATTCGACTGTTCCAACGCCGCCCGTGCCGCGCTGGGATCCACCGACATATGAGAAACTACACGGCCAGCGACGGGCAACGAGCGCGAGTCCGACCGACATGCACTTGGTTCCTCCAGTGAAATCGGCTGCCACACAATAGGACTCCCCGCGCGCCGTCCACTCGTGGACATTCCTAGCCACATCTCGAACCGAATCGACGACGCACGACAAGGTTTCCGGGTCCTCGATTTGGACGAAGTCGACGCACCCCGGCGGGAGGTGCCCTCCGGCCTGCGCGTATTCACGGCATACCTGCTCAGCGATCTCGCGAGTATTGGCTGAAACGACAAAGTTGACCTTCGCTGGTTTCCAGTGTTGAAGGCTCGCGACTATAGCGGCAGCGGATCCTCCAACCGAGCAGATGAGGAATGTGTGGGTCATTGCAACAAGTCCAGATCGAGCCGCGCGGGCACGGTCAAGCCAAAGGCGGAATGGACGATCTCGATCGCTTGAGACTTGAGAACTTCATGCGCCTCGCGCCTGAGAATCCGATCCATCGGAATCGCATGTCCGAAGAACGATCGATTTGTGCTCGACACAAAGCACGCGCCTGGACGCAGCATCACCAGAGTGTTCTTCCGGACATCCGTGAGACCAAGCCCTGGACCAACCTTTCCGAACTTGGGAAATGTTTCCCAGCAGCCATGTGTGGTGTCACTCGGCGCAGGCTGACACGTCGAAAGGACGACAACGCCATTGGCTTCTGGAACGGCTTGATCGAGTTCGATTGCGATGGAAGGATCTTCGACGATGTCGAATTGGCCACGTCCTGTGGCGATGTCCGCGCCAAACCCGGTGAGTGAGAGTTCATGCATGAGATCGAAGAGCAATTCTGTCGACGGCTCGTCGATCGATCGAAAGTAGACCGTCAGCGTCTGTGTGTCACGCGTGAGCGTCGTGTCGGTGCGTCCGAACAGCCCCCCACTCTCAAGCGAACCGCCTGAAGTGCGAGACAGTGCGTTGTGACGGCTGACTTCGCACAAAGTCGGATCCGGAAGGTATGCATCGCGCGGGAGCGGGTCACCCAAACATGCCTTGCGAAAGTCCCCTGATGAAATCCACTTTGCTCGCTTGAACGCCTTCACATCGACCCCTACGGGCACTTCTCCGAGGCGGAGGATTGATGGAATAGGCAAGAGATCCCCCGGGAATGCATCCGACAATACGAATGGTGGACGACCAGCTCTCATCGGATCAATCAACTTCGACCGAAGTGCGTCGGCTCCGAAGCAACGAGCGCACGTGGAGCACAGCGCACCAACGAGCGTGTCGGCTTGCCAAGGTGTTCGCCACGGCGATCGAGGGCGAAGTTTGATCTGATAAAGATTCACTTGGAACGAATCCGCCGTCGCTCGCTCTTCACGAAGTCTTCACAGCAGATCTTGATCTGCCCGTATCCCTTTCCAGTGCCAGCGCCGATGCCGATCTCTTCCATTTCTCCGAGTGCATGATCGATCACTTCTTTCAGTGCCTCACCGCCTTGAACAGTTTGACCGTCGGCATCTGTGTAAGAGAACCTCGTGTCAATGTCGTATTCCTGAATCGCAATCTCGAAACCAAACTTGGCGCCTGTTGCAACGCGTTCGACGGTGCGTGGATGCGCTGCCGCTCCAGTCATTCGGTTATTAATGGATTCTGTCTTGTTCTCGACCGCGAACGACCCATCACCAACCAGATGAGCATCGCGGACAATGATGCGGGTCGGCCCAAGTGTGTGCCTTGTGTTCATGTGAGGTCCGAAGATGCGACAGACTGGACAACTCTCTTCTGCGCAACCACACGGATCGCCCTGATTCTTGCCTCTTTTCCCGAGCCGCTTCTCCAGCCCCGATCGCATACGCCCTTTGATCGAAGAGCCTGGGATATAGGGGAGGCCCGTCCCCGGATCCTTGATGCAGGTCAGGTCGGTGCCGCCGATCTGCAACATGTCATCCGATCCACCGATACGCATGCCCGAGAGCAGTTCGATCTCGCCTGTCAAAATGTAGTGATTGATTTTCTTCATTGACCAGTTCCTATCTTTCTCGAAAGTGTGCTTGTCCGAATCCGAGGACTGCCTCGAAATGAGGCAAGAATCCTTGTATGAAATCCTTCTGGGACTTGACCGAAGCGACATTGCAGCGGATGAAGTCGTGGAAGAGTGCTGGAATCTTCGGCGGGCTCTTGGCGGCACCATCGGCTGCAGAAATGTCGAGCTTCTTGACCAATGGCCAGACGCGTGCCCACTCCATTCCCTTTGCCTTCAAGTGTGTTTCGATCGACCTGCAGTGCCCGAAGTAACGGCGAACTTGGTGGGTCGTCAAACCGTTGTGCCCGCACATCTCCTTTATGAGGGGCTCGACGCGTTCACGCGACACATATTCAATGCGTAGGTTTCCCGCGGCATCGAAGTATCCCTCTTTGAGATAATCGATCCACACATCATGAACTCGCTGTTTGGCCGGCGGTCCATACGACGCTGGTCCTCTGCCCTGACCTTGTGATCGCTCGCCATAGCTCATTGTTCGTCTCCTGGATTTTTCCCGCGCGTTGCGAGCAGTGCGTATCGAACGATTGTTGACACGTGTGGCGACATGCTGTCACTGTCAAAGTCTCTCGAAACCTGATCGATCCACTCTCTGGAAGGACCATTTCGAGGCCAATTCCGCGTGATGTGATACGCCAACTTGGCCGTCGCTGCCGCGGGGTGAATGTCCTTGTACTGCGACCCTGCTTCACCGCGGCGAAGCAGGGTCAGTTCGAGGATGGTTTGCAACCAACCGCGACGAACACTTCCAGCGTCAACCCAATCGGAGAGCTGCTTTCCCTCGCGAACGATGGCCGCATGATCGTTCCACTTCCAAAGATCACCGAATGCCGCGAACTGATCTTTCGGTGTCGATGCGCCAGCCGCGCACCGCGTCTTGGCGAGCAAAAGAGACTCTTCGACTTGATGCACCGCGATGTGGACGGGATAGCGAGGCTTGATAATCGCGACTGCCGCACTCAGCGTGAGTGGTATTGGCGAAGGCGGGTGTGCAGCACGAGCGCCGAATTCTCTATTGAAGAGCGACTGCATATGTCCCGCAAAGTCAACCATGAAATCCCACGGTCCAACGGCAAGGATGTCATCGCCGCCAGAGAAGATGGTGTAAACGCTTGCCCAACGAGGATCGCCAGACCGCTTCTCTGCTTCAAGCGTCCTTGAAAAGAATCCATCGAGGCCGTTGCTGAATTTGCGCAGAGAACTCGCGCCCCCGCTCGCAATGGTTTTCGAGACTGCGACGCCCAGTGAGTCGGCGTCCGCCTTGAGTACACCCAGCATTGGGGCACCCCGAGATCGCTGTGCCAATTCAACGAATTCGATGGGATTGCCATGAGCGTCTCGAGGAATGTGCCGCGCGACTGCTCGGGGATGAAAGAGGGTTCCGGGAAGCCCAGTTGGCGGTGACTCTGGGGAGGAGAGATTGCTGCAAGAGACGATCGTTGCGCGTGGCTTCGGCGCATCCTGATCGAGTCGCACGCGCAATCCAAGACATGCCGATGCTGCATCGTCGCACTCGCCTTCTTCTCGATCAAATGTGAGCCAATTCGCACCGGCAAGATCGCGCCCCATTGCCGCATCTAGTTCGGCTTCGCGGTCTGCGTCGTATGGTTCATCAAGCGTGAGAGAGGCATCGCTCCATGCATCGTTCGCGCCGCACGGAGCGAAGGCTCGAAACTTCGACAGGCGCAACGCACGTTCTGCTCGCTGCATCGCTTCAGCGAGGGTGCCGCACGATTCCACAAGGGCGCACGCGAGCCGAAGTCGACCATGAGTCTCCATGAGGAGTCGCGCCTCGAGATCTGCGATCGTCGCCTGCACGGTATCGCGCGCACCGCTCGAAACATCGGTTGCGTCGATCGCGACCTTTGCTGCGGCGCAGAAGTGCAACCGGTCTCGGGAGACACCTGCCGCCTCGAGCAAGCGTATCGCTACACATTCCGTAAGAAGCTGAATGCGAAACGATCGATAGCGAAGAGATCGCGCTTGCCCACCACCCTCTTCGCGAACATCGAAGAGAAAGTCTTGAATGCCACCGATCGATGCGAGGAGGATCATGGTGTTAACGGCAAGAAGAGTCCCATGCCGAAGTGCGAGTTGGTGCCGAGAGCGATCGGGCCGTTCACAGCGTGAGGGAACTCAATTTGAAACGCACCTGCCGGACGACTGCGTCCGCCCTCCTCCGACTTCGAGCGTGCGCGAACAAACTCGAGAGGTCGCCAACGACTCGCAACCTGAAATGGGCCAGTCACTGGAATTGCCGTGACCTTCGTGTTCGCAATGTCCGCTTCAGGGATGTCTGGACGAACCGCGAGGAGCTGTGCCCGCAGGTCGGCGACGAGAAATGCGACGCGTGAATTCCAATCCGCCAAGTCAACGCGTGATGACCCGCGCGTTTTCGCGTGGCGCGTGGCAATGTAGGGG
>CAYHHO010000144.1:0-6284 GCA_964356445.1 uncultured Singulisphaera sp. | reverse complement strand
TCTACCGGTGCATCTGCGTTGTCAATCTGCGTGAGCCGCTTGTAGTGGTTGTGCACAGCGACCGCCATCGATTTTTTTGCGCGGTCTTGATCGATGACATACTGATCGAGGTATTCCTTGATCTGCCGTGGAGAGGGGATCTGAGTCAGCGCGGGCGCGGCACCGGTCACACGCCGCTTTTCTTGTTTGAAGATGTTCTGACAAAGGTCTGTGCAGTTTGCGCAAACGAAGACATCGTTGGGACCTTCGACCATCGGACCAACCTCACGGCTCGTTTTCCCGCAGAAGCTGCAGGTTGTCACTTTCTTCCCGCGAAAGCCTCCGTCGGATCCAGAGCCGCCAGCGCTTCCACCGCCGCCTCCTCCGCCGCTCGGACCTGACCCACCCATGCCGGGCTCACGGGGACCTCCGCGACGACCGCCGCTCCCAGTGTCGTTTGCTCCGAGCAAGATTGATCGTTTTGGAAGAGGCAACATCTCAGGCTCCATTTCGTTGAGTGTACTTCGCCTTCGCGGAGGCGTTTGCAACATTGTCCGCAGCACGCTTCGCTGAGTGCTTCTTGACCTGTTCGATCATCGCGTCCTTCGCTGCTTGAAACTCGACTTCGGTGATGAGCCCAGCCTCCAGCATTTCGCGAAGGTCGCCTAGCGTGAATCCAACTGGATTGGAAGCCTCGTGCTTCATCCAACGACGAACGAAGTAGATCACGATCCCCCCAGCGAGAACCAGTGCCATCAACCATCCAAGTATCGGAAGGATCGACTCGCCCACATCACCTCCACGAGCGGCGCTCGCAAGAGTGATTTCTACTGGCAGTCCAAGTCTTTGTGGCATGAACACTTCGCCCGCTGCCGTCGCTGTCAGTCCTTCGATTTTCCCTTGCCAGCCTTCGCCTTCGTGACTTTCGCAGCATCACCCTTCGACTCATCGGATGACTTGGTTGCTGAAGGGGCGCTCTTGGCAGGGGAGACGTCTTTCTTCTGCGCCTTCACCTTTGCCTCTTCGTTCCAGTCGGTGGCTGGCACGTCTGCGATGACGGCCTTAGAAATCACACGATCCGCTGCCTTGTGTTCACGAATCTGGAGAGCGATTTCACCGAGCCGATTGGACTTTTCAAGTTCGGCGCGCATCGCATCTGGGCGCATGCCGCGCGATCGAGCGATGACGGCAATCCGACCGTTGACCTCGCCTTCCGTGGCCTCAACACCAAGCGTCTCGGCCAACTTCGCAAGTAAGAAGAAGAGTTTGAGCCGACGGCGGGTCTCGTTGGCACTCGCAGCGCGAATCTCTGCGAGCCGACTTTCGACCCGCTCTTCAGTCGTACCGCGATAGAGCATCTCGAGCCGCTGCCGCTCCAAGTCGCGCTCAACCTGCGCCTGGGAGAGGCGTTCAGGCAGTTCGAAGTCGACCATTCCTGAAAGTTGCTCGAAAACCTGGTCTCGCATTGCACTTCGTTGCTCATCGTCACGACGGCGCTCGAGCACTCCCTTGAGGTTTTCACTGAGCAACTCCGCTGTTTCAACTCCAACGCGAGCTGCAATCTCTTCCGGCGTCGCAGGAGCGATGCGCTCTGCAGCCTTAATCGTGTATTCGATCGACAACTGCTTGCCTCGAATCTCGACGATCTCGTGACTCTCGGGACCAGTCAGTTTGATTTGCACGACTTCACCGACGCGCTTGCCACTGAGGATTGCATCGAGTCCATCGACGAGTACTCCGAGGAACGGACCCTTTCCTGCATCATCTTCTGCGGGGACCACTGTCATCGCATCCGCAGTTTCGAAGAAGACCTTGTCCTCACCATCCACGCGCACGATTGCGTGGCCGACCATTCTGTCGAGCGGTTGGAACGGCCCTTCGATCTGCGCAGGAACGCCAAGCCTGTACGAGAGACGCGCGATCTCCTCCTCGATGTGCTTGGGCTCGATTTCAAGAATCGGGCGGCGAAGTTGCATTCCTTCCCACGCGGGAAGCGCGAACTCCGGCATCACCTCAACTTCAACGGATAGGGTGAAGTCCTCGCCTCGAACCAATTCAGATTCGACTGTGCCTTGCGCGAGGTCGGGCTGGCCGATCGGCCGAATCTTGTTTGATTCAAGCGCCTGCTGATAGGCCTGCGACACGAGTTGCTGCCGCGCCTCTTGAAGCACCGCGCCTCCGAAGCGCTTCTCAAGGAGACCTCGTGGGACTCGACCAGGGCGAAATCCAGGAACAACCGCCTGTTGCGCCAATCCGGTGAATGCTGTCTCGATCTTCTCGTCGACCTTCCCCTTTGGAATCGTGATGTCGATGCGCTTGAGGGCCGGACCCGCGTCGGTGACTCGAACGATGTTCTCAATGGTCGCTGCAGTGCTCATGGGTTCCTTGCCTTCTGTGGATCACAATTGGTCTGATGTCGATTTGCGAGCCCAACAGTATAGGGGAAGAGCACAAGAAAAGACCCTCACATGACGTGAAGGTCGTGGAGCCAAACACGGGTCTCGTCGCAGAGGAAAACTCAGCGGACAAGAAGCATGGTCGCGTAGTCCGGGAGCGGCCAACTGTCTGCGGGAACAACTCGCTCGAGCGCATCGCTCACCTCGCGGACTCGCTCCATCGCCGGAACCACGACGTCGCGGAAATGCCGAACGCGCTTCTCGATCGTGGAGATCTCTTTCGCACTCGCGGCTGTCAATTCTGCCGCGGCGTTTCGAAGCACCGCGTTCTGAGCAACGAGGTCTCTCAGTGCCGCTTCGCTCTCCGGGCACGGAACACCAGCATGTTCGGTGCTGGCGACGACATCGGCGAGTTCGCCCTGCGCGCGAAGTGCGGCGGGGAGGACTTGGGTCAACGCGATCTGCGCAAGTGTCCGACCTTCGATCTGAACGATCTTGCAATACTGCTCCATCTGCACTTCATAACGTGCGTGCAACTCACGAGACGAGAGCACGCCATAGTTCGCAAACAACTTTTCTGCTTTCTTGGTTGCAAGCGCGGGGAGCGCCTCTGCGGTCGAGGGGAAATTTGCAAGCCCGCGCTTGGCGGCTTCCGCGTGCCACTCGCTGCTATAGCCATTCCCGTCGAAGCACACCCGCCGATGGGACTTGACGAGTTCTTTCAAGAGTCCGCGCACGGTTGCGTCAAGTTTGGCAGGGGATGGGTTCTTCCCAAGCTTCTTCTCAAGATCCGTCGCGATGAGATCGAGGCTTTCAGCAATGATTGTGTTCAGGACTGTGTTTGGCCAGGCAACCGACTGCGACGAACCAACCGCTCGGAACTCGAACTTATTCCCGGTAAATGCGAACGGGCTGGTTCGGTTGCGATCACTCGAGTGGCGTGGAATCTGCGGCAGAGTCTTCGCGCCAAGATCGAGTTCGCTGGTCTTTGCTGATTTTTTCGATTCTCCTCGCTCCAGTTGATCGAGAATACTTGTGAGCATCTCGCCGAGATAGATCGACATGATGGCGGGGGGAGCTTCGTTGGCACCGAGCCGGTGGTCGTTGTGTGCCGTCGCAATCGACGCCCGGAGCAGGTCGGCGTGTACATCGACGGCCCTGATCACCGCGACAAGGAAGATCAGGAATTGCATGTTGGTGTGCGTATCGTCACGTGGATCAAAGAGATTGACACCCGTGTCAGTCGAAAGCGACCAGTTGTTGTGCTTGCCTGAACCGTTCACGCGCGCGAAGGGTTTTTCGTGCAGCAGGCACTCGAGCCCATGCTTGCGAGCGACTGTTCGCAGAACATGCATCGTGGTCATCTGGTGATCGACTGCGACGTTGGAATTCTCAAAGGTCGGCGCGAGTTCGTATTGACCCGGCGCAACTTCGTTATGTCGCGTCTTGACTGGAATCCCCAACTCAAAGAGCCGCTCTTCGCACTCGGTCATGTAGGCGAGAACAGCCTCGGGGATCGCGCCAAAGTAGTGGTCTTCCAGTTGTTGGCCCTTCGGTGGTGTCGCGCCGAGCAGAGTTCGCCCGCAGACGACGAGATCGAGGCGCTGCAGGAAGAGTTCGCGGTCGATCAGGAAGTACTCCTGTTCGCAACCAAGTGTCGCGATCACGTGGGACGCCTTCGAATCGCCGAGCAATCGAACGAGGCGCAGCGCATGCTTGGAGACGGCATCGATCGAACGAAGCAGGGGAGTCTTCTTGTCAAGCGCCTCTCCAGTCCACGAGACAAATGCCGTCGGGATGCAGAGGGTCTTGCTTCCGTTGCTTGCGCGCAGAAGGAACACCGGGCTCGTCGCATCCCACGCCGTGTAACCACGAGCTTCGTACGTGTCGCGAATTCCGCCAGAGGGAAAACTCGAAGCGTCTGGTTCACCTTGGATCAGCGCGTCGCCTGAGAACTTCTCGATCGCGCCTCCATCGCCTGTAGGCGAGAGGAATGCGTCGTGCTTCTCGGCGGTCAATCCAGTCAGCGGCTGGAACCAGTGGCAGTAGTGAGTTGCACCGTGCTCGATCGCCCATTCCTTGATCGCCGATGCAACTGTGTTCGCAATCGAGCGATCCAACGAGAGATTCCGCTGCATGGTTCGTTGGAGATTCATGAAGACTTCAGGTGGAAGTCTCTTCAGCATGACATCGCCGCTGAAGGTGAGAGATCCAAAGTAGTCCGAGGCCCGAGTTGTGGTCTGGTGTTCCATGGGAATTGTGACTGGCTTGTTCATTCGATCTTGCCTTTTTCGGTGCGGTCCATGCTGGTGGCCCGCTCCTCCACGAGGAGCGTCCGCTTCATGATCGGGGATTCTCCCGAGCGATGCAAGTGGGTGGAACATCCCGCTGTTTTGGGGCTACGCCCCGTGGACTCGAAGTCCGAAACATCATGGAATCACGAAACCAGCCTCGCTTCCAGAACATGTAGAGAAATCCACAACTGGTGAGCCCCATGAGCACGAGCGCCAGCGCGTAACCGTATCGCCATTGCAGTTCCGGCATGAAGTCGAAGTTCATCCCGTAGACACCCGCGATGAAAGTAATCGGGATGAAGATGGTCGCGATCATCGTGAGCACCTTCGTGATTTCACCAAGTTTCGCGTTGGCGATCGCGATCGAGAGTTCCATGAGGTCTGAAGCGGTGTTTCGATCCGAATCGAGCATGTCCGTGAGCCGCATGACATGGTCGAGGGAGTTGCGAAGAAACATCCGGTGCTCGAGATCAAACCACGCCTCCATGGTCATCAGCGCGGTCAACGTGTCACGCATGGGCCAAAGCGCTCGGCGCACTTTCGTCAGGCTGTGCTTGGCATTTCGGATCGCATACATGTCCGGAGCCATCCGACTCTCGACCACATCCTCTTCGATCCTGTCGACGACTTCACTGAGCGTGTTGACGATCGGGAAGTACCTATCGATGACCTCATCAATGAGCGCGAATCCGAGATACGGGGTGCCCTTGTCGCGAATTCGACCATCGTGGCTGCGAATTCTTCGGCGAATCGCGTCGAAACAATCGCCGCCTGTGTGCTCCTGCATCGTAACGACGAACTGCGGCCCAATGAACATCGAGAGCTGCTCGGTGTCGAACTCTCCCTCGCTCTCACGGGGCATGGGCACGACGACGAACAGAACTGAACCAAAGGTTTCGACTTTCGCGCGTTCGGTCGGGTGTTGGACATCCTCGAGTGCCAGCGGATGGATACCAAAGGTCTGGCGGAACTCTTCAAGTGCTGCTCCACTCTGCCTGCCGTCGACATTGATCCACACAGTTGGAAGCCCTTCCCGAAGTCTTTCAATGTCCTTCAACGAGCTCACTCGATGCTCGACAAAACGCTCGGCATTCCATGCAAAGAGTTCGATTGTCGGTGGAAGCGCTCCAGGAAGTGCTTCGATCGACCCTGGCACAGAACCAAGGGGATGACTGCGGAGTCGATGGCGACTGCGACGCCTATGTTTCATGCGGGAAGCGTACATGCGCCCCTCTGACCGATCTCGCGGAACCGTTCAGCGCAGCCACCTCTACTGGATCGGGATGAACTTGCGGATTCCGGTGGAAGGTTCCACCAGCGCGACCGTGAACACTCCCGCACGGTGAAGCGCGCCAGGATTGACAACACGAGTGGCTGCGCTGAGGCGCTCGCCAAACTCATGCGAATGACCGTGAAACAACCAGTCGGGACTGGTGGAAAGTCCAGTCGTGATGTCCACGGAGCGATCCCCATGTGTGAACGCAAGTTTGCGTCCATCGACGATGAGTTCACCGACGGGGTGATGCACCTCGATGCCAATCGTCTTCGCGTACTCGGCAAGTTCTCCCGGATCATCGCAGTTTCCAAAGACAATGTGAGCATTGAGACCTGCGAG
>CAYHHO010000143.1:0-6329 GCA_964356445.1 uncultured Singulisphaera sp. | reverse complement strand
GCGCTACCATCCCCCAACTCTCACAAGGGGTGGACCGATGAGAGCGACCCGGTCACCCGCTCCGCATCGGAGCCGACGCCGCGCGAGCGGAGTTGAGGTCAAGGCCTCTTCCACCGTGCATTGGGCTGACTTTCTTGGTCTCCGACGGCTGTGCAAGGCGATCGGTGATTCGCAGAACTGCAGGAATCACTTGGGAATGCGGCGATTTCAAGAGTGGTGGCTGGTTCGCCACCAGCCACCCGGATTCCGCAGATCAAAAATCCGCCTGATCGCCCCCTGTGGGGCGACCAAGCCGATGAGTTCGTCGATGCAGCTGTCGCAGAAGGGGTCAGCGGCGGCGTCGTCTCGCAACGAGACCAGAGAGGCCAAGCAACGCGATCGCGCCAGGAGCAGGGACGCCGGTAGAAAACGACACCGATCCTGTGGTTTCGAATGAACCGCGGAAGTCGGAAAACGCGTCTGCCTGCAATGCGATCGTGTAAATGCCGGCTCCCAGAGTGAGACCGCCAGAGTACAAGCCAACATCGCTTAGATTCACGTCCAAGATGGTCTCATCGTAGTCCTCGAATTCGGCAATAATCTCGATGCTGCCTCTGTGAAGCCAAGGAATGGTGGCGCCGTCTAAACCGCTGTTGATCAGACTCCAGTTCAAGGCGAGCGAGTCAACCACATGGAACTTGAGGCGCGCCACCCCGAAGGATCGGATCGCTGCGCCACTCACCCATGGGCTGACGTGTGCGTCGGCATTCATAACTCCGTCGTAACCCTGCGTAAGGGCATAACTCGCACTTGAGACGCACTGGTCATTGAGGGTCCAAGTGGAGGAGAGGTCGTACATCGCAGGGGTGGGATTCGGCGAGACCCAATACCCGTAGTTCGAGTTTCCAGTTTGTCCCGCGCCTGTCTGCAGGGACGCGGAGAACATGTTGAACCCGGCTGTTGCTGAGGCGCTACAGACGCCGATTGTCAAGAGTGCTGAACCGAGAAGTGTTGCCGATGATTTCATGGGGCTTCAGGAATCCGTGTGGGTTGATGCGGTTTGTGGGTACAGATCATGTCCGCCCAGGTGGAACATGATCGCGTTGCGAAACCGCGTCCGATTGCGGTAACCACATGCCTGCGACTTGATCTTCTGGATCTTCGCGTTCATCGATTCGCCCAGAGCGTTGGTCGTTTTCGGCAAGATCGCGTTGATGATTCCGTCGAGATGTTTCTGCACCATCGCCGCCGCACGAATCATCGGTTCGAGTTTGCACTTCATCGTCCAGCCGATCCATTCGTTCCACGCACGACGCGCCCACGTTTCACTGATGTAGTGCCACAACTTCGATGCGGTCTCTTTCAATGCCCACGCACGCGCGGTGCGCAGCGATGAATGGATCAACTGCGTCAACAGCAACCTTCTCGACCTCTTCATCTTATTGGGCTTCTGAAGCCAGACAAACTTCGTCTTCGAAAGCGTCGCGTCGCCTTCGGCGAGAAGTTCGCCTCCTTTAACCATTCGATCACGAAGCATTCGAAGAGAGCAGTGAATCTGGTGTTCCGTTCTGCCCATGAAATGTCGATGCGCAGGACTCCGTGCTCTTCGCATTCGATCCGAGGCACATCGACGATGAGGTGGGTCTTGTATTGACATGTGTCGAGGTGGCGAAAGACTCGTCGACAAGAGTCGTAGCCCGCGCACCTCTTGCGGCACTTCGGGCAGCACGGCTCGCCGCGAAACTCGGCAACGACTTCGACCGTCGCTGTCGGTGCATCGAGGCGCACATCAATCACATGCCACGGAGCTTCGATTCCCATGATCTCCTTGTAAAGTTCGTTTGGGTGCATCGAGACAAAGTAGTCGTCCGGGTTCGCCGGTTCGACCAGTCAATCATCCCGCCAGACAACATGGGGCACTGAGGACGGGGGCGTCAACGATGCCCTCACCCGCACTCGAAGGGCTGTGCGAGATGTGTATTTTCAGTAAAGGGCGGAGAACGAGCCCACTCGAAAGCCTGAAGCCCCAGAATTGATTTGGAAGTAGAGAGTGACGCCAGTTAGTTGCGCCGACGGCGTGTGCAGAGACCAGCGAGGCCAATGAGGGCGAGGGCACCTGGAGCGGGAACTTGGCCAGTATTGATGTACTGGCCCGCGGTGCTCTCGTAGGCGAAGTCAACGATGGTGAAATCCAACGCGTTGGCGCCAATTGCCATGCGAACCCAACCGTAGTGTGTGAGCGAATCGGCGGCCCTGAACTCCACTCCGATGAAGCCTGTGGAATTTGGAGTCCACTCACCTGGGCCGTTTCCGACCGTGCTGTGACTGACCCCGTCAAATGTCGCCATGTTAGAAACCGCTGTCCCCGCCGCCAAATTGTTGTGGGTGTTATCGGGGGATCCCCAAACTCTCTGGACACCAGCCCAATTGTCGGTCCAAATCGTTAGGTTGTGCCAGTAACCGGGGTAAAAGTTGAGGTCCCAACCGGAGTCGTTATTGTTTGTGTAGGCGCCAGTTTCTACGTTGAGGTACCAGCCGTCGTTCGCGTCTGTCACTACGAGATTCACAGCGCCGCTGTAGACGATGGCGGCGTTTGCGGATCCGGCGACTGCGACGGCAGCGGCGGCTGCGACGAAGTGTTTGTTCAGACGATTCGAGATACTCATGGGTTATTGCCTTTCAATAATTGAAGGGGAAGGAGGGGATTTGAAAATCGAGAGTGACGCCAGTTAGTTGCGCCGACGGCGTGTGCAGAGACCAGCCATGCCAAGCAACGCGATCGCGCCAAGAGCAGGGGCCGATGTTGTGGTCACGCCGTGAAGGGTGATGGTTCCGGTCCACTCTCCCCCAACTGCGGTGCGTGTGCCGAGAACGAATGATTTCTTGGGCGAGACTCCTTGGAATTGGCGAGACCTATGCGTGATCGGAATTGCCGACCGTCAACCCTGTTCCAAGAAACTCCCACCGCCAACATGCCCCGAAGGGGACTGGTGTCAACCGAAAGGTACCACAAAATGAGAAACGGACAAAGAAATCCGAAAAGAAATACCTGTGACTGTTCTTGTGCTCGGTTTGGTGAGTCGCCAACGCCGACTCGATCGGCGAGTTCGAACTCGAAGAACTGCGGAATTCAATGACGTGATCCAGTGATTGCAGGACGGGTGGCGCGCTCGCCCCGATCCAGTCGGGTTTCGCAGAACGAAAATCCGCCTGATCGCCCCACGCGGGGGCGACCAAGCGGACGAGTTCGTCGATGCAGAAGTCTGATGCAATCCGTTCGCGGCGTCGCCGTCTCGCAACGAGACCAGAGAGCCCAAGCAACCCGAGCGCTGAGATATGCGCAACCGATCATCCACGCTGATCGCACGGTGCGCGATCAGCAAACAAGACTCTCTCGCCAAGCGCATACCTTCATCTCGTGAAGGCTGATGGCGCTGAACCGCTCTACCGAAACTCGCTTCGTCATTCGCTTGCGGTGGGGGGGATCCTGCTTGCGGCGCTCGCACTCCAGATTGCTGCGCTGGCCACGCCATTTCTTGAACTCTCGATCTTTCTCAAAGGCACGACGGTCTACGGCCTCTGGGAGTCAGTGAGCTTGCTCCGAGCAGAAGGGCTCTATGTCATCGCTGGGATCATCGTCTGCTTCTCGATCATCTTTCCCTTCGTGAAGCTGATGCTTCTTGCCATTGCATGGTTCTGGGTTCGGTCTCCACATTCGCGGGGTCGGCTTCTCGCGCTGCTTGGCGCTCTCGGCAAATGGTCGATGATTGATCCTTTCTGTGTGATCCTGTTGGTAGGCATCGCGTCGGGACAATGGGCTGTTGGGGCTTCGACGCAGATTGGCGTCTACTGTTTTTTCTCTGCGATCATCCTTTCGATGTCCCTCTCGATCTGGGTCACTGTTCTGCACCGCAGAGCCAGCCCTGCGCGCGAGCCACGCGCACAGCGTGCTTTTCGAATCGTGCGCAGGGGAGGGTGGGCAAGCCCATTCGTTGGCTTGCTTCTGCTGATGTCGCTCGCATGCTTGGTTCTGGCGGTTGACCTTCCCTTCCTGCAGATCGACCAATTCTTGCTGCACTCCAACGCAATCGGGGTCGCAGACCTCTGCATCGAACTCGCCAAGTCCAAGCAGTGGCCGCTCGCGACACTTGCCTCGATCGGTCTCATCCTCGTGCCAGCAATGCTCGTCGTTCTTGAGGCGTGGTGCTTCCTCACGCGGACAACGCCAGCGCGTCATGTCGCGAGGCGGCACTTCGCCAACTTCCTCGCGGAGTGGGCGATGCTGGATGTCTTCTGCCTCGCGCTCATCCTCTTTCTCCTTGAAGGCGCACACTTCGTTCAGACCGAGGCGCGCGTCGGGCTCTGGCTGATCGCCGGATCCGCGCTCCTCTTCATTGCCTCGAGGCGCGTAGCCCACGCGCTCGCACTGCGCTGCCTCAATTGAATCGACATCACTTCTCTTGCGCCTCAACGACTGAATCCCGCCACGCAATTGCTCGTGCGCTTGGGCTTGCTCGACTTTCGTGGACAGGTTGATTCTGTCCTCTGCTTGCGCACTTGGCAAGCCAATTCATAGTTGATTGGGAGAGCGGTTTCCGATCGTCGTATGCCTTCGCTGTGTGTTGTCGATGTTGGCGATCCACTCGGTGATTGATTGCTGCGCGTCTACATGGTTCTCGAAGCGAGTGCGCATGAGAAGTTCGAAGTGCAGCGTGCTGAAGAAACTTTCGATGACTGCGTCGTCCCACGGATGACTCGTGCGACTCATGCTGCGCTTGATCCCGATCTTGGCGAGCGTGTCGATGGACTCCTCGTCGCCGTGCATCCTCCCACGCGATCGAGTCAGCATCCGCCGCGCGATAGGCTCTGCGACCGCGGTGGCGACTGAGTTCGCGACTGACCGTGGACGGCGGTCGCCCGATGCGCGCAGCGATCTGGCGGATTGATGCATCCGCGGCAATCCCTCGTGAGATCTCCTCGCGTTCAGCCGGCGTCAGTGCGAGTCGTGATCGTCGCCGAGTTGCGGGAGCGACTCCTCCCTTAGGTAACAGCACGCCGTGTATTGATGCTGCGTGCCTAGCGAGCGCGAGTCCAATGTCGGTGAGTGGCTGCCCGTCCTTCCACCGTCGCCACAACTCTGCCTTCTGCGATGTCGTAGTCCTCGTCGTCCTCTTTGAGCCATGCAATCCACCTTCCTTGCTTGGAGTAGAACCGAAGGTGTTGCGTTGACCGGTTGAACGAACCACAGCCCAGTTTGCTGCGGGCAGCCCCGTTAGGCGCATCGCCCCACTGCGCGAGCCAGCGTGGTCGGTGAGACACCCAACTTCAGCAGCGACTTGAACATCAGGTCAAGCGACACCGTCACGTCTCCCGCCTCCATCTTCGCCACGCGGGACTGGCTTGACTTCAACAGTTTCGCCGCGCCGACCTGCGTGAGGTGCTGGCGCTCGCGGTGGGCACGGAGCGTCTTGGCAAGCTGGTGCCGAAGTTCCACATAGGCCGCCTCTTCGTTGCTCAATCCGAGAAAATCCCGGACTGATCCAGTCCGCCATCCCTTTGCCTTCAGACGTGATTCTTTGCTGGTGGTCATGGTTTGTTCCTTATGTAGAGTCGTAGTTTCTGATCCTTGCCTTGCATGTGTCGATGACCTTTTGGGGAGTCTGTCGGGTTGTCTTCCGAAACACTTCGAGTATCAGGACGGCGTCGACATCGATCCGATAGACGATGCGCCAACTGGAGCCTGCGTCAACGATCCGACCTTCGTGGCACCGGGCACCGACAGACGGCATCGGCCGCGAGTGCGGCATGCCCAGCGACTCGCCGTCCTGCAGTCGCCTGAGCAGTAAGCCGGCCTCCAGCCGAGCGTCCTTCGTGAACGGTGGAGTCTTGACCTCGCCGTGAATCCATCGCAGGGGTTTGCTCGGGCCGGGAGCATCGTTCATGCGAGAAGTATATGTCCAATCTGACATATGTCAAACCGGACATCGCTTGAATTCGTCGTTGACTACAGGGGCTTCAGGAATCCGTCTGGGTTGATGCGGTTTGAGGGTGCATATCAAATCCGCCTAGAGCAAGGTGCAGCAAGTCGAGTCGAAGTGGACCTCGTCTATCAGCGTGTCAGCAGGCGGTGCGAAAAGCGGTGCGAAAAGCGGTGCACTTGTGGTGCAAAATGCGGTGCAGCACGCAGCCGCACCTCTTCGCACCATCTCGCAGAATCGAATGCAAGCACCTACGAATTGCAGGGTTGTGCGACTCCCTGCGGAGGGGTGCACAACCCTGCAATACGAGCTAGTGGGCGATAAAGGATTCGAACCTTCGACCCCACGCGTGTGATGCGTGTGCTCTAGCCA
>CAYHHO010000142.1:0-6384 GCA_964356445.1 uncultured Singulisphaera sp. | reverse complement strand
CCGGCGGACGGCAGCAATGGGAGCCCTTCACGGATCGCTCTGCTCGCTTGGTCAGCTGTAGACCCTGTCGTCAACACGTCGTCCACGATGAGGACGGCCTGGTGTTTGGCTCCCATTTGCGCTTGGATTCGCTCGACCCATCGTCGCTTGAAGTGATCCCGCGCTTCCCTGCCGCGGCGGACATCGCTAGTTAGTCGCGCTTGAACTGGACCCGCCTCGTGTTCTAGGCAGCGCAGCATCGGGCAACCAAGCGACTTCGCGACTGACTTGGCGATCTCGGCCGAGTGATCGATCCTCCGTTCGAGTCGCCGGGCGAATGGCATCGGCACTGGGATCACGACCGAGTCGTGCGCGTTGATCGCCGCGCTTCCAACATCTCGCCGCCACTGCGAAGCAAGCAACACGCCGAGTTGCCGTGCGATCTCTCGGTCTCGACCATGCTTCACAGCGAGGATCGCATCACGCCAACGATCGTCGTATGGCCCGAGTCGAATCGTGCAGTCGCGGTCGAGTCGGATGCCGTGGCACTTCGCACATGACAACGCTCGTGCGCTCGATTGCGTGAGCGGTTTCGCGAGGATCGTTCGATGGCGCGGATCAATCGTCGCGCCACATCTGTGACACCAAGACTCTGGCGAGTCTGGATCGGGAAGTTCTCGCGCGCGACCACGTCGAGTTCCGAAGATCTCTTCCTCTGCGATCGAAAGCGAGCATGCGATGCGGCGAAGAAGCGATGTCACGCGGGCGACGCTATGAGTGCGCCGCGCACCGCCGAAAAACTCGCCGGAATTTCTTGCTATCTCGACGTCATTTCGCCTGCGCCATGCGCCGAAGCACAGTTTGGAGGATTCCACCATTTCGGTAGTAGTCCACCTCAACTGGCGTATCGATGCGGCAGATCGTCTGAAACTCAATCGTTTTTCCAGATGTGCCGCGTGCGCGCACGGTGATGTTCTGCCGAGGCTTCACGTCCGCTGGAATGTCGATCTCGAAGGTCTCTTCGCCAGTCAATCCAAGCGTCGCGGCCGTCTCGCCGCTCTTGAATGTGAGCGGCATGACGCCCATGCCAACAAGGTTCGATCTGTGGATGCGCTCAAAGCTCTCCACGATCGCGGCGCGAACTCCAAGCAGATAGACACCTTTCGCGGCCCAGTCGCGCGATGATCCCATTCCGTAGTCCTTGCCCGCGAGGATGACGAGCGGCGTCTTCGCCTTCGCGTAACTCTGCGCAGCATCGAAGATCGGCTTGACTGCGCCGTCGGTGAAGTCCATCGTGACTCCGCCCATCGTGCCTGGCGCCAGCTGATTCTGAATGCGCGTATTCGCAAACGTCCCGCGCGTCATCACGCGATCGTTTCCGCGGCGACTTCCGTAACTGTTGAACATCGAGACCGGGACGCCACTCGCCTGCAGGAACTTCCCAGCCGGACCATCGGTCTTGATGCTTCCCGCGGGCGAGATATGGTCGGTCGTCACACTATCGCCAAGTTTCGCAAGGCAGCGCGCCCCGAAAATGCCTTGAATCGCGCCTGGTTGTTCAAGGGTCATCGTCGTGAAGAACGGCGGCTCCTGGATGTAGGTGCTCTTGGGATTCCACTGGTACATGTCGCCAGCGCTCGTTGAAATCGCGCGCCACTGTTCACTGCCGCCGAAGGCGTCCGCGTACTGCCTGATGAACTGCTCGTTGGCGACACTTTTCGCAACCGTCGCATCGACCTCCGCCTGCGATGGCCAAATGTCGCGCAAGTAGACGGGCTTCCCATCCTTCGAAGTCCCAAGCGGATCGGTCATGAGGTCGATGTCCACCGTTCCAGCGATCGCGTAAGCAACCACCAGCGGCGGGCTCGCGAGGAAATTCGCCTTCACATCGGGATGCACGCGCGCCTCAAAGTTGCGATTTCCGCTGAGCACGCTCGCCACGACCATGTCATTGGCCTTGATCGCGTGGTCGATCGCCTCGGGAAGCGGGCCGCTGTTTCCGATGCATGTCGTGCAGCCATAGCCGACGACATTGAAACCAAGCTCGTTCAGCGCATCCATCGATCCAGACTTCGTGAGGTAATCCGTCACGACTTTCGAACCTGGCGCGAGCGAGCTCTTGACCCACGGCTTTCGCTGCAGTCCAAGCGCGCGCGCCTTCTTTGCGAGGAGTCCCGCACCAATCATCACGCTTGGATTACTGGTGTTCGTGCAGCTCGTGATTGCAGCGATCACCACGGCGCCGTTCTTCAAGATGAATTCGTTTCCGTCGCTCATGACGGCGACGCCCTCGTCCGAGAGCATCGTGGCCGTCGAGGGCTGCGCGCCCTTTGAGCCTGCTTTCAACTTTGGCAGCGCGCCCTGCCACGTCTTCTGCATTGCAGTCAGTTCAACGCGGTCTTGCGGACGCGATGGACCAGCCAGACTTGGAGTGATCGTCGACTGATCGATTTCGATAACGGTCGAGAAAGAGATCGCGCACGCATCGTCGCGCCAGAGTCCCTGCGCCTTCGCGTACATCTCGACGGTTTGCACAAGCGCCTCGTCGCGCCCAGAGAGTCGCATGTACGCAAGCGTCTGATCGTCGATCGGAAAGTAGCCACAGGTCGCGCCATACTCCGGCGCCATGTTGGCAATCGTCGCGCGGTTCGCCAGCGGCATTTGCGCGAGACCCTCGCCGAAGAACTCGACGAACTTGTTGACGACGCCGTGCTTGCGAAGCACCTCAGTCACGCGCAGCACCAAGTCGGTCGCTGTCGTTCCCTCTGGCAACTTCCCGATCAGTCGAACGCCGACAACCTCTGGAATCAGCATGTAAATAGGCTGTCCGAGCATCACGGCCTCTGCCTCGATACCGCCGACACCCCAACCAAGCACACCGAGCCCATTGATCATCGTGGTGTGGCTGTCCGTGCCGACGAGACTGTCGGGGTAGAGCACACCGTCCTTCTCCCAAACAACTTTGGCGAGGTACTCCAGATTGACCTGGTGCACGATGCCAGTTCCAGGCGGTACGACTCGGAAGTTGCTGAACGCCCCCTGCCCCCACTTGAGGAACTCATAACGCTCCATGTTGCGCTCGAATTCCTTCTCGTTGTTGATGGTCAGCGCGATGCCGCTTCCGTACGCATCGACCTGCACCGAGTGATCGATGACGAGGTCGCATGGCACGAGCGGATTCACTTTCTTGGGATCTCCACCCATTCGCTTCATCGCAGCGCGCATCGCAGCGAGGTCAACGACACACGGCACACCCGTGAAATCCTGCAGCACGACACGGCCTGGCATGAACGGGATTTCTTCAGTGCTCGGCTTCGCAGGGTCGTACTGCGCAAGCGCGCGCACATGATCCTGCGTGTAGATGCGACCGTCGAGATTTCGCAGCACGCTCTCAAGTAGCACCTTGATCGAGTGCGGCAGGCGATCGATGTTGCCAAGCCCCTTCAGCGCGTCAAGTTTCCAAACCGTGCGCTCACCGCTCGGCGTGCTGATCGTGGACTTTGCGTTGAAGGGATCGAGGGTTTTCATCTGATTTTTGATTCTAGCGATCGCCATGACCCCCATGCCGCTGATGCGGCAGTTCGATCACGAAGTCCCAGAGAGCCGCCGCACCGTCATCATGAATGTCGCCTTGATCGACGAATGCAATCCATACACAACCGCGCAGTAGATGCCCGCAGCGAAGACCGCGCCACCGACGAGCGCCCAGCGCCTGCCAGTGACGGAAGGCAGGCTCTCAGAAATCAGTGATCCTGGCTCCACGGCAGCGAACACCAGATTCAACGGGCTCGCCGCGTTGATCACCGCGCCCGCATACGGAATCTTGTTGCCGATTGACCAACCGCACAATCCGACGACTCCGCCGACAATGAGAATGACGCCCGTCGCGGCAACCACCGACCCGATCGTTCCCTTGCTCCGCACCGACCATTGCAGCCCGACCATCACGCAGAGTGCTGTGAACGAAGTCAAGACGATCGGCAGCGCGATTGCCGCCTCCGGAAGAACCAGTGGCACTTTGACGGTCACCGTTCCCACCGACTCGGACATCATGAGGTCTGCGCCGCTTCCGAACCCGCGCGTCATGACATACAGCGCCGCGATACCGAGCGTTGCACATGGCACAGCGATGAGCGGCATGAGGTACTGAACCAATCCCTTGAGTTTGCCCGAGATGTATGCCCCTGGCTGAATCGGCGTCGTCAGCAGAATGTCGAGGGACTTGTCTTCGCGTTCGCGGCTGACTGCGGTCGCGCTGAGGTTGAGCGCAGTCAGCACGACGACCAACACTTCTGCACCGAGCACCGCAGCGAGTGCCAATCGTGTCTCGCTCAAACTCAGCGTTCCAGCACGTGAGAGCAGCATGATCCCAAGCCCAACTGTGATCGCTGCGGCCACGAAGATCCAGCGGATCGCCCTCGACAGCGCTGTCTGTCCACGCAGATGCAGTTCGCGCCACGCGATCGGATTCGCTCCGACCCTGCGAGGCTCACGCCCCGACGCGGCCGACACTCTCTTGTCCGCGCCGATCAATGCTCCACCCAAGACTCGAACGCGAAGGGTCGAATACGAAATCAGCACGAGCGAGAGAATCCCGAAGAACCACAATTGGGCAGCGACGGGCGACCCGTACCACACGCGGAAGAACCACCAGTACCCGGTCCCCGCTGCGTCGAAGGGGACATACGTATTCGACTCAAGCAACACATTCAGCGTCAGGAATGGATTGAGCGGAGTCGCGATGGTGGTGAAGACCGCGTCGCTGCCGATCGCGACTGGCTTTCGCAGCGCAAGGTCAAGCGCGTAAGTCGCGAAGAGGAACAGGATGACCGCCGCATAGAAAACGAAAACCGATCGCTTTCCACCGATACGCGTCACACTCAACGTGATCGCGATCGCGCCCATCGCGAGCGCACTCGCGGATGCGATGGCATAACTCTCGATGATCGCGCTACCCGGGACCCCTCCGAACAACTGCGTCACTGCGAAAAGAGGAAAGGTGCTGATCAACAGCGCGAAGACGAAGAAGAGTCGTCCAAAGAGGTTTCCCAGCACGATCTGCAGCGAACTCAGCGGCGACGTCAACATGACATCCCACGTCTGCGGGTTCGACTCCTGCGCAATCGCTCCACCCATGAAGATCGGAGCGAGCACGCAGAGCAGAAAGACTTGACCGACGCTGACGATCGCGAAGGCGCTCGCACCCCGCTGCGCCAATTCTCGCAGGGTCGATCCAGACCCAACCAACGCAAACAGCAGCACGAGCACCATCAAGGCGAGGTACCCGCTTCGAATCAGGAGGTGACGCGGGCGGCAAGAACCCCCCTGAATCAGCCGTACGGCGATCGGATTGAGCGGCAGAACCTGCAGTAATTGACGAATACCGCCAGCCATGGGCAATGAATCATAACTGCCGTTGACTCGCGCCCTCGAGGGCGAATACTCTTGGCATCGCTGGGGCACCGTGCCACCAGCACTTTCACCCTTCTCCCACTGACGACAGTCATGCGGGGCAGGAAATTCGGGGCACTCCCCCGACGAACTCGAAAGGGTTCGCATACATCTCACGCGCTGATTCTTCCCCGTTCTCTCGTTCGTTCGAACTCCCCAGGATTCCCCGAAGCACCGAACATGCACTGCGCCTGATTTTCCTGCCTCTGTCCGACTGTCATGGACTCCGTGGACTTTCCCATTGAAAGGTCTTCGTTCATGACGGAACAAACTGCTTGGATCAATTTCACATTCGTTGAAGTGTTGCTTGTTGCAGCAGCGATTGTGATTGGCGGTGTGCTTGGAGCGGTCTCGCTGGGACTTTTTACGGGGCGAGGTCTTCGAAGAGCGAAGGAACAAGCGAATGAAATCGTGCGCAGTGCCGAAGCTGCTGCGAGCAACCGCGCCAAAGACATCGAACTCGCGGCCCAGAAGGAAGCGTCGCAGCGGCGCAGCGAAGTCGATCGCGATGTGAAGCTCGCGCTCCAGGGCATTCAGGAGGGTCAGGCTCGCAGCCAAAAGATTCAAGAAACCCTTGAGAGCAAGTTGCTCAGCATCGGAGAGCGCGAAAATCGAATTGATCGCCAGGACGCGGCCAACAAGCTCGAATCGGAGGCGCTGGCGCGCAAGCGCGAGTCAATCGAAGGCGAACGAGCAGCGATTCAGTCGCGTCTCGTCGAAATCGCTGGACTGACGGTGCCGCAGGCGCGCGAACTTCTCCTTGAAGATGTCAGGGCGAGCAGCGTGCGAGAAGCGGCGGCAGTTTCGCACCGAATTCTCGCTGAAGCGGAGACCAAGGCGAACGAGCGCGCGCGGGAGATCACGCTCATGGCGATCCAGCGCTATGCGGCGGAGACTGTGTCGGACTCGACCATTCGAAGCGTCAAGATTCCAAGCGAAGAAATGAAGGGGCGC
>CAYHHO010000141.1:0-6406 GCA_964356445.1 uncultured Singulisphaera sp. | reverse complement strand
TGCACACGCTGCAAGACTGCTGTGGGATCAGACGCTGGAAAAGTTCGAGGAAGTCGTGGGAATTCGCACGCCTGACGCCCACACGCTCGTGATCGAACTCGACAGCCCAGTCCCATATTGGCTGGATCTCTGCGCGTTTCAGACCCTTGCGCCGATTCATCAGCCATCCATCGAGAAGTTCACCAGACTCGATCCGATGACAGGCGTCGTTCGGTCGGATCCTGGTTGGACGAAGCCTGGTGTGCTGGTGACAAATGGTCCGATGAAACTGGTCGACTGGCAATACAAACGATCGATGCGACTGGAGCGCAACGAGGGATATGTCGGGTCGAATGAGTCGGTTGCTCGAAGCGTCGAGATCGTTCCTATCGAAGATGCGAACACGGCTGTGCTCGCATATGAATCGGGCAGTATCGACTGGATCAGTGACTTGACGGCGGAGTACCGCGCGGACCTTGCAGAGTCATCGCGACGGTGGCTCGACCGCCACCGCGAGGAGTACGAACGGCGCCTGGCAGCGGGCGCGACGGTTGATGAGGCACTCGCCGCGCTCCCAGAACCAGATACTTCGCTCGGCGAGCGACGCGACGTCCATGTGCTGAGCGCATTCGGGACTGACTTCTGGAGTTTCAATTGCCGAAAGCAATTGGCCAATGGCGACGCAAATCCCTTCGCTGATGCGCGGGTTCGGCGTGCATTCACGATGGCTGTCGACAAGCGCGCGCTGACTTCGGCTGTCACACGCCTCAACGAGCCCGTTGCCACATCGATCGTTCCCCGTGCATCGATCAACGGGTACGAATCCCCTGCTGGATTGCCTTTCGACGTTGCACGCGCACGCGCAGAGTTGGCGGATGCAGGCTGGATCGACCGAGATCACGACGGCCTCATCGAAAATGCAGCAGGCGAAGTTTTCCCGACGGTCGACATGCTCTATATGACTGGCAATCCTCGAGTGAAGAACATCGGGCTCGCGCTTGCCGCGATGTGGCGAGATGGGCTCGGCGTGCAGTGCGAATTGCGCGGCAAGGACGGGAAATTCGCGAAGGAAGACTTGCGCCGCGGAAACTTCATGGTGGCGCGCGGCGGGTGGTACGGCGACTACGCGGATCCGACAACTTTCCTCGACCTCTCGAAGACTGGCAACGGCAACAATGATCGAGGGTTTTCAAACGAAAAGTTCGACAGTCTCCTCGCGAAGGCGTCGCAAGAGCTTGACCCGACGCGGCGAATGATGATCCTCGCCGACGCAGAGCGCATTCTGGTTGAGGACGAACTGCCAATCCTTCCGCTCTGTCAGTATGTCACGCTGTACATGTACGACCCAGCGCACATGCGTGGAATCAGCCGACTTCCACGCCTCGATCAGCGATTGTGGCAACTGCACCGAGTTGAAAAAGAAATCGTGGGCGCACCGCGATGACAGGCATGAACGGACTCACCGGCTTCGTCGTCCGGCGACTTGCTCTGTTGCCACTTGTGCTGCTCACGGTCATTGTGCTGACATTTGCCTTGGTCTGGCTCATTCCTGGGAATCCAATGCTGCAAGAGGGTCGGCAGCCGCCGCCAGAAGTTGTCGAGGCGATGAATCGGCAGTACCAACTCGACAGTCCCGTCACGTTTCTTGGGCAGTACCTCGCGCGAGTCAGTGGTGTCGGATGGGTTCTGGGTTGGAGCCCAACGCCATTCGACCTCGGCCCAAGCATGCGGCATTCGGACTGGACCGTGAACGAAATCATCGCAGCTGGACTTCCAGTTTCAGCGACGATCGGGATTGGAGCGATCGCGATCGCACTCGTAGTTGGAACGGTTGCTGGTCTCATCGGCGGACTACGCCCGGGGTCTTGGTTGGATGCGACAACGCAGCTCGTCGCGTTGATCGGCATCAGCCTTCCGTCGTTCGTCACTGGTTCGCTCCTCGTTGTGCTCTTCGCTGCAAAGTTTCGGATCTTCCCGATCGCGGGCTGGGGAACCCCCGCGCATGCGATCCTTCCGATGATCGCGCTGTCGCTGCCATTTGCCGCGTACATCTCACGTCTGCTGCGCTTTGGCCTGATCGAGCAGATGGCAACCGATCACTTGCGAACCGCGAGGGCGAAGGGGCTCTCCCGCCGTCAGGCAGCGCTGAGGCATGCACTCAAGAATGCGTTTCTGCCAGTCTTGTCGTTCCTCGGCCCGGCGACTGCGGTCGCGATGACGGGATCGTTCGTCGTCGAAAAGGTCTTCGCAGTTCCTGGTCTTGGGCGGCACTTCGTTGATGCCGTTCTCGGCAAGGACATCACGCTCGTCATGGGAGTTGTGCTGGTCTATTCCGTATTGCTCATTCTGCTCAACCTTGCTGTCGACATCCTGTATGCGTGGATCGATCCGCGCATTGATTTGGGCGCGGCGGGATCGCGATAGACTTCGGCAATGCGGCGCATTCACCGATGGCTTCACGAATGGCTCTTCGTCGCCCAGTGCGCTGCGGGATGTTGCCTGTCGGGGTGCATGGGCGCACTCGAGTCGGGCGACTCGGGCAATTCGGCTTCGCTGGCAATCTCGGCTGACCTTTACTCAGAAGTCTTTGATTCGGCGACTCGCACCGTGCGCGAAATGGGATACAAGGTGATCCTCGTCGATCGATCGAATGGCATCATCGAAACCGAACCTCGGCACGCGGGCGGCTTGCTTGAACCCTGGCGCCTCGATAATCCTGACCTCGTCGATGCGGCGGGCAACACCCTGTCGAACAGACGTCGGCGAATTCGCTTCGAGTTCGTACCAGCCGGTGCGGCCATCGCCCAAGTGGACACGGACTCTGTACTTCGCGGAGCTGCTGTTCCCGGGAGTTCCTTCGCTGAAGAGAGATTCGATGTTCAGACCTGCTCAGGGGCAATTGCGGTCGTCGTTCGGGTGTATGTCGAACAGTCCTTCATTGAAGGCACCACGCCCTCCTCCTATTCCGGAAGCCTCGCATCGACTTGGACCAACACGCTCAACGCCAAGCCAGTGGACGCCCAAGATGACTCGACAAGGGATAGCGCGAGATGGACCCCGATCGGGCGAGACTGCGCCTACGAGAAGACCATCGAGACGAGGATCACCGAATCGATCAGCAGAGTCAATGGCACGAGTGGCCAATAACTAATTCGGTGGATTTTCGCCGAAGTTTTGACTTTTTCTCAGTGGTATGCACCTTGAATGGAGTGGCGTCAAAGAGATGCCACAGCGCCACGATCCGATGATCGCGGTGCTCGTTTTCTTCGACGCCTCAATCTCAAACTTTTCGCCAAAATATGAAGAATCGCAAACCTGATGTCCTCGAACGCGCCGCACTCGTTGGTCTTGCGACCGTGGCGTTGACAGCCAGTGTGAGTTACGCGATGTCAGGCACGGGTGATCAAGTTCAAGTCCCGACCTCCGCGAGCGACTTCTTCTTGCCGGGGACACAGCCCAATGCAGACAGTTTGGCGTTCGAGCCGGTTCAAGCATCGAACAACTGTTCGTACTGCCACGGCGGTTACAGCAATCAGCACGCGCCATACGACGCCTGGGTCGTCAGCATGATGGGCCAGGCCGCGCGCGATCCCGTCTGGCACGCCGCGCTTGCCATCGCCAATCAAGACGCGAATCTTGCTGGAGGGTTTTGCATTCGATGCCACGCGCCTGGTGCGTGGCTCGCCGGACGCAGTGCGACCGGCGATCTCTCGCAGTTCAATGCCGAGGATTTCGACGGAATCAATTGCCATTTCTGTCATCGAGTCGTCAACCCAACCGCCGGCGCCCTGAGCGCCGTTGGCTATCCGGTCAACGCCGATCCAACTCCTGATCCGGAGGTGCTCGACGCACTCTCCGCCGATGGATTGCTTCCAAGTGCCGCGCTAGGAAGTGCGTCCTATGTTGTCGATCCAAAGGACGTGAGACGGGGACCTTTCGATGACGTGCCGATGAACTTCCACGGCGGTCCAGAGTTGATTTACTCGCCGTACCACTCCAATGGCGCCATGTGCGGAACATGCCACGATGTGAGCAATCCGGCCTTCTCAAAGCTCCCCAATGGGCAACTGCAACTCAACCCACTCGGTGCAGCGCATCCCACGATGAACAAAGACGACATGTTTCCTGAGCAACGCACCTACTCCGAGTGGCTCAACAGCACTTTCGCCACGACGGGTGTTTCGTTTCCTGACGGTCGCTTCGGCGGCAATCATCCAACGGGAGTCATGAAGAGTTGCCAGGATTGCCACATGCCCGACCAACAAGGCGGCGGATGCGTCTTCTATGAGGGCGACCCGAAGACTGAACGACCCAATGTTCCCCAGCACTCTTTTTCTGGCGCGAATACATGGGTCCTGCGTGGTGTGGCGACACAGATGGGTGCCGATGCCGAGTACTACGGTCTTACACCAGAGCGTGTCGATGCTTCGATCGCACGCAATATCCAGATGCTGCGTGATGCTTCGGACATGGAACTGACGCAGAGCGGAAGCCAACTCGGCGTAAAGATCATCAACCAATCCGGGCACAAGCTGCCGACGGGATATCCCGAAGGCCGCCGCGCATGGATCAACGTGAAGTTCCTCAGTAGCACTGGCGCGGTCCTCGCCGAACGAGGCGCGTACGACTTCGCGACTGCGACCTTGACCGTGTCGGACACCAAGGTGTATGCGACGGAGCAAGTCATCGACGAAGTTGTCGCCGCCGCGACCCACCTTCCACCTGGGCAAGGGATGCATCTTGCACTTGCCAACCTCGTGCAGTTCGACAATCGCATTCCGCCACGCGGGTTCACCAACGCGGCATTCGCCGCGATCGGCGCGCCGCCAGTGGGATATTCCTATGCGGACGGGCAGTACTGGGACACAACGAACTTCGCGATTCCTGCTGGTGCAACGAGCGCGGTCGCGACCTTCTACTACCAGACTTCGAGTCGCGAGTACATGGAGTTCCTGCGCGACACCGCTGCGAATGGAGCAGGGCAGATTGCATACGACTTGTGGGTTTTGCACGGTCGCAGCGCGCCGGTCGACATGGATTCGATGACGATCTCGCTGACGAGTTCGAACCCGGCAGACTTCAACGGAGATGGGTCCATCAATGGAGCTGACCTCACCTTGCTGCTGAGCAACTGGGGCGGATCTGGAGTTGGCGACGCAAACGGGGACGGACAGATCAACGGCGCCGATCTCGCGCTCGTGCTTGCGAACTGGACTGGCTGACCGAGAACTGGGGACTCACTCGCCGCTGGCACCAGCGGGAGTTGAACTTGGAATCTGCCGAAGCAGGTTGTCAACCGCTGCACGGAGTTGTCGATCGTCATTTGTCGCCTCGTCCTG
Source organism: uncultured Singulisphaera sp. (assembly GCA_964356445.1). Lineage (GTDB taxonomy): Bacteria > Planctomycetota > Phycisphaerae > Phycisphaerales > SM1A02 > F1-60-MAGs104. The sequence goes on along the minus strand of CAYHHO010000141.1, from coordinate 1,088 downwards.
AGGAGTCTGCTGCACGAGGATGTCGGGGACCGCACCGTTCAGCTCCATATCCGTGCCATCGAGCAGGTACCAGCCGCGTGTCGGCATACGGACGGTCGTGCCATCAAGCAGTGACGCAGCTCCTGTTGAGATCACGCCGCCATATGTTGGCATTCCCACGAGCGATCCGCGCTGAAGTGTCTTGAACGCGTGCGCCACGATTTCGGCGTTTGAGAAACTCTTTTCATTGCAGAGCATGTTGCAGGGACCCGTGAATCGCTGGATGAAGAGGCGATCCTGCGGGTACCCGTCTTCATGCTTGGGGTCTGCTCCGCGCGGAACGGTGTACGCGTGGACTGGGGAACAAATCGAAGCCAGTAGTCGGTCTGCAGTCCATCCCCCGCCGTTGTTTCGAACATCGATGAGCAATCCAGCCTTTCCATCGCACGCTGCGTAAAGATCTCGCTCGAACTCGTCGAGCGATTCTTGCCCCATTCCCTCAATGTGGATGTACCCGAGTTTCCCTCCCGACCACTCGTCGACGAGTTTCGCGTTTCGGTTCTGCGTGGCCTGATAGGCAAGTCGCCCGATCGTGCCATCTGCCACAGGAACGATGAACGTCTGAAACGAGACGGTTCGACCATCGTCGAGTGTGCGGTCGATGGAGAGCACAGTCTCGCGCCCAATCGTTCCCGCCATGCGCGACGAGAGAGTGTCGCCCGTCTCGATCGGAGTGAATTCGATTGCTGTGATGATGTCGCCGACTGCAAGTGGCGTCTTGGTGGTCGCGGCCGGAGACTCTGGAATGATCGACTCGACGTGAAGCCCGTTTGCTGCGGTCGTCACCGAAACACCAATGCGCCCTTGCGGCAAGACGGTGCGCCCGCCCGATGCGGGCGAACGAATCCCGAGGTGGCTCGCGTTGAGTTCTCCCAGCATCCGATTGGCGACATGATCGAACTCGCTCGGCGTGCGCGCATGTGATGCGAGATCGCCGTAGCGAGCCGCAAGCACCGCCCAGTCGAGGTTCTTCATCGTGGGGTGATAAAAGTTTTCCCCCATCAAGCGCGCAGCCTCCGCGAATTTCTGTGCCTCGAGAGCAGCCCGAT
>CAYHHO010000140.1:0-6510 GCA_964356445.1 uncultured Singulisphaera sp. | reverse complement strand
GATTCCAAGCGAAGAAATGAAGGGGCGCATCATCGGCCGCGAAGGTCGCAACATCCGAGCGATCGAAAAACTCACGGGCGTCGACATCCTTATCGATGACACGCCGGGCGTCATCAGCGTCTCCTGCTTCGACCGCATCCGACAAGCGATTGCTGCCGAGACACTGCAGAAGCTCGTCGCGGATGGGCGCGTCCACCCCACGCGAGTCGAAGAGGTCGTCGAGCAAGTCCGAAAGGACATTCACCAGCGCATCATCCAGCACGGCACCGAGGCAGCGCTCGAGGCTGATATCCGCGGACTGAATCCTCGCATCATCGAGGCAATGGGAAAGCTGCACTTTCGCACCAGCTATGGACAGAATGTGCTGCGACATTCTCTTGAAGTCGCGTTCTTGTCGCAGTTGATCGCGGATCAACTCGGACTCAATGGAGCGATCGCGCGGCGCGCTGGGTTCTTGCATGACATCGGCAAGGCGATGGATCACGAAGTTGAAGGCGGGCATCCAGCCATCGGAATGGAATTCGCTGCACGCCACGGCGAAAAGACCGACGCGGTTCTCAACGCGATCGGCGGTCATCACTCGGACATTCCCCCGACGACTCCCTATACGCCAATCGTGATGGCCGCGGATGCGCTCTCCGGAGCACGTCCAGGCGCGCGTCGCGAGTCGATGGAGCTCTACATCAAGCGGCTCGATCAACTCGAGGCGATCGCCCGCGAACAGCCTTCGGTAACTGAGGCCTTCGCGGTTCAAGCGGGGCGCGAGATTCGGGTCATCGTGGATGCCCGCAAGGCTGACGACGCGACAACACATCTCATCGCCGCTGCGATCGCCAAGCGAGTCGAAGCGGAGATGACATTCCCAGGCGAGATCAAGGTTTCAGTCCTGCGCGAAGTGCGGGCAGAGGCGCTCGCGCGGTAGGCTTTCGCGGCCACAGGCAACCGAAGAGAACCGATGGACGAAACACCAGCACCATTTCAGGGACCGCAATCGACGCAGGCGTGCACTCCAGAGCAACTCGAGCGCGCGAAGAGCAAGCGCGTCCTTGTCGGCGTGCTTGGAATACTTGTCGGCTGCCTCGGGATTCACAAGTTTGTGCTTGGGTACAGAACCGCCGGGATCATCATGCTGGCGGTAACGGTTGCCGGTTCAGTGGTCTCGGCATGCTTGTGCCTTCCTGGATCGGGCGCAGCGGTCACCATGTGGATCATCGGGATCATCGAAGGAATCCTCTATCTCAGCAAGAGCGACGAAGAATTCTGCCAAACCTACATCTGCAAGAAGCGCGACTGGTTCTGAGCGATTCATCGCAGCGTCACTCGTGCAAACACTCAGCGAAATTCGTGCGATGCTGGACCTTCGCGGCATCCATCCGCGGCATCGATTCGGTCAGAACTTTCTGCATGATCACAACCAGATACGAAAGTTGATCGGTCGGTCGGGAATCAAGAGTGGCGACTGCGTGCTCGAAGTCGGTCCTGGCACAGGCGCGCTGACCGAGGCGCTCGTCGAGGCAGGCGCGCAGATCATCGCGTGCGAGATCGACCGCGACATGGCCGCGATCGTCACGGACCGAGTGATTTCTCGCGTGCCAGATCAGGTGTCGCTGGTCACGACCGACTGCCTCGACGGCAAGCACAAGTTGTCGCAGGAACTGATGGCGGAGGTCGATCGAAGATTCGCCGGACGCCCATTTCGCCTCGTCGCCAACCTTCCATATCAAGCCGCAACCCCCTTGATGATCCTGCTAATGACCACCCGCCCGGATTGCATCGGTCAGTTCGTGACCATTCAGCGCGAGGTCGCCGATCGACTCGTTGCGCGTCCCGGCACTGGCGAGTACGGACCACTCTCGATCTACTGCGCTTTGCTGACTCGCACCGAAATTTTCGCAGAACTCTCCGCGAGCTGCTTCTGGCCAGCACCGGAAGTGACGAGCGCGATGATTGCCATCGAGCGGATTGATCAACCCGTCGCCTTCGACGTGCTCGCACTTGGATTGTTCATGCAGACGCTCTTCAACAAACGACGCAAGCAAATCGGTTCGATACTCGGTCGCGACGGCGAGTGGCCGACTGGTGTCACCCCAACGATGCGCCCCGAAGAACTGACGCCACAGCAGGTCGTCGAACTGATGCGCCTTCGCGGCTGACAAGTGCTGAGTCCAGCACTCGCATGCTGCGCAGCCGCAACTCGCAAACCGGTTAGGCCGTCGAAAGACCTCCCGCGCGAGTTGCGGACCCCGGCAAGCGTCCGCGCCGCCGGGGGAGCATGTTTGAGCGCCGGGAGGTCCTTTCGCGGCCTTCTCGATTCCGTGCTTCGCTTCAGGCTGCCGCTGCTGCGGCAATTTCAACCTCGCGATGCGCCGAGTTCGAAGTGTGCGCCGCTGCGATCTTCGCGCACCCATCGCACGGCGCTCTTGAACATGCGCAGTCCAAGCGGATCGCGGTTGCGATCTGCGGCGTCCACACGCGTCCACTGGGGATGCTGCGTCCAGCGCGTGAATCGCTCGGGATGCGGCATCAATCCGAACACGAGTCCGGACGGATCGCAAATGCCCGCAATCGACGCTGCGGATCCGTTGAAGTTGGCATTGGCTCCGTAGCGAATCGCGACCTGCCCTCCCGCTTCAAGCCGCGTGACGACGGACGCAGGCGCGACGAATCGACCCTCGCCGTGGGCGTTTGGCAGCATGTCATCGGGAGATTGGCATTGCACTCCTCTCGTCCAAACGCAAACCGTGTCGCGTGGAATCTCGACAGCAGTCCACCGATCTTCGAATCGTCCCGCCGCATTGTTGGCCAGCGCGACGGTCGCCTGCGCTGCGCTCGCGGGCCACAAGTCGGTCGCGTCGAGCGGCCCTGGCAAGAGCCCTGCCTGCACCGCGATTTGGAATCCATTGCATGGACAGATCATTGGAACGCCGCGGTCGATTGCGTCGCGCAGTGCCGGATAGATCGACCGCGCGATTAGCGCTCCCATGATCCGACCTGCAGCTATGTCGTCGCCGAAACTGAATCCGCCGGGAAGGCCGATCATGTCGTAGCCAGCGATGCGCGCAGGATCTCGCACGAGCGTCTGAAGCAGTTCGCTTCGCACGTCCGCGCCCGCCTCGGTGAATGCGTGACACAATTCAAGATCGCAGTTGATCCCTGGTGCAGTGATGATGAGTGCTTTGGGCGTTACTTGTTTCATCGCGTCACCAGCCCTTGTTGCCAGATGACCATGCATCTCGCAGTTCATCGAGTGATTGCGAACCAAGATCCTTTGTTCCGTTCATGACATGCAACTCGCATGACTTGCTGGTCTTGTTGGTCTCGCCAATCACCGCGTGCGGAATGCCCGCATCACGCAAGCGACCGCAGAGTGCCGCAACATTGTCCTTCTCGACTTCAAGGAGGTACCGCGACGGATCCTCGCAGAACGCGACCGCGAAGCCATCGATCGATCCTGCACTTGCCGCGAGTGCAACCCTCGCAAGGTCAACTTTCACCCCGATGCCACCCGCGAACGCCATCTCTGCTACCGCAAGCAGCAATCCGCCTTCACTGCAATCGTGCGCACTTCGCACATTTCCGCTCGCAATCTCCGCAGCAACGGCGCTGGCGATTCGAGGCGCCATCGTCAGGTCGACTTCAGGCATCGGCAGCGTCGAGCCTTCATCAAGCCCAGCAATCAGCGCCCAATGCGATGCACCAATCCGCCCCGAGGTCGAACCGACGAGCACAACCGCATTGCCCGCGCCCTTGAGATCCATCGTGCACGCCTTGTTGATGTCATTCACAACTGCAAATCCACTGATGAGCAGCGTCGGAGGAATCTGGATCGTCTTCCCGTCGTCAGTCACGAACTGATTGTTCAGACTGTCCTTGCCCGAAATGAATGGCGCGCGAAATGCTTTCGCACCGTCGTAGCACGCCCATGCAGCGCGAACCAGCGCGCCCATGTTTCGCGGATCCTTACACGACGGCCAGCAGAAGTTGTCGAGGATCGCAATGCGCGTCGGATCGGCACCGACGCAGACGAGATTTCGCACGCACTCGTCGATCGCTGCGAGACCCATGATGTATGGGTCGCTTGCGAATCCGCTCGCGAGTCCGTTGGCGATCGCCAGTCCGCGCGAACTCCCTGCGACCGGTGCGATCACCGCAGCATCGCCTGGACCACCATCGCCGACTCCAACAAACGGCTTCACCACCGACGTGCCTTGCACTTCGTGGTCGTACTGCCGGATGATCCACGACTTGCTTGCGATGTTTGGATGAGCGAGCAGTGCGCACAGCGCTTCGAACAACGAGCGCTTCGGCACACTCGTGGCAGCGCTGCGCGATCCACTGAGCCCCGCATTTTCACGCGACCACTGCGGATCCCACACGGCATCGCGAATCGGGCTTGGAATTCCCGCGTGCATGAAGTGCGTGTCGAGGCGACCGACTTCGGTGCCCTTCCAACGCAAAGTGATGCTCCTATCGCTGGTCCCAAACGATCCCAGCACGCTCATCTCTACACCGTGGTCTGAGCAGATCGCGCCGAGTTCCTGCAGATTCGCGGCAGGCACAGCAAGCACCATCCGCTCCTGCGCCTCGCTGATCCAGATTTCCGTAGGCGAAAGCCCCGCATACTTCACGGGTGCGCGGTCGAGGTGCACTTCCGCGCCGAGCGTCGATCCCATCTCTCCCACCGCACTCGAGAATCCGCCCGCGCCGCAATCGGTCATCCCGTGATAGAGGCATCCACTCGCGTGATCACGCGCCGCGAGCACCGCATCGAGCGCGCTCTTCTCGGTGATGGCGTTGCCAATCTGCACCGCATGACTGAACTCGTCCGCATGCGTGTCGGTCAATTCGGCGCTTGAAAATGTCGCGCCGTGAATGCCATCGCGACCGGTGCGACCGCCGATCGCAACGATCAGGTCTCCAGCCTCGACGCACCCGTGCGTGCGACTGCGCGGCATCATGCCGATGCAACCTGCAAAGACCAGCGGATTGCCGACGTATCGGTTGTCGAACCAAACCGTGCCATTGAGCGTCGGAATCCCCATCCGATTGCCGTAGTCGCGAATCCCCGCAACCACCTGCGAAAGCACTCGCTTCGGCGCGAGGCATCCACGAGGAATCGGCGCAAGATCTGGATGGGCAACGCAGAAGACATCAGTCGATGCAATCGGCCGAGCCCCCTGCCCCGTTCCAATGATGTCGCGAATGCATCCGCCGATTCCAGTCGCTGCACCACCGTATGGTTCGATCGCGCTGGGATGATTGTGCGTCTCGACCTTGAAGCACACCGCGGTGTCATCGTCGAATGCGACGACTCCGGAATTGTCCACGAAGACTGACAGACACCAGTCGATGGGGGCAAGATTCGCGCGCACCCCTGGCCCAGCCAGCAGCGGGTTCTTGCCCATTAGTTCGTGCGTGGCCCCCGCAACCGTCGACTTGAGCAGGTTCTGAATAAGGATGCCGCCATCGGACTCGCTCACATGCCCCGGCCTCGCGTGCGCTCCGCACGCCGCTCCGCGATATCGAATCGTCGACTTGAGCGTCTTGTGAATGCAGTGCTCGCTCCACGTCTGTGCGAGCGTCTCGAGTTCGATCTCGCGAGGCTCGCGACCGAGCCTTCGATACTCACTCTGAATAGCGCGCATTTCATCGCGCGACAGAAACAAGTGAGCGTCTCTCGAAAGCCGATCGAGCGCATCGTCGCCGAGATCTCGAATCGCGACCTCTTTGATCTTCAGTTCGTAGGGCGTTCCATGCACAAATGCTTCAGGGTGGTAGGGCTCGTCGAAAATCGCATGAATCACTGGGTTCGCCGAGTGTTGCTCGATGATCGCGCGAGCGCCCTCACGCGACACTCCCCAAAAGTCGAATCGTGCGCCGGTTCGCACCTCGATCTCTCCACACGCATCGCCCAGCAACGCGCGCGCTGCCAATTGCACGCTCTCGGCAGCTGGATCCATCACGCCAGGCAGCGGATGCACTTCGATGATCGCGCTGGGCAATGTCGTCGCGCTCGCCGCTCCCGAACCCGTCGCAGCGCCGCTCACCCGCTTCCACGACCACGTCTGAGTCACAGGATCTGCCAGCAGTTCGCGCGCGAGTCGATTGCATGCGGCGGTGTCAAGCGCACCGCTCATCAAGTAGACCGATGAATGCTCGATTCGCGCTGGCGAGGTGCACCCGGCACTGCGCGCAAGCGCGCTCCCGCGAACCTCGGCGTCGCCTGCGGTGCGCACCTCAAATCGAACAATTGTCGAGGCAAAACCCGATGACATCTGCTCGATACTAGCGATCAGAACAGCAGCTGCATCTGCGCACGCATCACGAATTCATCGCTCTCCGACGCTCGCCAGCCCGTTTCAGGAGCAGCGGAACTTGGATAGATCGGCGTGAATCCGTACCCGAAGTCAGCCGTGACTTTCAGGTCCTGCCCATCGATGTAGTAGTTCAAGCCCGTCGTCAAGATGGAAACATGACCTTGATTTACAAGAAAGTTTCCGACTTGTGTGT
>CAYHHO010000139.1:0-6599 GCA_964356445.1 uncultured Singulisphaera sp. | reverse complement strand
AAGTTGGAGCGCGTGGTGGCGCTGAGGGCATGGTGCCACTTGGGTTCCCTGTCGGCTTGGCCGCGGACGTCGCCGGCGCTGCGGCCTGCGCTGGCTTCGGCGCGAAGACCCGCGCAATTTCTTCGAGGCTCGTCTCACCTGTTCGTGCTTTGAGCAGAGCGCACTCCTGCACCATTGGTGTCTTGAATGCACGCCTCATCTGTTGGTATGCGTTCACGATGTCGCCACCAATGAGGAATTCGCGAGCTCGGTCGTCTGGTCGCACGATTTCAAAGACTCCGACCGTTCCGACGAACCCTGTTGCTTGACACTCGGGACAATCGACGATGTTGTTCTTCACCTGGACCTTGCCGCTCGCGCGGAACAATTGCAGTGGTTTCCCAGGGGCGCCCCCGAGTCGCTTCGCCTGATCCGCGGAGGCTTGGAATGGTTGCCGACAATTGGTGCAAAGTTTGCGCACAAGCCTTCCTGTCACGACCGCACGTAGCGCTCCCGCAGCAGCCTTCGGATCACCGACAGCTTTGAAATACGCGGCGAGTGCGACGGAAATCGAGTCCGTCGGAAGAAGGACGTAAAAGAGCGTTGCCTGGCTGTTTGAGTGGACGAGAACGGGACCCGTTCCTGGATCACCGATGTCTGAGACGAGCATGACATTGGGACCGCGGCGAACGATCGACTGCAGGAGCGTTGGGTACTCCATCGTTGATTCGCCCGCAGTCCACGCTGCCTGCGTGACGCCTTCGAGTCGACGGTCGATAATCCGCTCAACCGTCTTGATGTCACTCGTATATGGATTGTGCTGGGTGAGGAGGGCGTATCCCAAAGTCGTCAATCCGTGCCCGGGAGGAGCCAACACAAGCACGACTCCACCGGGAACTTTGTCAATCGCATCCTTGAGCGTTTGTGTCTGAATTGGAAGGATCCCCAGCGAGTCGTATGGCACGCTGAGTTGCTTCTCATGATCCAGTTCAAGCCGAAGCACCTGACCCGCGGGCGTTCCCCATGTCGTCAATTGGAACTTGACCTCACCATCGCCGATCTTCATACCAAGCATCCCAGTCTGTCGCTTGCGACGCTCCACCACATCGATTCCAGCGGCAGTCTTGAGGTAATTGATCATCTGAAGGCCGATTGCCTGCGGATAAGTCTCGCGGCGGGACTTCACCGAGTCGACTGTTTGCACTGTCAAATAGTTCGGGCCAACTGGTGTCAGCTCAACGCGACTCGCACGCGCGGGTAGAGAGGGAACGAGCAGCCGCTCCGTGTTGATATGAATGTCGAAGTTGGGGGTGTCTTTCCCTGGAGGCGTCTGCACCTTCCCCTTCGTGTTGCTGTATGAAGCGGTCACTTCTCCAAACGCCTTCTTGGCTCTTCGACTCTCACGGAAATTCGCGAACTTCTCCGAGAACAACTCGAATCGCTCGGAGGCTTCGACTCTTTGATCCCTGAACTTCCAGTAGGAGTAGGGCACGGCGCAGTACATCAGCAGCATCAACGGCCATCCGACCCAGAAGATGGGGATGAGGAGCGCCGAAGCGAGGCCAATGACCAACACAGTGAGCCCTAACGCAGCCCATCGCTCCGGGAGCAATCGCCGCCTACGACAGTCACGTTCGATGACCGAAGAGATAACCCAGGCATACGGCAGCACTCCCAGCAGAATCAGGAATGGCTTGTACGTCGATAGGAGATTGACCGCGACGGGGTCAATGGCGAGCAGGAGTGGGTTGGTAACGGGCATCGTGAACATGGATCAGACTCGTGACAAGAATCTCTTCGCCTAACTGATTCCCTTCAAACGCATCTTGAGTTCTTCGGGTCGCGGAGTGGATTCGATGGCGACCTTTTGATGCACCATTTCACTCTCGACCAACTCAACGAGTGCTGATGTGAAGTCGATCATCCCTTCCTCTTTCCCGTCCTTGATGACTTCGAGGAGGTCGCCTTCGCGCGCTTCGAGGATGTACTTCTGGACTGTCGGCGTATTGAGCAATATCTCAAGCGCTGGGATTCGTGCGATTTCTGGCTTCAGAGTCGGAAGCAACTTCTGATAGATGATGGCGCGAAGGTTGTACGCGAGGAGTTTGCGAATCTGTTCGCGCTCGCTGACTGGGAAGAGATCGTAGATACGACCGAATGTCTGCCACGCGCTGGAGGCGTGGATGGTTCCGAAGACGAGATGCCCAGTCTCTGCAGCGCGGACCGCGGCCTCAAAGGTCTCGTAGTCGCGCATTTCACCCACGAGGCAGATGTCGGGATTTTCTCTCACGAGCGCTCGCAGCGCGTCGTTGAAGTTCGTGCAGTCAATGCCGATTTCGCGCTGATTGATCGTCGCCTTGACATCCGTAAAGATGTATTCGATTGGATCCTCGATCGTGACAATGTGCACTTTCTTGCGCTCGTTCACGTACTGCATCATCGCAGCGATCGAAGTGCTTTTCCCAGATCCTGTCACGCCGGAAAACAGAATCAGCCCCTGGGCCATCAGGGCGATGTCGCCAAGGCTGGGGCGTAGTCCAAGTTCCTCGAAGGTCTTGATCTTGCTCGTGATGAGGCGGGCAGCGACAGCTGGTCTGCCTCGCGCCATGAAGAGATTGACTCGAAAGCGCCGTCCCTGATCGAAGTCGAAGGCGAAGTCCATCGATCCGTTGCGGCGAAAGTGATCGAGTTGGTTCGGGTCAAGGATGTCCTTCGCAACTTGGAACATCAAGTCTTCCGTGATCGGCGGAGTCGCGAGATCGCGGAGTGCACCCCGGTGGCGGATCCGGGGAGGGAGCCCAGCTTTCACAATGAGATCGCTTCCTTCAATCTTAATGATCGCCGTCAGCCAAGCATTCCACGCCTTGCGACCCTCGCCGGCTTGCGTTCCGCGATTATCCGTGACAACCGGGGTGAGAAGTTCTGTGCGTTCGTGACTCAATGGGCTTTCTCGGTGGAACTGGGAGCGATCAAGAAGAATAGCAGGGTGCAACAACCTCGGATGAGTGAGGCTTGACGAGATCCACAATTGCGCCGATCATCTCCCAATGGAAGACAAGATTCTCCAGGACGGAATCACCTTCGATGACGTCCTGCTCATTCCCCGACTGAGCGCGGTGACCCCCGAGGCCGCCGACACGGCAACAAAACTCACTCGCAATATCTCGATCGGGCTGCCGCTTGTTTCAGCCCCAATGGACACGGTTACGGAAGCCCCGCTTGCGCGTGCACTCGCACAAGAGGGGGGGATCGGCATCATTCATAAGAACATGCCCCCGGCGCAGCAGGCTGGCGAAGTGGCGAAGGTCAAGCGAAGCGAAAACGGCATCATCGTGGATCCTGTCACGCTGAGTCCGAAGGACTCTGTCGCGCGGGCGCTCGCACTCATGTCCGAGCAGGGTGTCAGCGGATTCCCAGTCACAGCGGATGGATCGAGCAAGGGAGTCTTGGTGGGAATTTTGACTCGGCGCGACATGAAGTTTGTTGCGAAGGCTGCGAGCGAAACGACTGTCGGCGATGCGATGACGAGCAAGAACCTCGTCATCGGTCGACCGAATACGCCGCTCACCGAAGCGGAAGCCACGATGATTCGGGCACGCGTCGAAAAGCTGCCACTGGTAGATGACGCTGGGCGGTTGATCGGGTTGGTGACGATGCGAGACATCGACAACACGCGCCGGCATCCACGGGCGTGCCGAGACGGGCGTGGGAGGCTCCGCGTTGGAGCATCTGTGGGTGTGCGGCAGTTTGAGCGAATCGAGGCCCTCATCGCTGCGGAAGTTGATGTGATTGTCGTCGACACGGCGCATGGGCATAGCGCCAATGTCATTGAAACCGTTCGCGAGATCAAGAAGCGCTACTCCATCGAAGTCATCGCAGGAAACGTTGGTACTGCGGATGGCGCGAAAGCATTGATCGATGTCGGGGCAGATGCGGTAAAGGTGGGTATTGGGCCAGGATCCATCTGCACGACTCGCGTCGTGACCGGTGTGGGAATGCCTCAAATCACCGCGATTCTGAACGCCGTTTCAGTTGCGGAGAAGGCGGGAATCCCGGTGATCGCCGACGGCGGAATCAGGCTTTCGGGTGACATTGCGAAGGCAATCGCCGCAGGTGCTCACTCGGTCATGCTGGGGGGACTCTTCGCGGGTCTCGATGAGAGTCCTGGCGAACTCGTGCTCCACAGCAATCGCCGCTACAAGGCGTACCGCGGCATGGGGAGCGAAGGTGCGATGAGCGCAGGCAGCGCGGATCGATACTCGCAGAGCGGGACTCGCAAGTTTGTCCCAGAGGGAGTTGAAGGTCGCGTGCCGTACCGCGGCGCACTCTCAGACTTCGTCTACCAAATGATCGGAGGATTGCGGAGTGCGATGGGGTACTGCGGATGCGCAACAATCGAGGCGCTGCGACGAGATGCACGATTTGTTCGCGTGAGTGCAGCGACCGTCGTTGAGAACCATCCACATGACATTCAGATCACCAAGGAATCCCCCAATTACTCGAAGGGGATCATCGGAGATTGAAACTTGAAGTACCGGCGACAGGAATCGAACCTGCACGAGGTATTAGCCCCAATGGATTTTGAGTCCATCGCGTCTGCCAGTTCCGCCACGCCGGCATGAACTCGCCGAAGGATAACACGCCGACGGTGGCAGGGTGTTGCGTTGAGCCCGCGCAAGCGATGTCGATTCTGGATCAACCTGCGATTTCTCGATTCGAGTAGAGTTTTCCCAACGTGTGGTGCGCGCAATCCCGGCGAGTGGAGTCTTCACTGTGAACGCCACACTTCTCTTGCGATTTCTCTTCATCGCATTGTGGTGGGCGGCTGTGCCTACCCATGCTGCAAGCGATGTCGTGGCGTGCGCACGGACCGGGGCTACGGCTCAAGCGGCAGACCTCAACATCTTTCACCCCGCTAGCCCGCCGGCGAACGAAATCCGTGACCTTGCATGGCTGGTGCTTTGGATCTGTGCAGGAATCTTCATCATTGTCGAGGGGGTCTTGGTCTGGACCATTGTTCGGTATCGCAAGCGATTGCGCGATGCAGGGGAGCCGATGCAGGTCTTTGGCAGCAACCCGATTGAACTTGCATGGACGGTGATCCCGACGATCATCGTCTTTGTGCTCGCGCTTGCGACGCTGCGGACGATTCGCGAAGTTCAACTCACTGAGCCGCCGAAAGGCGCCCTGATCGTGGAAGTGATTGGGCACCAGTGGTGGTGGGAATATCGGATGCCCACCAAGGCCGGCGATGGAACGATTGTGTTTGCGAATGAGCTTGTTGTTCCGATTGGACGTCCGGTGTGGCTGACGCTTCGCTCTGCGGATGTCGTTCACTCATGGTGGGTTCCGCGCTTGAACGGCAAGACCGATGTCATTCCAAACCACACGAACCACACGTGGTTTCAGGCTGATGCGGCGCAGACGTTTCTCGGTCAGTGTGCGGAGTATTGCGGAACGCAGCATGCAAACATGTTGCTGACGGTGAAGGCCGTGGATGAGGATTCGTTCGAAGCGTGGCGAGATGCGCAGTCGCGACCTGCGATCGACGAGTCGTCAGTTGCGGCTGGGAAGGCGATCTTCCTTGATCTGGCTTGCATGAATTGCCACGCGGTCGATGGAGTGTCAGATGGATCGTTCGGTCCAAACCTGACGCACTTGATGAGCCGTTCCACGATTGGCGCTGGAGTTGCCGCTCTCACTCCAGAAACGCTGCGGCAGTGGGTTGCCAACCCGCAAGACTTGAAGGTCGGATGCAACATGCCAAGCCTGAACTTGGATTCCAATCAACTCGATCTCGTGGTCGCATACCTTTTGACTCTGAAGTAAGCACTCAACGATGCCAGCCGCTCATCCATCACACGCAATGCCCGCCGAGAGCCAGCAGTCGATCGGTGCGCGAATCCACTCGTGGGTCGTCTCAGTCGATCACAAGCGGCTCGGGTTGATGTACATCGGATTTGGATTGGTCTTTTTCATTGTCGCGGGGATCGAAGGCGCTGTGATGCGGGCGCAGTTGGCGCAAGCCGCTGGGAAGGTCGTCGATCCAGACACATTCAATCAACTCTTCACGATGCATGGGACCACGATGGTGTTCTTAGTGGGGATGCCGATCTTGCTTGGAATGGGCAACTATCTCGTGCCGCTGATGGTGGGTGCGCGCGACATGGCCTTCCCACGACTCAATGCCTTCGGTCTGTGGATCTTCGTCTTCGGTGCGCTGCTGCTCTATTACTCATACATCGGGGCGCAAGGCCTCTACGGAACTTCCGCAGCGCCGGACGTGGGGTGGTTCGCTTATGCGCCGCTCACATCCAAGACGTTTTCCCCTGGCAATTCAACCGACTACTGGATTCTTGGAATCATGGTGAGCGGGTTTGGAAGCATCACAACCGCGATCAATCTCATTGCAACGATTCTGGTGATGCGATGCCCAGGCATGACGCTGATGCGAATGCCGCTCCTGTGTTGGATGATGCTCGTCGTCGGAGTCCTCGTCATCATCGCGCTGCCGGTATTGACTGGGGCACAGGCGATGCTGCTACTGGATCGATTTCTCGGAGCCCATTTCTTCGATACGCAGAACGGCGGATCCGCGGTGTTCTGGCAACATCTCTTCT
>CAYHHO010000138.1:0-6601 GCA_964356445.1 uncultured Singulisphaera sp. | reverse complement strand
GCGGGACGACGGGCGGTACCGACTGGAACGCCAGGGCTACCTGACTTCACGCTTTCAGCGAATGGGCCATCTGCGGCCTACGACATCTACGAAGAGGCTTTCCCGACGGTCTATGCCATCTGCGTTGTCCTTGAGCGGCTCGCAACCAATCCGGAATCGGCCGAAATCATTGCGCGCATCCCCAGCAGTTCGATTCGCTTCGTGCCGCTCATGCCACCCGGATACACGGCGGCAGTCGAGCCGCTGCCCAACTGGCCTGCGGCGCCAAACATAAATCGAATGCCCGCTGTTGCGGGGAATTCGACCACACCATCCGGCGTGCGCGAGATCTTCGACCCGTGGAATAGGCGCGTGGCTGTCGTGTTTCCTGGTCGAGCTGCGACAAAGAAAGAAATCGTCGACGGGCTGATTCCGATTGACGAGGATGGGTCCGTCCGAACGCTCGACGAACAATCGATGGGGGTCTGTCGAGGCCGAAAACTCTGCTTCATCTCGGCGGGACCAGATGGCGACTTCGGAACGGAAGGCGACAACATTTACTCGTACGAACTTCTTCCGAGGCCGCAGCAGTGATGCGATCTATGCGGTCCAACCTCGCATTCACGCTCGTCGAACTGCTGGCGGTGATCGGGATCATCGCGGTGCTGGGTGTTGTCATTACCACGAGCGCTCAGCGAATCTCAAGGGATGCACGCCTTGCGAGCGGGACGAATCAGGTGATTTCGGCGCTGGGAACAGCGCGCGGCATCGCCATTCGAGACCGTGCCACGGTGCTCGTGGCATTCACTGTTTGGCGGGAAACGAATCGAGCAACACCGACGAGTCCTAGCGAGATTGACTACTCGATTCCGCAGCGCACGGAGATCGTGATTGCCAAGGCAACGGGGCAGGTCGTCTTCGTAGAGACACAGTCGGCGACCGCGACTGGCGATATCGCATGGACCGTCGTCGTGGATCGCGCGGCAGCGGCGTTTCCCGACTTGATGCTCGAAGAGTTCGAGCCGGTCGGTGGTATGAGTCCGATTCTTCTACCGGTGGGGATCAAAGTGGCAGGATCTGCCGCTGATATTCGCTCTTTCCCGGACTTGATTCCTATGGACGAGTTATGGTTGTCTCAGCCTGTATTGGCATGCCCGCCGTTGCAGATTATTGCCGAGCGGGGGACGATTGTTGTCGTTCGATTTGCTGCAGATGGTTCGATGCAGACTCGCAATCCGGCGCTGAGCGCCAACTTGACACCGAGCCCCACCGATTTCGCGTCCGTCGCCCCGTGGATCGACTTTGAAAGAGACGGTCTGATACGGATCGGCGCGACAGGTGGAACTGGCACCGGGAAGTTCTACACGCTCGACGAATACCGTGACGAGTCGCTGTGCGACCATGCGATGTTCCTCGCTGTGTTTGACGACGACCGATTTCACCAAGAGGCAACGCCACAGGAGGTTCAATACTGGCGTGGCAACATCTCTATTGGCCCATGGTTGAATGATCCGGAACAACTCAACCGGAAACGCACCGATTTCATCAACCAGTTCTGCGATCGGATTCACTTCAATCGGTTCACCGGTGTCGCTGAGGTACATCCAAGGTGACCCAGGCCCGCCGCGCATTCTCGCTGGTCGAACTGCTACTGGCGGTCTACATCCTCGGCATCGGAATCATTGGTATCTCGGCGCTTTTCCCAGCTGGAATAGCGCAGCAGCGGCAAGCCAACGACGACATCATCGGACCGATCGTCGCCGACAATGCGCTGGCGATCCTGCGCACGAAGTTGAATCCAGAATGGTTTGGCACCATGGAAGAGTTTGGTCTGCGCGACCTCATGACTCCCAATGGCGGCGCAGTGCTGACACACACCTACACCATCCCCGGCGACTGGGAATGGAAGCGACCAGGTTTCATTTTCTCGAATCTCACTGGGGCTGCTTTCGCCGCGACTGAAGCCAACGAGACAGGAACGATTGACATCTTCAGCGCACTCCTAACGAACAAGCAACTTGGCGGGACGATTCAGTCGGGTTTGAATCTCGCGAAAACTGCATCGGAAAACTTCGACGGCGATGGTGGCAGTGCCCCTGTGTTTGCTCCTCTCTACGGAATCCCGTATAGCAGACGCGGATTCGATCAACGCTATTCCGATCTCAACCCCGAAGTGGTGCATCCAGATGCTGTCCCACTCGTCCTGATCTCACAGGCAGAGCGTTCCTATCCAAACGGAGTAGCTGAGGCGTACCCACCGAATCCACCGAATCCAGCCCCACTTGCGGGTCAATCCATCAACAAGCGTCCCGCGTATTTCTGGGAGTGCATGTTCCGTCGATTTGCTGGCAGAATTCAAGTTGCGGTCTTCGTCTACAGGGTGACCGATGGCGGCGGTGAACCGAGACAGTATTCCACGTCACAGTCTGTGGTTGCTCTGACGCCCACTCTCCCGCCGCTTCCGATACTTGCGGATGTGAATGCGCTGCCATTTGCTCCGTGGAAGTTTGGAGGGCTCGATGGGACCGCGTTGACCCTCGCCGACAACGCAACCGTGCGCACTCCGGCGCCAGCGGCAACGCCGACGGCGATTGCTCCAGAACTGAGTTGGCAGGCGCCCTCGCAGTGGATTCTCGATGAATACAACACGGTGCATCGTGTCTTGCTGGGGCGTAAGACGAACAGAGACGGAGCCGTCGCGATGACGCGACCGATTCCACCCCAGCCGCCACTTCCAGAATTGTTCGGGACAATCTATGCCAATGGCGTGACGAACGGATCCATCCCGATTGACCCGGGAGCACGATTCATCTGGTTCATCCCCACCAGCGACCCCCGCGGGTTCTCGCTCACGCCGGTCTATATCACGGTGCAGGAACTTTGATGCGCACCCGCACATTCCACACCATCCCGACGAGGCAGCCTGCGGCCTTCACGCTTGTCGAACTCATGGTCGCGATCAGTCTGTTGCTGGTCGTGATCATTGCGACGAGCCGGATCTTCAGCACGGCAACGAAGGTTGTTGGCTTGGGTGAGGCGACCAGTGACATCCTTCAAGAGACCGGCGCGATCGAGCGCCAGATTCGAAGCGACCTGTCGCGACTCGACTATGACGGCGTGATGGTCATTCAGTGTGTTGCGATTCGCAACAACGCGAACCAACTGACGAGTGCCAATGCGCCACTGATTGACCCAAGCAGGTCGCCGGACGCGACGATTCGCTGTGATCAGTTGCTCTTCTTCGCCAAGGGAGTCCAGACGTCTACCCGATTTGTCGGAAACCAAGACTTGGGACCCTACAACGGTATCGCCCGTAGCGCAGTTTCGCGTGTGCTCTATGGGCACGGAGTTCAGTTGCCAGACCTCGTTCCCGAGGGACCATCGGGTACGCAGCGACCTGATCCGATCACCTTCTTTAACGAGCGTCCCCTGATGCCGTGGAGTTTCGACGCCGATCCATTGGGAGGCCTCGAAACTCGCTATTGGAATGCGACGGGCGCGGGGCGCGCGAGAGGGACCCAACCGGAGGCGCGCGATTGGACCCTTGCTCGACAGGCGGTGTTGCTCGCAGACGACGGTGGCGACAAGCGCCGGTTTCAGAAAGATGTGGACAGCGCCCCAGCGACATTCGGCAACAACTCTGCAGTCAGTCTCTTCGAGCAGGCAAATCTGGAGACTCCAGTCGCCGATGCCGGTTTGCTGCCGAGTTACAACCTCATCAACTCTCGTGTAGACGTTGCGGCTTCGAATCTCGACGACATTCGCCGAATCCTCGCTCCCACCGGCAGTGCGACTTGGCGTACCCGGATCATCAACGGATTCTTCGGACCCTTCTCGGGATATGGTCAGTTGGCTGGTTACCCGCGCAGCGAGAAATTTTCGCCGAGCATGAGCAGGCAAGATGTGATGTTGACGACTCCGACGCTCGCAACGAATTGTTCCAATTTCATGGTGGATTGGACATGGACTTCCGAGGTAGTGGGGTTCATCCCAAGTCCTGTCGTACCAACTCAATGGTTTGGATTTCCAGATAGCCAACTACCGCTCGTGCAAGCACCGCCGCTACCGCCGTCACCGCTCGGCGGTTGGCTCGACGAGTGGCGCGGAATCAAGACTCTCACGGAAGACCCGTCGCTCACTGCGACGAATCCTCGGTTGATCAACCCTGCAACAATCGAAGGGGCTACCGGAACACCCGTTCCATTTCAGTGTCCGCTTGGACCGGCCGGGCCGATTCGGATCTACACGGCTGTCTTTGGCTTCAACGCGGACAAGCCGATTTTTCAGACCTTGGCCATGGAGCAGACTGGCACCTTCAATGTCCGCGACGATTACGCTCCGTGGCCAACGGCCTTGCGGATCACCATGCAACTGCATGATCCCCAAAAGCGCATTGAACAGGGAAGAACACTTCAACTTGTGGTTGAACTGCCGAGGCGAGCATCGTCGTAAGCGAGGACGTACGTCATGAATGCCACACGTAATCGGTTCAGTCAGCGATCCTCCGCGCGACGCGGCAGCACGATGATCCTTGTTGTCGCGATGTTGGTACTGCTGCTGATCGTCGCAACGGCGTTCGTCGGACGCGCACAATCGAGCCGGTTCCTCGCCAGTGCGCAGCAGTTGACCGCGGCGCAGACCGACCGAGTTGGCCCGATCGCCCATGCAGTCACCGAAGAGATTGCACAGAGCTTGTTCGTGCAGCCAGTTGATAAGACCGATGCAGCGCTCGTCGCGCCATTTGTGGATGTCTTCGCTCCAGTGGGGTCGTCCGCCGTGCCGAGGATTGTCGCGAGTGCCAATGAGACGCGTTATTCGGTTGATCCGCTCGACGCGCTCAACAATTCGTCGCTTGCAACTGGATCCGACGGCCTCATCGATGGATACAACTTTGCGCCTTACGAGGTGCGTCCTTGGACGAACTGGCCCGACGTCTACAACATTCCCCCCGCGACAGAAGGGGTCAACATTCGTGTTTCAGAGGCGAACCCGGTAGGAAATCCAAGCTTCGGAGATTGCCGTTGGCTTCGCAGCACCGAACCTGTGCGGGTTGAGGTTGAAGTGCTCGTCGACGGGGTACCGACAATCGTTCCGGCATTTTCACACTGGGCGCACTTGTCGTGGATTCCAACCGCCAACAACGGATGGCGGTTGGTCACAGACATCTCCGATGTCGCAAAGAACACGCTCGTCGATATCGCCCCGAGCCAGAAGCCGAGCGATTTCTTCCCGGGAAATCCCAAGCGATGGGGTCTTGAGATTCCCTACGAACAGTGGTTGCCATCGAGGCCGCCGGATCCCAGCGCCTATGAGTGGATTCCTACGACGCTTGATGTTCCGACTCCGACTGTCGCAGAGCGCACCCTCGCGGCACAGACATTTCAGGCGCTTGCGTTCGGGCTACTCCCAGTTGCAAACCCTGTGGGCGGTTGGTTTTCTAGTGAGCACTTGAGGTGTGTGCAAAATGAATCGGACGTGCTCTCGCCGCTGCCCAACTTTCTTCGGCTGAAGTGGTTCGGGGTCAAGGCTGACGAGTTTGTTACTGACAGCCCTCGCAACATCATTACCCGCACGCTCTGTGATACGGACGGCGATGGCTTTACAGACAGTTTCTGGTTCCTCGCGCCGACTTCAAGTGATCGGTCGATACGACATCTCGTTGGGGTTTCGGTCGTAGACAACTCGGCGCTACTCAACGTGAATGTGGCGACCAGATTTGATCTTGCAACCACTGGCGGAAAGACCCCAGCCGATCTCGCACTGGTGAGTCGACAAACGCTGGAACCGGGATACCTCTCTGGCGAGGCAGGGTTTCTTGGCTCGCAGACGGCGACTGCGCCGGCAGGGACTTATCCAGCGGTCACCGTTGGGGTTGGGTTCGACGTTGGGTTCGACGCCAAAAAGTTTGGATCGCCGACATTCTTGGCAGCGGGCACGGCGGTTCCGCCCACCGACAATAGGCTGAACCCGACACTCCTCTCTGAGATCGGCGTGATGTCAACAGCGGCGGCACCCGTCGCCCGACCTGCCTTTCCGAACTTTCTCTCGTCTGATTCAGATCGCACGAACTACTTCAAGTCGATGGCCCGCGGAGGAGACGTCGAGGGGTACTTCGATGCGAGCGGCAATGCAGTGGTTCGTACGAATAGCAGACCGGTTGACACCCTCGACCCATTCACGATGGCTGACGAACTGGAATTGAGAGCATTCAACGGACAGAACAACCCGTATGTACGAAGCAGACTCGAGCGGGCCTTGGAGTCCGATGGCACGGAGAATGCGACACCCAACTATTCCACGCAGTTCCTCCGCTCCACCATGGCGCGCGAGGAGACGAGTGAGTTTTACGATCAACTCGACGCGCGGCAGTTGCTCTTCGACAATCGGCGAAAACTCACAACGGTGAGCGGCGCCCGCAATGACATGCTTCCGCCGTGGCTGTGGACGATGCCGCCTGAAGTGCAGTTGTGGCAGATGCCAGGACCATTGGCAAGTTGGCCTGTAGACGCGATTCGCGGTTGGAAGCACCTCTACCAATCGAACATCAGCTACCGGGAGAACGATTATTGCGGGGTCCGTTATGTGCCAGAATTTGCCGGTCCGGACATTGAGGTGCAGTTTC
>CAYHHO010000137.1:0-6924 GCA_964356445.1 uncultured Singulisphaera sp. | reverse complement strand
CGATCCTTCGAATCGCAGAACTGGAGAAGGGCGTCGTTGAGGGTGCGGGAGCGACTCCGCTGGCAGCGCTCTTGGAGGGAAAGTTGTCGCAACTGGCGGGTCGCAAGATCGTGCTGATCCTCTGCGGGGGAAACATCGACCCGAACACGCTCTCTCGCGTCATTGAACATGGGCTCGCACTCGACGGTCGCCTCATTCAATTCCTCGCGGTCATTCGAGATCGGCCAGGTGGACTCGCGGATCTTGCGACAGGCATTGCGTCCACCGGCGCAAGTATCAAGCAGGTTTCTCATGAGCGAGCGTTTGGCGAAGCGGATGTCTCGAAAGTGCAAGTGCTCTGCCAGATCGAAGTTCGAGGTCCCTCGCACGCGGAAGAGGTCTTCCAGGCGCTTCGGGCGCGCGACATCGAAATCGTGGCACGAGGCGGGCTGCGCGAAATCGCCGCGGAGTGATCCTTCATGCGCATCGCGCTCATGCAAATCGATTCTGTCGTGGGAGACATCATCTCGAACGCGGATGCGATCTACGCGCATGCGGTGGAAGCAGGCAAGCGAGGCGCGGATCTTGCAATTACTCCCGAGTTGTCACTGGTCGGCTATCCGCCGCGCGACCTGCTTTGCCGCGGAGGGTTTGTCGATGCTGCGCAACGGGCTGCTGGTGCATTGGCAGAGCGACTTTCCAAAGGCGGAGTTGGAAAGGTTGCGGTCGTTGTCGGTACACCTTGGAGAGTCGAGAATCAGCCGCTCCTGTTCGCCAATGCTTGCGTGGTCCTTCGAGGCGGAGTCGTCGAGAGCGTGCACCTGAAGCAGCTTCTCCCGCATTACGACGTGTTCGACGAGTCTCGGTACTTCGCGCCAGGATCGGGCAGCGGGCTGATCGATGTGGCAGGGGAGAGAGTTGGGCTACTGATCTGCGAGGATTTCTGGCGGGGATCCGATGTTGGCGAGGGATCGGGATATCGCAGTCATCCGCTGACGGACGTCATCAACGCCGGAGCATCGGTCGCAGTGGTCGCGAGCGCGTCACCGTTCTTTGCGGGGAAGCAGTCGCGGCGCCTCGATCTCATCACGCGTGCAGCAGCGCGCGCAGGCATTTCGATTGCGAGTGTGAATGCAGTGGGGGCGAACGACGACTTTGTCTTTGATGGTGGATCGTGCGTCGTGCACCCCGATGGCACGGGCGCGTTTGCTGGTCGATTTGGCGAAGAACTCCTCGTTGTTGATGACACGGCGCGCGGTTCGACTCCGAACGCCATGTCCGAGCCTGAAGAGTTCGCGCGCGCGATCACGAGTGCGATCCGCGGATATGTTTGCAAGACTGGTCACAAAGGAGTCATCTTGGGACTCTCTGGCGGAATTGATAGCGCGGTGGTGGCGGCGCTCGCAGTGGCGGCACTTGGCCCCGAAAACGTGCGTGGGGTATCGATGCCGAGTGCGTACTCATCGGAGGGTTCGCGCGTTGATGCAGCTGACTCTGCAAAGCGACTCGGCATGCGAGTGCCGGATGTTCTCTCCATCGAGAAGGCACATGAGTTGATTGGTCAGCACCTCTCGACAGTGACCCCGATGGAAGGAGTGACCGACGAGAATCTCCAGAGTCGACTGCGAGGGCTCACCCTCATGACATTGTCGAATTCGACTGGCGCGCTCGTTCTTTCGACTGGAAACAAGAGTGAACTCGCTGTGGGGTATTCCACGCTGTATGGGGATCTCTGCGGGGGAATGGCGCCGCTGGGTGATCTTCTCAAGACGCAAGTATTCCAACTTGCGCGTTGGATGAACGAACATCCAGATGCACTGGGATTCCATGCGCCGCCGATTCCAATGGCGAGCCTCACCAAGCCTCCATCGGCAGAACTTCGACCCAATCAGACCGATCAGGATTCGCTGCCGCCATACGCGGTGCTCGATCGCATCATCACAGGTTGGGTCGATGAAGAACTCTCGATTGACCAGCTGATTCGTGCGACTGGGCTCGACCCAGCACTCGTCGCGCGCTGGACCGTCGCGATCGACCGCGCACAGTACAAACGCAACCAAGCACCGCTCATTCCCAAACTCAGCGCACGAGCATTTGGCCCCGGGCGGCGGATGCCACTCGCCATGCGCTACCGGGCGGGCGACGGCTCGTGCGCCGGCGAAAGTTGAACTGCCGTTGTTGGCGACTTGGGATCATGAGCAATTTGTCTGCACCGATCCGATAGGCGCAGAGAAACCCGCCGTAGACGCATCCCGTATCGATTGCAGCGACGACTGGTCGGCCATCGCTTCTGCGCAGAATCAGTGGGCGTGAAAGCGGTTTGTGCCCGACGATCATGAGTCCGTCTTTGCCGTCGTAGTGCCACCACCAGTCGTCATCTCCAGGCGCAGACTTGATTGTCATTCGAATCCGCTGCGGAGTTCGCTCGAATCCGCGCCGAGGATCGACGCCCGCGTGCACGACCGTCCACATTGGGCTGCGCCCGCGCAGAAAAGGAGTGCGGATTGCGGTTCGCAGCAATTCCTGCGCATCGTCGAGCAGGTCGGCATCCGCGAGAATCTCAACCATGTCAGCGAGTCGTGGCGGGAGATCACTCGTGCGACCGTCGGGGCCGGCGCGGCGCAGGGCGGTGAGGGCCCGGGATTCATGGTTCCCGCAGACGATGTCGATGCGCCACCCAAGTTGCTGTCGATTGAGGATCTCCTCGACGACGAGATCTGGCCGCGGACCCTTTGTCAACAAATCACCCACGAGGATGAAGCGGCACTTTTTCGCGTAGCGCTTCAGTCGGTCGAACATCCTTCTGAGTTCTTCTCCGCAACCGTGGATGTCTCCGATGACGATCGTGTCCCGCATCGCCGTACCATACTTGCCTCATGCCGATCAGGACGCTGCCAACTGCGCTCGTCAACCAGATTGCTGCTGGCGAAGTCGTCGAGCGACCTGCGAGCGTCGCGAAGGAGTTGATCGAAAACGCGCTCGATGCTGGAGCTCGAGCGATCGTGGTCCGTATCGAAGGTGGCGGGCGAGAGCGACTCGAAGTGATCGATGATGGTGTGGGGATTGCGCCGGACGAACTCGCGCTTGCCCTTGCTCCACACGCCACGAGCAAGATCTCCACGAGCGATGACCTCAACTGTATTCGCACATTCGGTTTTCGCGGGGAGGCACTCTGCGCGATCTCCGCCGTTTCCCACGTCAAACTGACCTCGATGTTGCGCGCCGCGGCGAACGGAACTGCACAAGCATGGTCGATTGAGTCTCGTTTCGGAGTCGTGGGCGAAGTCAAGCCAAGCGCAGGAGTCGCCGGGACTGCGATTGAAGTCCGCGGGCTCTTCGAAAATGTCCCTGCGAGGCGCAAGTTTCTGCGGGGGGATCCGGCGGAAGCGGCTCGCATCACGGAAGTGGTTTGTAACGCAGCGCTTTCGAATCCGACCGTGTCGTTTCGACTCGAAAGCGGCGGTAGACGGGTGATCGACCTCGTTGCGGCGACCGACATCTTCGGTCGAATCGCCGATGTCTTTGGCGAGGCGCTTGGCGAGAGCCCGCTGACAGTCGCCGGAGAGTCCGTTGCGGACGAGATGACGACGCGCATTGTCGGAGTCATCTGTCGCCCAAGCAACATGCGTGCTGTGAGTCGGACCCAGCGCATTCTCGTCAACGGCCGTCCCATTATCGATCGCTCACTCATCCACGCCGTCCGTGAGGCGTACCGAGGACTCGCAGAGCCTTCATTGCACCCCGTCTTTGTGCTCTTGATCGAAGTCGACCCGACCGCAGTGGATGTGAATGTGCATCCTCAGAAGAGTGAGGTCCGGTGGCGCTCCCCCGCGATGATGCACCGCGCTGTCTATCGATCCGTGCAAGACGCGCTTCGAAGCCAGGATTTGACGGCGAGCGATGAGTCGTTGCTCGCGAAATCCAAGGACGATCTCGCGCCACAGGGAAGATGGAGCGCTGAACCCCCGCGCAGCAGGTCGCCATGGCATTCCGGCGCAGGCGTGGCGGGAACACTTGAAGCAAGTTCCGTCTCACAACAAGACGCTCGAAATTCGACCGCCATGACGGAGCAGCTCATCGAGGTGCCAACGGCGGCGCGGAGAATCTTGCAAATTGATGAGACATGGATCGTCTTTGCGGAGGACGGTGCGCTCGTTATCGTCGATCAGCACGCCCTTCACGAACGAGTGATGTTTGAGGAACTGCGCCGTCGCGTCCTGTGTGGCGATCTCATGTCGCAGCAGTTGCTCGTCCCCGCCACGGCGGATGTTCCACCTGAGGCGCTTGCACACCTTGAAACGCTCGCGCCACTCTTTCGTCGACTCGGAATCGAAGCGGCAGCGGCCGGTCCCCGCACGGTCGCAGTGCACGCATTCCCTGGATTCTTGACTCAGCGCAGGGTTCACGCGGCAACTTTCGTTGCGCGGGCTCTCACGAACGACGCGCTGATCAGTGCGAGTGAATCGACTGAAGCGACCAGCCTCCGCGAGGCGGCGCTCGCCGACATTCTTGACACGATGGCATGCAAGGCGGCAGTGAAGGGTGGGGATCGACTTTCGCCCGAAGAAATCAACCGACTTCTCAATGCGCGCGATTCGACCGATCGAGCGACGAATTGTCCTCACGGAAGACCAACATCGATTCGAATTCCAATGGCAGACATCGAGCGCCGCTTCGGTCGCCGTTGAGCGACACGAGGACGGCACAATTACCGAGGGTCGTACGCCGAATCATCCTCGCTGAGGAATCCGTTTTCCGGCCAGCCCATCGTTGATTCCAGCAGAGTTGGCGTTGCATGCACTCCTCTGCACTGCTGGCAGACGCCGCGCACATGACCGTCGAGCCAGGCAACATTGGTGCACCCTTGGTGGCGATATGCCTGACCTCCTGCATAGACGATGCCGAGATCCATCTCGACGGTGGCGCTCGGAGCGCGCATGAATTTGTTCGCGCCTCCCTTCCAGGCGCCGTCCCCGAAGAGCGCGGTTTCGGCCGCGCGCGAATGCTGGTGCATCGACAGACCCTTGCGCGCGTTGCGCCAGCCGCTCAAGAGTTGCCCGTCGCCTCCAAGCGTCGGCCACGCGCCTTCAGCCCCAACGAAAGAAGTGTTGTAATTGAAGCCGGTGTAGGGATCCGCACCGAAAGTGCTCGGACCAATGAACGACGGACACTGCTGAACCTTGTAGGGTTGGTCGGTGAATGACCAGAGCGGTCCAGGGCTCACTTGACCGCCTGGATCTTGGACGAAGTCCCACGCGACGGTTTGCACTCCCGTTGGAGTGACTTCGAAGAGCACCGCAGGTGGGAAGGTTCCACGGAAAACATTTGCGTAGGACTGCGCCGCGACCGCGAGTTGACGGAGTCGAGCAGCGCACTCGATGCTTCGGCTGCCTTCCCTCACGCTTTGAACTCCTGAGAGCGAAAGTGAGAAGAGCAGCGTGATCGTTCCCATGACGACCAGCAGTTCGATGAGCGTGAGTGCGCGTCGGTTGGGCATCCTGGATTCAGGGCGTCCAGTCATGGACTCGTCCACCCCGCAAGCACCGCAGCGAGGTCGGATCCGTCGACGAGCCCGCTTCCATCGATGTCTGCGTCGCCGTTGGAACTCCCGAACGCCGAGAGCACCGCTGCAAGGTCTGCACCGTCAACTGTGCCGCTGCCATCGATGTCGCCAGGGACCTCTGCCGCGGGGACAACGGAGATTGCGTCAATTTCAACGTTGGGATGTAACCCTGCAGGCACCGAGATCCGAAGAGCAACGACCGCGCTCAGTCCGACCGATGCGATGTCGATTCCAGTTCCTCCCGCCGATCCGTCATAGATCGAAACAATTTCGGCGTATGACTTTCCAACGAGGCTTGCTGGTGACCACGCAGGATTGACCGGCTTGCGGTGATCGGTCGGAACAAGCCCAGGAATTGCAGAGTATGGACCGATGTCGGTGAATCCCATCGTGGGGAACGGGCCATCCGCAGCGACTCCAACGAGTGCGACCCAGTTGATTCCATCGGGTGAGAGTTCGATGGTCCCACCATCTGAAACGATTCCGCCAACAGTTCCGCTTGGGTACGCAGCGTCCGTGAAAAACGAATTGCCGAAGATGATCAAGTCGATCCCGAATGGGTTTTCAGCACGGTTGGGTATCGGTGGAGAAAACGCCAGCGTCAGATGTCCGCCCGCACCGATCGAAACGATTTCATTGGAACCGAATGCTGGGTGAAATGGCGTGATCGCGGCGGGGGAGATCCCTTCACCAGTGAACCGCTCCGGAGGTCCGAGTGCGACACTCGGATTGGTGTACCCCGGCGATGCATTCGACCCAGCCGCGTAGGAAACCACGGCGTGTGCGTAGTCAGTTGCTCGTGCCGTTGATGGTGCAAGCCAGAGCGAGCACGCGATGATCAGCGCGGATAGAACGCACGCAGGGTGACGGGCAGCAGAGCCACGACCAAGGGGATTCATCATTGGAAAGAGTTGGGTTTTGTGAAAGGCGGCCAGCACCGCGATCCCATTTCGCGAGGGGACGGCGCATTGTGACCGTAGGTTTTCCGACTTCGGGCACCCAAGTCGGTCTTCCCGGATCTTGCGGTTGCAACATCCAGTGACCTCTCTGACTCAGGCTGTGGAGAAGAAATCTCCACCCGTTACGGCGGCGCGTCCGCGGCGGATTTTCACCGCCTTCCCTCGCAAATCGGATGGCGCCAGCCACCAGACTTGCGCCTCGGCGCACGAGTGCCGAGGATCGATCACGGGCGAAACGATACCAATTCCACACGACGCAAACATTGCGCTCGACCGACAAATGAGTTACTTTTGAGGATCCATCGGTTCGGCAGCGGATCCTTCGGAAGGGGTCCGTCCCGTTCGTCAGGAGCAGTATGATATCGTTCGATCCAACCATTCGTCCTGCGTATCCCGTCCTCACGAATTCCCGCCCAAAGGCGC
>CAYHHO010000136.1:0-7074 GCA_964356445.1 uncultured Singulisphaera sp. | reverse complement strand
CAGACGTGAAGATGACTTCTTTGGACTGCGCCCCGATCAACTTCGCTGCCTGCTCGCGCGCGATCTCGATACCGTCCTCGGCGTCCCATCCGAACCGGTGATTCCGAGATCCGGCATTTCCGAACTTTTCGCTGAAATACGGGAGCATCGCTTCAACGACCCGTGGGTCGCAGCGAGTCGTTGCAGCATGATCTAGGTAGATTGGGTTCTTGGATGAAATCACGGACTTCCTCAGGTAAGTTGAGACTGATTCTCAACTACGCATTGTAGTAGGGTCTCCCCTTCCATCAAGCCGTCGGCCATGAAAAACATCGATTCGCTCGACGATCTAGGAAAGTTTCGACATTGCGCCCTCGTCCCAACCATGGGAGCGCTCCACGAGGGGCATGCCGCGCTCATTCGGGCGGCGGCTGCGAGCGGGAAGACCGTGGTTGTCACGGTTTTCGTCAACCCAACGCAGTTTGGACCAACCGAAGATTTCAGCCGTTACCCGCGGACGATTGAGGCAGACATGGCGCTCGCCGCGAGCGCCGGCGCGACTGCGATCTTTGTCCCAACCGCGGAGGCCATCTATCCGCAGGGTCCACTTGGCGCAGCCCAGGAGGCCGCACAACTCGCACTACCCCCTGCTGCGACAACCCCGAAACTCGAGGATGCCTTTCGACCTGGTCACTTCAACGGAGTCTGCCAGGTTGTCGCACGCCTCTTCGACCTTTGCGCTCCGGCTGCGGCGTACTTCGGCGAGAAGGACTATCAGCAACTTCGAGTGGTGACGCAGATGGTCGAAGCAAACCAATCGCGTTGGCGCGGGCTCTCAATCGTGCCATGTGCCACAGTTCGCGAGGCCAACGGTCTCGCAATGAGCAGTCGCAATCGATATCTCGACAGCGAGCAGCGGCTCGCGGCACTTGGTGTGTCGCGTGCGCTGCGAGCTGCCGCTGGATCTAGGTCATCGCATGCAGGCGAGGCAGCGATGCGGACGACGCTCGTGAAACACGGGCTTGCGACTCAGTACGCGGTTATCCGCAGCGAGCACACGCTGTGCGCAATCGAACCCGGCGCGAACTCAGCACGCGCGCTCATCGCCGCCATGATCGGCGGCGTGCGACTCATCGACAACGCTGCTGTTGAGATTGGCGCGACAACCTCTACCTCCGACTGACTTGGATCAGCAGTGCGAAGCGGTAGACTCCTCCCATGCGATTCGTTCCACAAGCGATCGTCACGGCAACGATCTGTTGCCTCGCCGCGACAGCATCCGCACAGTACGGAGGAGGATTCGGTCCCCCGAAGCGCCCACCGATCGAACCCGCTGCGCCAGAGACGCAGCCCCCGCCATCGCAGCCAGTACCACCAGCAACCGACCCAGTCGTCAATCCTGATCCGGCGCAGCCAGACTCGCCGTCCGAGCCCGACGCTGTGCCAGCCGCACCTGCACCTCCCCCAACCCCGCCTGCTCCACCTCCCGAACGCATCGCGTGCAAAGCGCCGCCGAAGTCGTGGCTGGCGAGACTCGACGCAGCAGACCGCGCGGCGATCGAATTCGGGCTTGGATATGCACTGCCCACGATGCCCGCAAGCGTCGAGTGGTTTGGGATTTCAGCGACCAAGCCCGCACCCGCCCTCGAGGGAAAGATCGTCCTCTTCCAACTCATCGATGCGTCTACCTCGTCCCCTGGCGTGCTCGATCGCCTCACTGCTGCGCTTGGCAAGTCGCCCGCGACAGCGGAAGTGCTCGTGGTCGGCGTACAGGCTCCAAACAAGCTCGACGCTGCCAGAAAGAACCTGGAGAAGGCGAACACAAAGGCGAACATCTGTATCGACAAGGACGGACACTGGTGCGATGCGCTGGGATTCTTCAAGAAGCCAGTCAACATCATGGTCGATCGAAATGGTGCTGTTCGATTCGCGGGGCTGAACGAGATCGGTGTCGTCGCGGCGGCCAAGTTGCTCGTGGCGGAGCCCGCCGTGGTTGTCAAAGTCGCGGAGAAACCTGTCGCGAGCGCCGAGGACCTCACAGCGCCATTACCTGCCGAAGCAGTCGGGTTCCCGGTGTTTACCGAAGCACTGACGTCGAGTGTAGACTTACGAGGAAAGCCAAGCCCAAACTTTTTCGTTCAGAGTTGGGTCACAAACGAGCCGAACTTCGACGGAAGGGTCGTCATCCTCGATTTCTTCGCAACTTGGTGCGGACCTTGCATGGCAGCGCGCGGGCACATGAATGAGATTGCGAAGAACTACGCGGAGACGATTGCAGTTGTCGGGATCACCAGCGAGAGCAAGAGCAATTTCGAGTCCGGGCTCAAGAAGCTCAAACTGAAGGAACGCGATTTTTCATATTCGATCGCAATCGATACGGCCGGCACGATGAGCAAGGGTTTCGGCGTTCGGAGCATTCCATCAATTGCCGTTGTCTCATCCGATGGAGTCGTCAGGTGGCAAGGTCACCCGAGCGGGCTCAACGCGGCTGTCCTTGATCCAATCGTCGCGGCGAATGCAGCGCTGGCAACGAAGAATGGCGCGACCGCTACGAAAACCCGCGGCTGGGCGAAGTAGCCGCTTAGAACTCGCGTTCGATCGTCGCGTCGGCCATCAACAGGAGCAATTGCCGCGCGGGACTCTCGTGGAGTACCGAGAGTCGGTCCTTCGCCTTCGAAACAAACTCCGCTGCGCGCGCTCGCGCAAACGAAAGCGAGTCCGTCGACTCGACCAGCCGCAGGATCGCGCCGACATCCCCCTGCTCGATCGCCTTGATCGTCGCGGCACGCGAAACCCCATCGCACCGAGTGAGGTGTGCAACCAGGGGGAGAGTGAACTTCCCTTTTTGCAAGTCAATTCCGAGTGTCTTCCCAACGACGCGTTCCTCCCCGACGAGATCAAGCACATCGTCCTGGATTTGAAACGCCATCCCGAGTTGTTCGCCGAAGTCGCTCAGCGCTGCGGACAAAGCGGATGGTGCACCAGCGAGCCTCGCCCCAAGCCCGCAGCATGCACCCGCGAGCACTCCGGTCTTGCGGCGGATGATTTCGAAGTAGGTCGCAGCGTCAATCGCAAGGTCACCGCGGTGCGACAACTGGAGAATTTCTCCACTGCACAACTGGGTCGTCATTGCACCTAGTTCGGTGTTCAGCCAGGGTTCGCCGACCGACGAGCAGAGGTGAAACGAACTGGAGATCAAGAAGTCCCCCAGCATCACGGCTGTCTCGTTGCCGCGCAGGCTGTTCACCGTCGCGCCACTGCGCCGCAAGTCGGCCTCGTCGAGCACGTCATCGTGGACGAGCGTTGCCATGTGGATCATCTCAACGACCGCCGCCAGCGTGTTGAGTTTCTGATCGATCGCACGGCTCGCCTGATTGGACGACTGCACCGCCAATCCTGAAGCGATCACCAACGTCGGCCGAAGCATCTTCCCTCGATACTTCTCAACATGGCGCGCCAAAGTGTTGACCGCTGGAAGGTCACTCGCAAGCGCCCGCGCAAAGCACTCAGCGACCTCATCAAGTCGCGCCGCGAGCGATGGCGTCAGTTGGGTTGTCGCTGGCAGGATGCTCATCAAATTCCAATAGTAGGGGCAGGCACATTCGCGCCAAAGTGGCCTGCGCTCACGGTTGCATCACTTCTCAGCTGCGATATAAACGATCCAACCCTCGCAAGCCTCGCCTGCTGTCGACGGACGAAAGACGCTGTTGCCAGCGCCGCTCTTTCGATCGGTGCCCTCCCAGTAGACGATCGGGTGGCGGAATCCTGCCTCGACGAGAAGTTCTCGGATCTCGGGGATCGTCCAGAGCCTCCACTTGTAGGTAAACGCCCGCCGCATCTCGCTGCCGTCGGGAAATCGAAAATGAATGTGATTCACGACATGGTGTGAAATCGGATTGACCTTCGATTGATCCCAGACATAGGTGAATCCATCGAGGGACCTTTCCTCTTCGCCAGTCGCCCAAGACCCAGACCCGCCATACGCATCGACGAAAATCATCCCGCCATCTCGCACGTGTCGCCATGCGTTGATGAAGTATTCGAGCAGTTGCTCGCGTCGATGAAAGACGAAGTAACTGAAATTGAGTGCGACCAACACATCCACTGTGTCCGACCGCACCTTGTTGACATCCCCCTTGCGGAGTTGAATGCGCGCGCGCGCGCCCGCAGCGAGGTCGGCGATCCGCTCGCGTCCTCGGCGAAGCACATTCGAGTCCAAGTCGACTCCCAGTGCAGTATTGGTGTCGCGCCACTGCACCCATTCACGGGCAAGAAGCCCAGTCCCGCAGAAGTCTTCGCGCATCGAGTGTGGAAGTTGATGACGCCGCTTGCGAAAGACTCGGTCGATCATCGCGCAGTCGGACTCTGTTCCCTGCACTGCCAGTTCATAGAGTTCGTGTCGGTCTGAGTTTTTCGCGGTCCGCCATGCGCGCTTCGCGGCTTTCCGACTTGCTGTTTTCGCCATAGAGGCGGAGAAGTCTAGTGAATCACGCCGCGCGGTGCGGGCTCATTCCGCAGCCACAAGAAGACCTCCGAGCAGTCTGCCTTGTCTGTGCCGATCCGCACCAGAAGGGTTGACCACCGACCGTCAGCGTCGTAGGCAAATGCGTCAATCGGCGTGGATGCGTGGGCCAACTCCTCGACCGCGGCCCAGTCGATTGCCAAGGAGTGATCGGTCGCGGCCTCGACCGCCCTCTGTGTCACGACGGCTGGGTACGACTCGGTCAGAGTGAACGGACAGTCATCGAGCGACTCGATCTGAAAGGATCCCTCGGGATTGACCTCTCGAGAAATCCCACTGGGCGTCGAGCGGATGGTCGACCGAACTTCGTATCGAACCTGCAACCTGCCGAGCGGCTGCGAGTTCTCATCAATGAATCGGATGAACTGCTGTTTTCGACCCTGCCCCCAGAGTTCGAGTCGGACTCGCACCGTGAGTTCGCTGTGAGGAGCGATCTCGACATTCGGCTTGAGATCTGGAATCGTGCACCCGCATGTCGCTACGAACCCACGCACTCGCAGCGGCGAATCAGTCGGATTGCGTAGCACGACAGCGATCGGTGGCGGAAGTTCGCACTGTGACACAGCGCCACAGTCGACTTGATCCGGGACCACGAGCAGCGAAGGCGGCGCCGCAATGGGCTGAACGGCTGGCAGTTTCGCCGATGGAACTGCCTCGCAACCAGCGGCGAGACAGGCCATCAAACTCAATACGCGCAGCACCTGCATTGGCACAGATTACGAGCGTTGCGCTGATTTCGCCATCGCAATCAATACCGATACAGGGCGGGCTTGTAAGGACCATCCACCGGAATGCCGAGGTATTCGGCTTGTTTGGCAGTCAGAGTGGAGAGCCTTGCGCCGAGTTTCCCGAGGTGAAGCCGAGCCACTTTCTCGTCGAGATGCTTCGGGAGCGTATAGACCTTCTTCTCGTACTTCCCGGCATTCGTGTGCAATTCGACCTGCGCGATCACCTGATTGGTAAAGCTCGCGCTCATGACGAATGATGGGTGACCGGTTGCGCAGCCAAGGTTGAGGAGTCGCCCCTCAGCAAGCACAATGATGGACCGCCCGTTCGCAAAGACCCATTCGTCAACCTGCGGCTTGATATTCACTCGCTTGACACCCTTCAGCGCAGCAAGTCCAGCCATGTCGATCTCGTTGTCGAAGTGACCGATGTTGCCGACGATCGCCTTGTCCTTCATGCGAGACATGAGTTCAGCGGTGATGACATTGCAATTTCCGGTTGCGGTCACAAAGAGATCCGCGCTTTCGACAACGTCCTCGACCGTGACGACTTCGTAGCCCTCCATGCACGCCTGAAGCGCGCAGATCGGATCGATCTCAGTGATCTTCACGCGACACCCTTGACCTCGCAGGCTGCTCGCGCATCCCTTGCCGACATCGCCAAAGCCAAGGACGACTGCGACCTTGCCCGCCAACATCACATCTGTGGCGCGCATGATCCCGTCGACGCAGGAGTGGCGGCAACCATACAGATTGTCAAACTTGCTCTTCGTGACAGCGTCGTTCACATTGATGGCTGGGAACAGAAGTTGGTTTCGCTCCTGCATCTGATAGAGGCGATGCACGCCTGTCGTGGTCTCTTCGCTGACACCTCGCACTCCCGCAGCGACCTTGCCAAAGAGACCTGGGTTCGCCTTCGTAATGTCCTGGATCAACTGCAAAACGACCTGAAATTCTTCGCTCTCGGCGCTCTTGGGGTCGGGCACGCTACCGGCCTTCTCGCACTCAAGACCCTTGTGCACGAGCATCGTGAGGTCGCCACCGTCATCAAGGATGAGCGTCGGGCCCGATGCGCCTGGCCACTTCATCGCTTGGTATGTGCACCACCAATACTCTGGGAGCGTCTCCCCCTTCCAAGCAAAGACCGGAATACCCGCTGGCTTTTCGACCGTTCCCTTCGGGCCGACCGCGACGGCTGCGGCCGCGTGATCCTGCGTAGAAAAAATATTGCACGACGCCCAGCGAACTTCGGCTCCGAGATCCACCAGGGTCTCGATGAGCACTGCTGTCTGAATCGTCATGTGGAGCGACCCTGAGATGCGCGCTCCCTTGAGCGGATGCTTCCCCGCGTGCTCTCGACGAAGCGCCATCAAACCTGGCATCTCGATCTCTGCGAGTTCGATTTCCTTGCGACCGAAGCGCACAGTCTCGGCAGAGAGGTCCTTCACTTGGAAGGGTGGAATCGACGCGAGCGAGAGCGCGGTGTTCATGAAATTCTTCGACATGGTTGGTGCAGGTGCGGTTGCGGTCACTGGGAATGTTCCTTGAAGTTGCTGTGCGTTCGGTGAAGTATCCGTCTATCCGGATGAATGCATCATAGCGAGTTTTCGGCTCATTCGCGAGGGCGGCGCTCCGCTTCGAATCGAGCGCGCGTCGCCGGTTCTATACTGCGCGGTCTTACTCGCTTGATTCTCGTGCAACTTCGGAGACACCACAATGCTGTACATGCGCAATCTTTCGGTCAAATCTCGCCTCGCCCTTTCATCGCTGTCGCTGCTCTTGTTGATGGGCGGAGTCGCAATGGGATTCGCACGCGCCGACGCGACGAGGAAGGGTTCGCCCTATCCG
>CAYHHO010000135.1:0-7099 GCA_964356445.1 uncultured Singulisphaera sp. | reverse complement strand
GGCGCAGTTTCTCGATTCGATGGATCTTGAACGCGAGCGCGGCATCACCATCAAGGCGAGTGCCGTCACCGTGCACCACACATGCGACGACGAGGATTTTGAGTTGAACTTCATCGACACACCTGGTCACGTGGACTTCACATATGAAGTGAGCCGTGCGCTCACTGCGTGCGAAGGTGCGATCCTTGTCGTGGACTCGACTCAGGGAGTGCAGGCGCAGACGGTTGCGAATGCGTACCTCGCTGCGTCCGGCGGGCTCGAACTCATCCCCGTCATCAACAAGATCGATCTTCCCGCCGCGGATCCAGACGGAGTCGCGATGGAGATCGAGCAGGTCTTTGGGCTTCGGGCAGAAGATTGCGTCCTCGTCTCGGCGAAGACCGGGCAGGGGATCAAGGAACTTCTCGACCTGATCTGTCGAAGGCTTCCGGCGCCGAAGCCCGCCGTCACCGAGAAGTTGCGCGCGCTCATCTTCGATGCGAAGTACGACGACTACCGAGGTGTCGTGGTGTACGTGCGAGTCTTTGATGGTGCACTCAAGACGGGGGACAAGATTCGAATGATGGGAACGGGGCGAGGTTTTTCGGTGAGCGAACTGACCCGCTACACACCGCATCCAACTCGAGTCAAGGAACTCGGGTGGGCGCAGGTCGGATCGATCAGCGCCAACATCAAGAGCCTCGCGGATGTGCGTGTTGGCGACACCGTGACGCTCGACATCAATCCAGCGGAGACTGCGCTTGCGGGCTACGAAGAGCCGAAGCAGATGGTGTTCTGTGATTTCTATCCATCGAATGCCGATCCGGACGCGGGTTCTGGGCGCAAGGCAGATTTCGAGGCACTGCGCGAGGCGATCGAAAAACTCAACATCAACGATGCAAGCTTCACCTTTGAAGTGCAGCACTCGGAAGCCCTCGGATTTGGATACCGCTGCGGTTTCCTCGGACTGTTGCACATGGACATCGTTCAAGAACGGCTCGAACGAGAAGGCGGCGTCGAAGTCGTCCAAACCGCTCCGACTGTGAAGTACATGGTCGACAAGAATGACGGCACGAGCATTGAGATCCACAACCCATCGGAGTTGCCAGATCCATCGCAGATCAAGGCGATTCGCGAGCCGATCGCCAAACTCGAGATCATGTGCCCGACCGAAAACATCGGCGATCTCATCAAGTTGTGCGACAGTCGACGCGGGACATTCAAGGCTCAGCGATTCTTGAGCGACCATCGGCAGATCCTGGACTATGAACTGCCGATGGCCGAGATCATTTACGACTTCTACGACAAGTTGAAGTCGATCACGCGTGGATACGGGACGATGGACTACCAAGTCACCGAGTACCGCGCCGACAACCTCACGAAGATCAACATCATGGTGAATGGCGAGCCTGTTGAGGCGCTGAGCCTGATCTGCCACCGCGCATTCGCGGAGAACCGAAGCAGGTTGATTCTGACCAAACTGCGCGCTCAAATCGATCGGCACCAGTTTGAGATTGCGCTGCAAGCGGCCGTGGGTGGAAAAATCATCGCGCGCGAATCGATCAAGGCGATGCGCAAGAACGTCACCGCCAAGTGCTACGGCGGCGACATCAGCCGCAAGCGCAAACTCCTCGAGAAGCAGAAGGAAGGCAAGAAGCGGATGAAGCAGATTGGGTCGGTGACGATTCCGCAGGAAGCATTCTTGGCGGTCCTCGATCAGGGCGACTGACGCCTCCGCGGGGCTTGCCACCGTGCATCTGTCGCTACGCTTGCGCCATGCGAAACATTACTTCGATCGTTGCGGTCTCTCTGCTCTCGAGCGGGCTGACTGCTTTTTTCCTACACGGCGTTGATCGACGCGCTTCGGCGCGCGACCTCGCGTTGGCGGCGGATCTTGGACCTGCCGATGCTCTCGTGCTCGCCGGCAAGAGTGAACTGCGTCTCACCAATGCCGACGGTCGCTTGAGTTGGTCCGACCAGCCCAGCAGCCGTGCGTTCTCGCTCGGGACGGTGCATGTCAGCCGGATCATGGAGGCACTACTCAAGAGTGACAAGTGCTCGACCGAGCGCGAGGAACTTGCTGCCGCCCGGGAGGCGAAGGGCAAGGAGTTCGAGGGGCGTTACAAGGAGATGCTCGAGAGCGCAAAGGACATCGACAAGACTTCGCCCGAGTTCCCGGCGACCCGCGAGAAGTTTCAACTCTTTCAGCGAGAGGTGTCAGACTGGAACGAGAACGCCGAGAAGGAGTTGCGCGAACTTGTGACGCGTCAATACCAGAGCGCATACGGCGATCTGCGCGAGGCCGTCGAGGTGGTCGCCGATCGACGCAAGATCGATCTCGTCATGCGATTCATTCCTGCGACCGAGAAAATCGTCGCCGGCGACGAGTCGATGATCTCGACGCAGCTGCTTGCACGCACATTTCTGCGTTCACCAGAGTCCATTGACATGACCGAGGACATTCTCACTGAGATGAACATCCAAGCGCCGAAAAAGGACTGAGGTCGAGATGCGTCCAAGCACTTCTTTCGTTGCGTGTTCGGTGATCGCTGGAGGCGTCGGTGCAATCGTGGCGCTCTCATTGGCTGGGAAGCCCGCGGTGGCAACACATTTGCTTCCAACCGACCTCGGTCCAGCCGATGCGCTCATCTTGAGCGGCGCCGACGGTGCGCTGACCCTCGCCAACAAGGGCGGGCGCGTGGCGTGGTCCGACTCTGCCTCGGCGCGTTCTTACAGCGTTGGCTGCGTCTGTGTCGACCGGGTCATGAAGGGCATTCTCTCAAGTGATCGTTTCGCGGAAGAGCGCAAGAAGTTTGACGACGAAGCGCGTACGCAGGGAGAAGAATTCGATCGCAAGAGCAAGTCGCTTCAGGAGAAATATCCTGATGCGAAGCCGAGTGACCCAAACTTTGATGAGGCTCGCCGCGAGTTTCAGGCGCTCCAGGGGGAGTACGAAAAGTGGATCTCCATTCTCCAAAAGATCCAATCCAAACACATGGCGGAGCAGGTGCAGCAGGCGTACACCGAACTGCTCGCAGCGCTGGACATCGTGGCGGATCGCATGAAGATCGATTTTGTGTATCGATTCACCCCGCCTGACCGCGCATTCGAGTCGGTGGACCTCTCCGATGCGATGATGCAGGTGCAGGCGAGACCGTTTCTGCGCTATCCGAGTGCGATCGACATCACCGAGGAGTTGAAGAAGGAACTGGGACTTCCTTCGGAGCCGTAACCGGCGGACTCGCTGGCGCGCTCGTTCCTGCTGGGCTCGTTCCCGCAGCGCTTGGAGGCGCGCCGTTTACCGCGCGCACTGCTTCGTGCACCGGAGGCGCGATGCGGCGAAGTTCCCCGATCGGCGTTGTCATCGCCTCGAATGAAGTCGCGTTGCCAGCAGTTGTATGTGCAGGATCCGTCGCTTCGCCCTTGCGCTTTCGA
Organism: uncultured Singulisphaera sp.; assembly: GCA_964356445.1. Classification (GTDB taxonomy): domain Bacteria; phylum Planctomycetota; class Phycisphaerae; order Phycisphaerales; family SM1A02; genus F1-60-MAGs104. The sequence goes on along the minus strand of CAYHHO010000135.1, from coordinate 3,685 downwards.
TCGACGATCGTGCATCTCACAGGATCTACTCCAAGTGCCTGCGGAACAAGAACGATGAGTTGCCCCTCAAGCGCCCACACTCCGCTGTGACTCGCGTTCGAGAGGAGGTCGGCTTGCAGCGAAGGCGCACGCGCTGCACGCAGTTCGTATCGACCATCTTCAGCCAGCTCGAGCGAGCCTCCTGGTCCGGTCCACATGCCGACGTAGAGATCTTCTGGGGCTGGAGGGGCGGAATCAAGATGGAGGAGTCCGAGCGATTCGCCGACGTCGAGTCGCACAACGCCATCGGTCCGCCGCAGCGGCGCTCGAATTCTTGCTGGCATCGCCCGCGGATCCTTTGGGTCGGCATAGGGCTGCAGCCAAATCGTTCGATAGTTCTGGCGATCACACCGTCCCACTTTGTTTGGCGCGCGAAATCGGTTGGGTTGCTCCCACCACTGAAAGGCTCGAGTCTTTTCGATGTGGAGTACTTGGGTCCCGTTGCTCCACCAGCCTTCGATTGGAATGGTCTCTGTGGGATCGATATCCAGTTTCGAATCCGTGGGGATGATCGCAGGCGCTGACTCTGGAGCAGTCTGCGCGGTGGCGAGTGTGTTGATGCCGAGGAGCGCGGCGAGTGTTGCCAGCAACGCAAACTCGCGGCGGATCGCACTCATGACTCTATTTCACGACAGGCAGTCGAATCGTTGAATCGAGATCGGCGCTCGGCTGTGCCACAAGGTCGTATCCATCGCAGTCGACAACTGTGCATCGCACGAGTTCGCCCGCAGCGAGCGGTTCGCGGCTGAGCACGTGTGTGAGACCATCAATCTGCGGTGCTTGGTGGTAGGCGCGACCCTTGTAAAGCGTTCCTGCCTTGGCAACACCGGTCGTTGCACGACCCTTCGTGCCTCCCTGGGCTGGTCCATCGATGAGCACATCAAACTGCGCGCGCTGCTCAGCGACATAGCTCGCATTCTCGAAGGCGATCGATTGCTGCATCTCCATCAACTCGCTCTCGCGCCGCTTGCTGACCTCATCTGCGACGCGAAGCGTCGGATCGAGGTGCATCGTCCCGGAGGGCGTTCCTTCTTCGCAGGAGTACCGGAAAACTCCCATGGCATCGAACTGCGCTCTGTCTACAAATTCGCAGAGAGCCTCATGATCCGCTTCGGTTTCGCCAGGGTGTCCGGTGATGAAAGTCGTGCGGATGGCCATGCCGGGGATGCGCTCGCGAAGTTCTGAGACGATCCGCTCTTGGTGCTCTGCAGTGACATTGCGCCGCATGAGAGTGAGCATTCGATTGCTCGCGTGCTGCAGTGGCATGTCGATGTACTTCACCACACTCGACAATCGTGCGATCGCATCCATCATCGCGGGAGTGAAGTGAGTTGGGTAGGCATACATCAATCGAATCCAACCAGCTCCTGCTTCCTGCACGACTCTGTCGAGTCGTTCGAGCATTCCGACCAGTCCCGACTCATCACCGATATCCATCCCCCAGCTCGTCGTGTCCTGTCCGATGAGATTGAGTTCGAATGCGCCGTCGGCGAGCAGTCCGCGCGCCTCGGCCGCGATCGCATCTGCGGACTTCGACCTCATCTTTCCGCGGATCGATGGAATCGTGCAGAAGGCGCAGCGCTGATTGCAACCCTCCGACACACGTAGATATGCCCAGTGCCGAGGAGTGAGTCGGTATCGACCCTCATCACCTTCGAAGTACCCGACTCCCCGCCCGTCTTTCCCGTTGACGGTCAGCCCGACCGTCGCAACACCACGCTCCGTTGCAGCGATCAGCGCGTTGGACGAAATCCAATACCCCGGGCGCTCGCCATCTGTTCCAATTGTTTCGCGGGTCGCAGTGGATCCGCGGACTGCGTCTTTGATGTGATCCCGATCGAACACGCCAATGAGTGCGTCGATCCCTGGTGCCCACTCGAGAATTTTCGCGCGGTGGCGCTGCACGAGGCAGCCCGCAACAACGACGCGCTTCAGTTCGCCGCGCTCCTTGCGCTTGATCGCATCCTTGATCACGCTCAGCGACTCGTCCTTGCTCGCCTCAAGGAATCCACAGGTGTTGACCACGATGGCATCAGGTGACTGATCCTCGTTGACCAATTTCAGCCCATCGGCAGCAAGCATCCCCAGCATCTTCTCGCTGTCGACAAGGTTCTTTGGGCAGCCCAAGCTGACGAAGGCCACTCGTTCTATCGCACCAATCGGCATGATTCCAATACTAGGCACAACGCTCACGAATAGAGCATGTGTTCTCGGATCCACGTTTCGACTTCCGGCTGGACCAGATCATCGATGGCCTGACCGCTGCGGAGTCGATTTCTGACTGCTGACGCACTGACATCGATCGGTTCGAGAGGCAGGACTGCATCTTTCCAGCGCTTCCCGTCCTCGCCCAGTTTGGAAAATTTCGCCGCAAGCGACTCGGTCAGTTCCGACGGATGATTCGGTGGTCGCGCGACGACAGCGATCGTCGCAAGCGTGCGATCGATCTCGCGCCACTCCTTCCATTGGTCGAACTGCAGCGCCTGATCAGATCCGATGAGGAGCACAAGGTTGTCACGGCGAAGCCCGCGCTCCTTTGCGATTTCACGCAGTGTATTGACGGTAAATGATGGTCCAGCGCGGTGCATTTCGCGCGTGTCGATCTCGACTCCGCGTGCCGCCGCAAATGCGCGCTGCACCATCGCAATTCGATCGTCGTCGTGTGCAACGGCCGCATCGGACTTGAGCGGATTTCGCCCCGTTGGAACGATGATGATTCGATCGCACCCCAGCAATCGTGCTGCGCTCGTGACCATTTCAGCGTGGCGACGGTGGGGAGGATCAAATGTGCCGCCGAAGACGAGCGTTCGCCGCGGGCGCGCAGTCTTCTCGATGACTGCGACAACCTCGCGCACCAATTCCTTCAGCGGCGTTTGCAGTCCCATCGCAATCGCACGAAGGGTTCGCAGCCGACTTGGATGCGCCGCAATCCCAGCCAACATCGCAGGCATGTCGACTGATCCGTCACTGCGAAGCAATGTGCAGATCCAGTCAGGAACATCGCTGTTTGCATCGTCGCTGACAACACGGATGACTCCCCAGTTCCATCCTCGCTGCGATGCAAGTGACGCGAACGCTGCGGACTCCATGTCCACCATCCCTGCACCCGTGGACTTGAAGAGCGCCGCCTTGCGTGCCACGGTCGTGATGATCTCGTCGACCGATGCGATGACCGTCGTGCGATCACCTTGGACGGGCGGGACGAACGATGGGCTTGGTCGGGCGAAGTCTGCACCAGCTGCAACAATCCTGCTCGCGCTCGCAATTGCCCCGAACTTCAGCGCGGGATCAAGCGCTCCAGAAAGACCGGCAAGGATGACCAAGCGACCTGGCGGAGACACGTCGCTGCGCGCGCTCGGCGACGAACTCGCCCATCGCCAGAGCGCGCCTGGACCGATCCCGATGCATTCGAATTGAGCCGCAAGCGCGTGGCCCTGCACGGCGGCCTTGATCGAGCTGTACTCGAAGCGAGTGGGGGCGAGGATCAACGGAAGGCGCGAGGCTGGCATTGGAGTCGGCGGCTTGGCAGTCATGGCATTCATGGCATTCAGCGAGAGTGGGCATTGTCGAGGCGAGAGTGAACGCTATACTCTCTCCGCCCCTCGGCCTCATCGTCTAGCCCGGCTAGGACACATCCCTCTCACGG
>CAYHHO010000134.1:0-7116 GCA_964356445.1 uncultured Singulisphaera sp. | reverse complement strand
ATCGGTGAAGGTCGATGGAGGCGGATCGCACAGCGGCCCGTCCTCTGGGATCTTGAATCTGGTCTTGTGTTGGCTCCAGTCGAGGGGGAGATTCCCTTCAAACAACTCAATGGGTTGATGGGAGAGACCTTCGACTGCTTACTTGAGCGTCAGCCTGCGGGTCGGCGAGCTGTGTTCGAGGCCTCGACGCTCGGGCACTCCAGTGATCTGCGCGATGCAAAGCTCGACGCCTTCGTTTCGCCGCCGGCCAGTGTTGCGACGGATGCCGAAGGAGCCCCCAAACGCATCGGCGAGCATCCAGAACCCGCTTGGGCAGCAGCGGATCCGCTGGACTACTTCGGCAATGCCTTCTTGCTTTGGCTCTGGTGGAAGTGCGAGTGCGCCGAAGGTTTGATCGAAATTGGTGCAGGAGTCGACGCGGATGAAGTCGCCTTGGTCGCAGAGCGCATCCTCGACCTCGACTGCGCATGGGGAGTGACTGGCGCGATCACCCTGCGCGGGGATGCTCCAGCGCGTTCCCCCGAAGCGTCGCGCGCGCTCCAAAGCGGAAAGATGCCTCGCCGAATGGGGCTCACGATCGCGGCGCATGGACAGCAGTGGAGATGCACGATTCAAGGCGACAGACTCACCGTGAGTGGACTCGCTCTCTCAAAGCCGGAAGAAGCTGCATCATCCGAACGCGAGGCAATCGAGCAGCGAATCGAGAGCGTCTTGCTTTTCGATCGCACGCTGCTTTCGTTGTACCGAACATTCATTGGCGCGCGCCTTGGCGGCGGGTGGACATCTCAGAGGACGGCGATCTCAGGGTGGATTCGGGAGCGCGCGTCAGGGCGAGTACTCACTCCCGCGGCGGCAGTTCGCTCGTAGCCTCGGCGTCGTGCGATTGCCTCACCGAAGTCGCTCGTGTGCAACGCGAGCTGCCGCAATGAACTCGCCGATCAGCCGCTGCGACTTCACGCCACGCGATCTCTCAACTCCACTCGAAACATCGACCCCGGCCGGTCGCACAAGCGCAATCGCGTCAGCGACACTCTCCGGGGTGAGTCCACCTGCAAGGATCAGCGGCTTTCGCAGCGTCGGGCGAAGTCGCGCGAGATCTTCGAGCCATTCGCGCGAATGAGACTGTCCGCTACCAGGCTGCGGCGAGTCGACGAGAAGCGCGTGAACCGTTGGGTCCTCGTCCCACATTCGAATAGCCCCTGCGTCGCACGGGACAGCCTTGATGATCAGTCGTGGCGCAACCCCTGCGTGATGATCGCGGGCTGCGATCGCCCGCACATCTTGCGGCGATTCTGCGCCATGAAACTGGAGTGCACTCGTCCACATCGAGGTCGAGGGATCGCCCGGCAGCGGATCTCGCACAACCCCGACGCAAGTGGCGGTCCCGGCCAGTGACTCGCAAATCTTGGCGCAACTCTTCGGATCGATTGTGCGCGGACTTCCTGCAGCGAACACAAATCCAATCGCGTCGGCGCCTGCGGTTTCGCACGCAACTGCAATCTCCAGGCTCGTGATTCCGCAGATTTTGACGAAGAGCGACCCCGGAGTTCTTGTCCATGGATCGAGTGCGCCACTCACGAGGGCGCTGCTCCCTTCGCCTCTGCGATCAGCGCGCGAGCCTGCGCGATTGTCTGTTCAGTCGCAGCAGGAACCCGATCAAGAACGCGCTGCGCGAGCGCGAGTCCGCGCGCCGGGTCTCCAAGCTTGCGCACCGAGGCCATCGCAGCCAGCAAGATTGCTCCATCCGCGTCAGGATGGCTTGGACAGCGCTGCGCAAAGCGTTCCCACGCACTTGCAGCCGCCGAGAATTCACCTCGAACCCACCGGGCGCTTGCATCTGTGAGTTCGCGTTTGGCTTCGGCGTCGCTCAGCGAACGGTTCGGAACGGACTTGCGAGCGGGTTCACCTGCGGCAGTCGCTGCGACATCGCTTGAAACTCGCGCCGCATCGCGGTGCCATGGGCTTGCGCTGTGCGCGGTCGCAGCTCGCATGATGCGTCTGCGCCGCCACTGCTTCATCAGAAAGAACAAGTCAAACTCTGTGCGCCGAAGCACTCCACTTGCCAGCAGCGCGATCATGGTGGCCGCGCCAAAGGCGTATCCAAAGAGGTGAGCCGAGTATGCCACGCCACCTGCGCCCGAGATCGACTTGCCGAATTGTCCAAACAGGTCAAGCGCGACGAAGATGAGCACGAGGACAATTCCCGGAACTTCAATGATCGAAAGGAAGAAGAGCACGCGGACGCGAGAGCGTGGGCAGAGTGCGGCGAATGCTCCCGTTGCGGCTGCGACGGCGCCGCTCGCGCCGATCATCGGAGCAGGATCGACGAGCCACTGACCGAGCGCTGCTGCAACTGCACCCGCCAGATAAAACGCGAGGAACCAAACCGAGCCGATTCGATCCTCGACGGCCCTTCCGAAGATCCACAGGAAGAGCATGTTGAAAGCGACATGGCTCAATCCGCTTGGATCGTGCAGAAATGCGTATGTCACGAGCGTCCAAGGGTGGAGCAGGACCGTCCGGGCCCCGGGGTAGAAGGTGCCCGTTTCCATCAGCGTGCTCGCGAGTGCCGACTTCGAATTCAGCCCCAGCGAGACAACGAGGAAGATGAGGACATTGGTGACCACGATCGCCACCGTCACCGGCGTTTTTCTCGTGATTCGATCAGTTCCGAGCGGTATCATCTTCGACCCTAGGATAGGAGTTCAATGGCACTCAATGTAGATAAAGGTCTTGGCAATACGATCGCGGCGGACACGAAGTTGTCGTTCATCGATGGCTCGAAGGGCGTCCTCGAGTACGTCGGCTTCGACATCGATTCACTCGCAAGGCAGTCGACTTTCGAAGAAACGACATGGCTGTTGTGGCACGGGCACTTACCGACTGCGGCAGAGCTCGAATTGTTTTCTCAAGAGTTGCGTGGCGAGTATTCAGTTGATCCCCGCATGCTCGAAGTGATCCGCGCGATTCCGCGAACAGCCGCACCGATGGATGCGCTTCGAACGCTGGTGTCTGCGCTCGCGCACTTCGATGCAGAGGCAGATGATGGCTCGCCTGATGCGAATAGGCGCAAGGCGATTCGCCTCGTTGCGAAAACTCCCACCCTCGTCGCGGCATTTGACCGTTGGCGCAAGGGGAAGCCGATCGTCGCGCCCGACTCATCGCTCACGATCGCTCAGAACTTTCTCTGGATGCTGACAGGAACTCGACCGACCGAAGCAATGAGCCGTGCGCTCGATGTCTGTCTCGTCCTTCATGCCGATCACGGGCTCAATGCATCCACATTTGCGGCGCGTGTGACGATTGCGACCCAGAGCGATATGTACTCCGCCGCGACGAGCGCCGTGGGAACCCTGAAAGGTCCGCTTCACGGCGGAGCGAATCAGGAAGTCATGGAGATGCTGCTCGAAATCGGCCAATTGGAAGGGGTCGACGCGTACATCAAGGGAAAGTTGGCTCGCAAGGAACGGATCATGGGATTTGGTCACCGTGTCTATAAGGCATATGACCCTCGCGCCACTTATCTCAAGACGTTTGCCAAGCAGGTTGCGACGGATACCGGCAATCTCTCGCTCTATGAGATGACTCGGCGCATCGAAGAAATCGTGCTCGCGCAACCCAACATCATCGAGAAGGGGATCTTCCCCAATGTCGATTTCTATTCGGCGACGACCTACTACTCGCTCGGACTTGATCTCGACCTCTTCACGTGCATGTTTGCTGCGAGTCGAATGTCGGGCTGGACCGGGCACTGCATTGAACAACTTGCGGCAAATAAGTTGATTCGGCCGCACGCGGACTACACCGGACCGCACGCACTGCAGTACGTGCCGATCGGTCAACGCGGCGCGGGCGCGACCACGAGCACTTCGCCCTCAGCGAGCGCGATGATGTCCGTCACCGCCTGATCAAAGTCGTCTTCCATGTGGATGAGGCGCATCTTGCGCCGCAGTTCGGGTGGGAGCGCATTGAGGCATGCGATCGGCGTGTGAACACGCGACTCCGAGGTCTCATGCACGATGATGTCAGCCGAAGAGAGCCAGTCGATATGCGATGGATCGAAACGGGTATCACTGCTCCATCCGAGGGTCGCACCCGCCGACGAAATCTTCACGCCCGCGCACGGAATGAGGTGCTCGGCGAATCGGCAGTCGACTTGAAGCCCAGCAATCGAAGCTCGAGTGCCGGGCTCTAAGACATTGAGTTCGAAGTAATCGGCGAGGCAGGCTGTTCCGTTCTGATCCATCGACGGTGCGAGTCGCTCCCAGAGCCTGCGGGCGACGGGTTCAATCGCATGGACGGTGGGTCGGTTCCCGTGGCCACCGAGCCTCGCAATCCACCGCTTCCATCCGATGGTCTCGAGGCCGTTCACATGATCACCGTGAAGGTGTGTGATGATGATGTCGCTGATGCGCATCGGGTCGAGTGCGATCCCGCTTCTCGTGGACGCATCGTGCAACGCCCGCAGGATCGAATCTGGGCAATCGATGAGGACAAGTCCAGAGCCAGTCGGGATCGCAGCGCTCGATCCATATCGCTGCCGGGAGATCGCGCTTCCAGTGCCGATGATGACAGCGCGAAATGACATGGCTGTTAGGATAGGTGCATCATGCAGTTGATGAGGCGAGCGTGAGAAAAGGTCGATGCGGTCTCGCCCCGATCGTCTGTGCCATCTTGGCGTGGTGTTCGCACCTCGCCGTCGCGCAGGTGGACTCTGCGACTCGATCTGCAGAGAATCTCCAGCGTCAACTCAATGACGAAGATGAGCAAATGCGTAAGGCGTACTTCGCAAATGCCCCCATTTCTGAGCGGCTTGCGGTCGATTACGGTGGAACATTTCGATACGCCTTCAACATCATCGATAACGCCCAGAGCCAGGAACAGTACGAACAGGTGTTTGATTTGCGACTCTTTGTCTCGATAGAGCTCGACGGTGCGCATCGGTTCTATGGCCGTCTGCGCGGTCTCTACAACGAGTGGGACTTTCGTGGCACGCGACCTGGCGGAGTCGATTACGACGATGTCGGCTGGCAGGACCCAATTGGCGAACTCTATTGGTACGAATTCAACCTCGCGGGGTTGATCCAGTCGCAGACGGGCTCACGCCCTGACTTCAATCTCACCGCGAAGGTTGGGCGGCAATATGTGATCTGGGGGCAGGGGGCATCGCTGAGCAACTACATGTATGCAGGGATCTTTGAGGCATCAACCAAGTACCTCAAGTTGACGACGATTGTCGGAGAGACCGCTGGAAACGACACGATCGACTGGGATGTTTCTCGTCCCGGGTACGACACGGACACTCAAAGACTTTACGCCGGCGGAAAACTGGAGTTCAGCGGAATCGCCGGCCATCGACCCTACGCGTATCTCTTGAATCAGAACGATCTCAATGGTGGTCAGTCTGCCGTCGTGACGGTCGGAGGGATTGGGTATCCAACGACATTTGACTACAACTCGACATACGCCGGAATCGGCAGTAACGGCGCGCTCGGAGCGGATCTCGTCTATCGAGCCGAATTTGTTTATGAATTCGGTACGACGCTCTCAGATCCCATTCCCCATCCAGTTGGCGTCGTAGCAATCCCGCAGGTCGAAGACAGTATCTCGGCTTGCGCCGGGGTCGGTGGACTCACTTGGCTTGCTCGAGACCGCGAGGATTCTCGCGTGGATTTTCAGATCGTTGCGGGTACAGGATCGAGCAATCGATTCAACGCGGGGAACACAACTGCCGGAATCGCGAAGGGGTCCGTTGACACATCGTTCAATTCACTCGGGTATGTGAACACAGGGCTCGTCCTTGCGCCTGACTTCGCAAACATCCTTTGCCCTTCGATCGGTTTCAGCTCGACGCCACTGCCGGGGTCGGGCATCCTCAGCGAGATGCGATTCGGTGTGACGGCATTCGCCTTCATGCGCAATGACGCGAACGCGCCGATATCGGTTGAGACACGGCTCGGTGGGTCGAATTACATTGGCGCGGAAGTGGATCTGAGCATCGAGTGGCGACTGATGAGCGATCTCGACTTGAACTTGCGGTACGGCATTTTCATGCCGAACCCCGATGTCTTCTTCAATGGACAAAGCAGCGCGCGAGACTTCGTTTACGCGGGGGTGACCTTTGCATTCTGATCGCTCAAGCGTGTCTCGATGGAATGCGTGGGCGGCGAGCTGGACTGCGATCGCCATGAGCACGCTGCTGGCGGGATGTGAACGGGCGACGGTGACAACTTCGTCCGTAGAGAAGTTCGATCAGAAGCATGAGGAGATTGAGTTCTTCGAGGACCTCGAGCGAAGCCACACGGTTAGCAACAACGACGCGCTGCACGCGCTCTTTCTTTTCGCCGACCAAGAAGACGGCTGGGTTACATACGAGGCACGAGTCGAAGAAGCCAAGCGGCGCGAGTGGATCGATAAGACCTTCGACGAGCCCTCTACGGAGAGCGCACAAGTTGGCTGGATTGCGGCGGCAGCATGCAGAATCACAAAGATCCCTGGCGGGCTGACCATGCAAGTTATAGGACCCACGCCTCGTTATGCGGTCCGTGAATTGACCCATCACGAGATTTTGCTTGGAAAGAAGGAGTCGCAAAGCTTTACAGGGCTTGAGTTTGTCGAATTCTTGACTCGCCTGGGCAGAATGGCAGTTTTGGTGGGTGGTAATGCACATGCTGATTTGCCAGTGACGGCAACCGATCAGGCAGCGCCCGAAGCGTTGGTGCCCCCGAGTGGGCGGTTTGAATGATTCGGTTTCGGTTTGTCGACCTCTCGCAGTGGATCGCGAGTATCGAAAGGAAGTGGCGACTATGTACGGCAGAACGAATTCAAAAACCTTTTTCATCGCAGCGGCATCCGGTGTCCTGCTCAATCTCACTGGGTTTGTTGCGGAAGCTCGATCGGCACTCCCAGCGTCCTCGCCAAGCTCTCGCTTGCAGGATGCAGCAGTATCGCCCGCAGCAGGGATTGTCCCCGCGCCCGCTGATGTTTCGTCGAAGCCGCTCCAGGCGAAGGTGATCGATGTCGTTGGGCAAGTTCGGTGGCGCCCGAGTGCAGCGGTCGCATGGAAGGACGCGAGGAATGCAAAGGTCGAGGATCTCCTCTCGGCTGGTGCTGAAG
>CAYHHO010000133.1:0-7184 GCA_964356445.1 uncultured Singulisphaera sp. | reverse complement strand
GTTACGGAATCCGCTGGGAAACGGCAGGGAAAGGATCCGTCAGACAGAACCTAGCGCGCCCTTGACGCAAAGTCATACCACGCGGCTAGCAGGGCGTTGTCCAATTCACCCGTGACACTCATCGGCCGGTCACCGCTGATCTCGGAAGGTCGAAACAAGCCAAGAAAGACGAACGGCTCTCTACCCCACACATCCACTTGCGCCTTTCGGACAAAGAGCCACATGAAAGAATCTCCGCGCTTCGCGGCCTCGATGCGACGACCGCCGACGGTCCCAGCGTGCGCGCTCGCCTGGCTCTGCCAGTGGAAGCGGGTCGGACTAATCGCATAGTCGCGGTATCTGGTTCGCTCGGTGAATGAGTCACTCTCTTTGTCTAGCGTGACGAGCATGAGAGAAGAATTACGCTCTGGAATCCAGATAGCCCCAGATTGGAGGGTCGTCCACCAAGCCTCGTCCCACCCGAAGCCGACAAGGAGCTGCTTGCGCGTATAGGTGCGGTGGAGTGATAGACCGACGCCAGGGGGAAGCGGAGCGCGCGGCTCTGGTGTCAATCCTGTGACTCGCTGTGCGAGGTACTCGAGCAGTGCGGAGAGCTCATCTCGGAGAGCGCGCGATGCTCGAAGGAGCGAGAGCGCCCGAGACACATACTCGTCAGATGAAGCGTGCGCGGGCAGGGTAAGCGCGTTACCGAATTCGACGAGCAGCATCGCAACCCGGGACGGCTCAGCATTGAGCACCTCTCTCTCGCGCCCGCTCTCAAGTGCGGCCAAGAGTTTCTGTCCGACCAATGCAACACGTGTGTCATCGCATGCCGCTATTGCTTTGAGGGCTGATTGGCAATCACGAACCTCTGAATTGGCGCGGTGAGGTCTAGGCTGGGATGCATGCAGCGTGATTTCATTCCAGCAGCGCGACGGGCCATTCGAGGGGTATAGCGCGCGAGGGTCGAGATCCGTAGCGCGGAGGCAGTCGCTAATGGAGGGCTCGCGGCCGAATCGGGACGCCAATGCACGGTACGCCTGCTTGAGCCGCTCGCTTGCTGACCGAACATGCGCCTGAATATTCTCCAGGATTCGGCCCATTGCCTCTCTCTCCAACGCGATGCTGCACCCGGGCGGCAATGAGGCAAACCCACCCTTGACTTCCGCTACCAGGTTCGCGCACGCCTGCCCCAACAGAGCTTCGATCCGTTCAGAGAATCGAAACTGCGCATGATGATGTCCGACGAAGTCCAACACCGTCAGGGAGTCCTTCCCAGTTGTTGGTGAGAGGCGAAGTCCACGACCAAGCTGCTGGATGTAGATCGTCAAGCTGTCGGTCGGTCTCAAAAACAACACCGTATCGAGCTCTGGGATGTCCACTCCCTCATTGAATAGATCCGCGACGAACACAATTTGGAGCTCGCCGCGACGGAGCTGTCCGATGACCGACTCGCGCTCGGACACTGAGCTTTCACCGGACAGCGACGCCGCACGCAGCCCCTTCACTCCTCGAGCCTCGTTGTCCAATCGGCAGCGCTCGAATGCCTCTGCCATGAACACTGCGTGCCGGACCCCGGAACAGAATCCGACTGCTCGCATAGACGTGGGTGATGCGACATATTCGTGGACGGCTCGCCGGATTCCCTCGGCCCACTGGAGTCCGGCATCGAGGTAAATCGCCTCCAACTGCTCTCGGTCGTATCCCGTGCTCGTCCAGTTCACGTGACGAAAGTCAAGCTCGTCTGTCACGCCGAAGTACCGAAATGGCACAAGGAGGCGCCGGGCGATCGCTTCAGGAAGGCGAATCTCGGCGGTAAAACAGCCGCCAAAGTACTCCGTGACGTCCTGGCCATCAGTGCGTTCGGGCGTTGCGGTCAAACCCAAAACTGACTTCGGTTGCATCCAATCAAGAAGCGCTCGCCAGGTCGGTGCGGCACTTCGGTGGATTTCATCAAGGACCACGTAGTCGTAGAAATCCGGAGAAACTCGCTGTTCATCAATAACTCGCTGCAGTGATTGGATTGTCGCGAAGAGCGCGGCATCGCCGGTTTGATCGATTCCACCCACCAAGAAACTCCCGAAATTCAGGTCGCGCTGGACGTGGGCAAAGGCCAAACGTGCCTGCTTCACTATCCGTTCGGCGTGCGCAACATAGAGGAGTCTGGGCTGTCGATCGAATTGAAGCCGGAACTGTTTTGAGAACCTGCGGAAGTCGAACGCCGCAATCATCGTCTTGCCAGTGCCCGTTGCTGCGACCACAAGGTGGCGAGTTTTCCGCAACTCCTCCCTCTCGGCAGCGATCTTGTCAAGTATCGCCTCTTGGAATGGCTTAGGTGAGAGGTCGAAGATCGGTAGAAAACTGGTCGAGTCGTGGGCGGCTCCCGAAAGCTGCCCGCGCTCCCGAGCAACGAGTTCACGAAACTGCCGGTGGGACGGGTGGTCGGCAGCAAGGCCGAACTCCACGAACTCGGGGTCCTCCCACCACTGTTCGAAGGTCTCCTCGATCTTGGTCCAGAGTCCGGGTGACGCCGTCTGCGCGAGGCGAACAGTCCACTCGAGTCCATCCGTCAAGGCGGGCCGGGACAAGTTGGCTGAACCGATGTAAGCGGTCCCACATCCGCTGTCTCGGTGGTGGATGTACGCCTTAGCGTGAAGGCGCGTCGCATCGCACTCGCGTGAAAAACGAATGCTCAAATTTTCGCCATGACGACTCGAGAGAACGGCAAGCAACTCGAGCGCCTCCGGGTCTGTGGCGCCCATATACGCGGTCGTCACCAACCTCATCCGGCCACCACGCGCTAAGAACGCCTCAATGCCTGTCTGCAACACCTTCACGCCAGCAAGCTTGATGAATGAAACGAGCCAGTCAATGCGATCGGCAGTACCGAGTTCACGCCGCAACTGGCCAAGGAGTGTCTCTCCGCCCTCGCGCCCTGTGAGCAAACCATGCTCCGAAAGATCCGGAGGCTGTTGACCGCTGCCCCCTCCCACTCTCTGAAGAACCTTACTCGTCAGCTTCGACTCCCGCAACGTTGGGTCTTGCTCGATCAATACGTCCAGGAGTCGGTTCGCCAAATCGACTTCTGCGACGGTGGAATCTGTCTCCTCCGTGCGCACGTGGAGCGCAGTGATCAAAGCATCCGTCACTTCACGCGCGATCAAGCGAATGTCATGTGCGGGAATGAGGGGTCGGGTTTGAACCACGACACCACGCGCCGCTGCATACTCCAAGAGGGACTCCAATCGACTATCAACGATGTGGTCGTAGTACCCCGCGGCGGGAACTCCTGCGTGAATCCGGATGCGTTGCGGCATCGAAGGCCAAGCTTAGCGCGGGGTTGACGATCGCGAGTACTGATTCGAGTTGGCTGTGCTGTCGGACGACTTGTTCACCCCGCAATCCACAGCGCGCATCCTCCAATGGATGTTCGCACCCACCCCCTACCATCGCGAAATGCTCCTCTTGAATAGTCGCCGACGGTACGAGCAGTACCGCACGGATTCCGCAGCAATGCGCGCGAAACGCGTCGAGGAGCGCACGCTGATCTCGCGTCACGGCACTGAAGTCAGCGCGAAGCGCACGCGCTCGATTGGCGCGCTCTTGCGAGCCTTCATGCATCTGGCACGCCGCGACCGCGGCTCTGTCACCGCAAGCCTCGCCTGCGCGAGCGTCGCTGCAGTCCTCGAACTCATTCCCCCCGCCGCAACCAAGATCGCAATCGACAATGTCTTCGGCGGCGCACCGCTTCCAAGCGCGATCGCGATGTGGATTCCGCAGTCATTCGAGGGTGTGCGGACGCCTGCGGGCCTTCTGCAGGCGCTCGCGATCTCGATTGTCGCAATCGCCGTCGTGGCAGTCGCGTTTGGAATCGTCGGCAGATTCATCGCCACGCGCAATGTCAAGCGCATGCAGAGCCGCGTGCGTCGCCTCGTCTTCTCGCATGCGATGCGGCTTCCACTTTCACGAGTGCACCAGATCCGCACGGGCGGCTTCGTTGCGACGCTTCGCGAGGACGGCGGCGGCATCGGCGAATTGATGTTCAGCATGCTCTACAACCCGTGGAAGTCGATCATCCAGTTGCTGGGATGCCTCGCCATCCTCACGGTGACCGATTGGCGACTGCTGCTCGGAGCACTCGTGCTGCTTCCCGTCGTGTGGGTGACCCATCGCACATGGATCGGCCGCATCCGACCGATATTCCGGGACATCAAGCTGACACGTGACGCGATTGACGCGCACGCGACCGAAGTCTTCGGCGGCATGCGGGTCGTGCGAGGATTTGCGCGAACTCGTACCGAGACCTTTCGCTACGCAACCGGCAGTCATCTCATGTGCCGGCAAGAACTGCTCGTCTGGTGGTGGTCGCGCGGGGTCGATGTCGCGTGGGGACTCTTCATTCCGGTCGCATCGGCGGCGCTTCTTTGGTACGGAGGCACGCAGGTCTTGAAGGGGTCGCTGACCCCTGGCGATCTCGTTCTGTTCCTGACCTATGTGGTGATGCTGCTCGTTCCCATCCAGATGCTGGCAGCGAGTGCGACAGCGTTCCAGACCAATCTTGCAGGACTGGATCGCATTCTCGACTTGCTCGCGGAATCGCCGGAGATGCCCGACCGACCGACTGCCGTTCGACTGGCGAAGCGAGATGTTCGCGGGGAAATCGCCGTGCGCGATGTCGGCTATCGGTACGGCGCTCATGCTGCGGATGTCCTGACGGGAATCAACTTCACGGCGCGTGCCGGAGAATCGGTCGCACTCGTTGGACCGTCGGGCAGCGGCAAGACCACGCTGTGCAACTTGATTGCGCGGTTCTTCGATCCGACTGCTGGAACAATCACAGTCGATGGTCGCGACCTGCGAGATGTTTCGCTGAACTCGTGGAGGAGCGCGCTCGGCATCGTCGAGCAAGACATCTTTCTCTTTGAAGGATCGATCCTAGAAAACATCCGCTATGCAAATAGGTCTGTCAGCGAGGGCGAAGTCCGCAAGGCCGCCGAACTTGCCAATGCCGCCGAGTTCATCGAACAAATGTCGCGCGGGTACGAAACGCGAGTCGGAGAACGTGGCGTCAGGCTTTCGGGCGGCCAGCGGCAGCGCATCGCGATTGCGCGCGCGATTCTGGCGGATCCGCGCGTGCTGATCCTTGACGAAGCGACGAGCAGCCTCGATTCCCACAGCGAACGGCTGATTCAGACCGCGCTCGCCACCTTGGTTCGGGATCGCACGACGTTTGTCATCGCTCACAGGCTGAGCACGATCCAGCACTGCGATCAGATTCTCGTGCTTGAGCGAGGACATGTGCGGTCGGTTGGAACGCACACGACGCTCATGCATGAGAGCGAGAGTTACAGGCAAATGGTGCTGCTGCAGACGGCGATTCCAACGGTGGATCCGCGAGTTTCTGCTGCAACAACTCAGTCTGGATCGGGGAGTGTCGGATGATCCAGGTCGCATGCTCCATCGTGTGCATGCTTTCGCTGTGCGCGCAGCAGCCAAGCGAAACGCAGATCGACTTGGTCGTCGTAGCGAAGGAAGCATGGCGCGAAGAACTCACGCCCTTCGTCGAATTCAAGCGCGCACGCGCTGGGATTTCGAGTTGCGCGCTGCTGACGATTGAGTCGGTCGAGTCCACGGGGACCGCACCAGCGCCAGCCGACAGCGCCGAGGCACTCAAACGCGCGCTCTTCCAACTCTGGAAAGAAGGAAAATGCGACGCCGTGCTGCTCGTCGGCGACTCATCGGTGCTGCCTGTGCGATACATGATGCTCGATCGCAACACAGAACCCGCTTTCGACACGGCGTTCTACGCGAGCGACTTGTACTTCGGTGACCTCGCGCGCGGCGACGGCACCTTCGATGATTGGAACGCCTCTCGCAGCGATCATCACGCGCAGTACTTCGGCGAGGTCCACGGCGAGCATCACAAGTCAGGTCCCATCAACTTCGACGGCGTTTCGTACACGCCAGAGATTGCAGTCGGACGCTGGCCTGCGCGCAACGTCGAAGAGGCGGTCGCGATCGCAGCAAAGTCGATGCGTACCGAAACCGCGTGGGCCGCGCACGCCCCCGCCGCGCAAACTGGGAACGCGCAAACCAAGAGTGCTCCAGCCAAGAGTGCTCTACCCGCGAGACACCCAGCGCTCTTCGTGGCAGCTGGCGGCTGGATCGACAATCGCAAGCAGATCGAGGCGCTTGCCCGCGACGAGAACGCACCGTGGCAGCCACGTCTTTTCGCTTGGTTTGCGCCGGAAAACGCGGCAGATGAGCCGACGGTTCGCGCCGCCCTTGCGACGAAACCCCGCCTCGTTTTTCACACAGGTCATGGACAACCGTGGGGCTGGGAGCAGTGCCTCAACCGCGAGACACTCGCAAGCAACGCAGGCGCTGAGGAACTGCCCGTCATCTTTTCGATCGGTTGTTCGACGGCTGAGATCGCTCCGCAGCCACCCTACACCGCCTATGTCGATGTGATTGGTGTGCGACACAAAGGGACGAACGCGGGAGAGATCTTCACGACACCACCACCTCCACCCGCTGTCATTCAACCCGCAGACTTGGACGCGACGAGCATCTCCGAAGATTCGCTGCGCTGGAAAGATTGCGGCGCGGTCGCAGCGATCGGATGCGTCACGGGATCCCAGCCCTGCGCTCACACGCTGCTCGACGGATTCGTGCAGGCGGCACGCGCTTCGCCAGGCAATTCGATCGGCCAGTGGTGGATGGATGCGCTGCGGCACTATCACCACGCAGAACACCTCGATTCCATCAAGCCCAGCGAAAGTTGGTACCCCGCGAGCATCTATTTTCAGGGGATGAAATTCGTGCTGCTTGGGGATCCCACGCTGCGCCCGCTAGAAAATGCCCCTTGACAGATCGTCGGCGCGGTCTACCATTTTGCCAGCATCAAGAGTCTCGGGCGACCTCATACAAGCTGAGCAGCAGCCAAGCTGAGCAGCAGCCAAGCTGAGCAGCAGCCAAGCTGAGCAGCAGCCAAGCCCGAGCAGCAGCCGAGCCTAGCGATCATCGCGGGGGCCACGGTGCTGAGGTCAGCCCTGAAAGGGGCGATGCGGCGTCGGCGCTGACGGGTTTCACCGAAGGCTCCTTCTGCAAAATTGTTCCCCGCGTGCGGGAACAGCCCCTTTTTGAGCTGGTCGCTCTCGATGTCGTGGAGTCACGACATGGCAAAGCATCATCGCATCGGGAAG
>CAYHHO010000132.1:0-7216 GCA_964356445.1 uncultured Singulisphaera sp. | reverse complement strand
CGGGAAGTCTCAGCACTCAACGCACGACGGGATCCTCAGACAACTCGGCCTGATCGGTATGGACTCGATCGAGCCCGTGGTCATCGCGTCGATCGCGACGGGATCGCCGCTGCTGCTCATTGGTCCACATGGCACGGCGAAGAGCCTGCTGCTGTGTCGGCTCTGCGAAGCACTGAATCTCAAGTGGCGGCACTACAACGCGAGTCTCCTCAACTACGACGACTTGGTCGGCTACCCGCTGCCCGATGATCACGGTGGGCTGCGGTTCATCCAGACTCCTGCATCGATCTGGGACGCAGAGGCTGTATTTCTCGATGAGATTTCGAGGTGCCGTCCCGACATGCAGAACCGGCTCTTCTCGATCATTCACGAGAAGCGCGTGCAGGGACTTCCCATCGAACGACTGGTGCATCGATGGGCGGCGATGAATCCACCGGTCAGCGAGAGAGAGAACGACGACACGAGTGCCAACTACCTCGGCAGCGAACCGCTCGACTCGGCGCTCGCGGACCGATTCAACTTTGTCGTCGAGGTTCCGCAGTGGCAGTCTCTGTCGCCGGACGATCGTGAGGCAGTCATCGTGTCATCGCTCGATCCTGTGCCAACCCACGTCGCATCGGCGCTGCGCGATCGCGTCGGGCGCGTGCGCTTGGAGCTGCCCTCGGTAGAGAGCGCGCTTGGTCCAGCGATCGCCGAGTATGTCCGGCTCATCTGCGACCACGCCACCACGCTCGGTCTTGCACCAAGCGGCAGGCGCGGCGCGATGCTCTATCGAAACATCATCGCAGTGCACGCTGCGCAGCTCGTGGACCGCGTCACGACCCGTCCAAGCGATTCGGCGTGGATCGCAGTGCAACACTCGCTGCCTCAGCGTGCCGAGGGGGCGACGATCGACCGCGCTCGATTGCTCTTGGCGCACGACAGTGCGTGGAGCGCCGTCACGATGCAGAAAACGGATCCACGGCGCCCGCTCACGACAGAGAGATGCGCTGTCCGCCGCGCAATCATGGCCATCTCGATCGAACAACTCTCTGCGACCGAACTGTCGGCCTATGTCGCAGATGGTCTTGCCGAAGCACCACCTGGCGGCCGACATGCGCTGGCTGCATTCGTTGCGTCGGCTCCGGCTGCCGCACGTCTCAACGCCGCGATCGCAGAGCACGCGGCAGAACTCCATGGACTCACGATCGTCGCACAGAGTCTCATGGAAGTATTCGACCACGGCAGCACGCAAGACTTGGCGTGGAAGCAGGTCCTCACGGTGCTGGCTGGACTTTCGGCGGAAGATCCTGAAACGCCAACGACCACCAACCTCCTGATCGGACTCTTCCGAGAAAAAGTGATCGCCAAGCCAGACGATGTGGCGGTCGTGCTTCGATCGTGGAGTGAAGTTCGCCGGCTTTGCCAGCCCTCGTGCGAGGGAATCCGGGAGGCCGCATGAGCGTGCACGAAGCCAGTACGCCGGGCTCGCGCCGTACGACCGCGATTCACATGGGTCCGGCACTCATCACCGTGACCCACGGAGGCAAACATGCGTGCGATGTCGTGCGCATCTCCCTCGCAGAGTTTGGAGTCACTAGCCCCGTCTCGTTTGCGGTGCTCTGCAAACTGCTCGGGCTGCCGACCCGAGGCAGACGCAGCGGACTTCAGCGACTTCATGAGTTCGCCCAGCATTCGCGAGCGTTGCTCTCGCATCTGCCAGCCATCGCACCTGTCGTAGAACCGAAGCGGTGCGTCCTCCGCCCTGGCGTCAGCGATGATCCCAAGGTCGTCGTCGCAGTGCTCTGCCGCAGCTCGGCGAAGGTCTTCATTCGTGACAAGTCCGCGATCGTGACACTCCCCCATCTCAACCGCGAGATCGCGCTCGCCCTCCCGTACGCACCAAAGGATCCGAACCCATGAGTACTCATACTGAATCCATCGTCGATCGAGTCCTCTCGACCTTCCCGTCGAACCATTACAGCCTGCGGTCATTGCTAAGAATCCTCGAGGTCGTCGAGAGCACGGCAGTGCCGACAGCCTGCGTCGAGTGCGGTGCGCGCCCCCGAATGTTCGTCAACCCTGACTTCATTGCGAAGCACGCGCAGACCCCCGAGAAACTGCTGATGCTTGTTATGCACGAACTGCACCATGTTGTGCTCGGACATACCAGGCTCTTTCGCCGCGTGACACCGATCGACAATCTGGTCTTCGATGCCGTCATCAACGCCATGCTCTGCCGACTCTTTCCAGTTGAGGAATTCACCGCACTGTTTCGCGACTACTACAGCGCGAACAAACTGCCGCAGTGCTTCCTGCGCCCGCCCGATAGATGGCGCCCGAGTGCGAAGTCGGCGGCGGTTCCCGCAGCGCTGCGAAAGCCCGGTCGCGCGAATCTCCGCGCGCTCTACCGCGACCTCTATTGGGGGAGTGGCGCTACATATCAGGATCTGCGCGATGCCTTCAGTGCGCTCGGGAGCGAAGTCGACTGCAATCAGGTTGTGCTCCTCGGCGATCACGGCGAGGAGGGACTCGGCTCATCGAGCGATGGCGTACTAGAGAGTCGTTCACCACTCCTGCTCGACGGACTGCGCAGCACCACGGCGCAATGGCCGAAGCCGCCTCATCCGTTCCTCGGCAAGTCGGTCCGCGAACTGCTTGATCACGCTGTGAAGCCACCGCCGCTGGGTAACAGCAATCGGCTGGAGCAACTCTTGCGAAGAATCGGAAAGCCCACGGCATCTCGCAAGAACAACAGCAAGACGGTGCTTGAAGGTTCCATTTCAGTCAACTCTGGAGCGATGCGGTTAGACAGGCGCACGCTCGCGATCCATGCGCTCGGCGGGCGAACCCTGCTCTACCAACACGACATTCGACATAAGCGGGTGACGGCAGCGCAGGTTCAAGTGCATGTCTACCTCGATGTCTCGGGGAGCATCGGCAACTTGGTACGACCGCTCTACGCCGCAGTGCTTCGTTGCAGGCACTTCGTGCATCCTGTCGTCCACCTCTTCTCGACCCAAGTCGCTGATGTCACGTTCGACGAACTGCGAGCTGGCGTGCAGAAGACCACTGGCGGTACGAGCATCGAATGCGTTGCGCAGCACATGAAAAGCACCGCTGTGAAGCGCGCCGTCATCATCACCGACGGCTTCGTCGGCGTTGCGAGCGAATCCGGGAGCGCCGCACTCAAGGGGGTGACCATCGGGGTCGCGCTCACGCCAGGCAACAGCAGGATCAGCGATCTCGAACTGTTCACCCGTCACCACATCAACCTCATCGACCTGCCGAAGGACACACCATGACCGCACCATCCACCATGCGCACCGCCGAATTCGTGTTGCCGGGACATCCCGACAAGCTTGCTGATGCCGTCGCTGATGCGATCGTGCAAGAAGCCCGAGCGCGGGAAGAACGCGCGATCGTTGGAGTCGAGGTAGCGCTCAACCGCAACATCGCATTCATCGATGGGCGTGTCGGTTGCCGTGGCGCACAGGCGATCGACCTGAGAAAGATCGTCAGGAGCGTCTACGCATCTGCGGGGTATTGTGCGCAGTTCGAACCTCGACCAGCCAAGGTCGCGGTGAAGCTCGATGTGCATGTCGGTCCGCTGCAGCAACACGAGATTGCGTCGCGTGGAGTCGCGGACGACCAGTCGATCGTGACTGGATATGCGTCGAGCCTTCCAGGCACGGACGGCATGCCAGTCGAGCATGCGTTGGCGAGGCGCCTTGCGCTGGCGCTCCATCGACTTCGCCTCGAAGCACCAGAACTTCGCCTGGGACCAGATGGAAAGGTGATTGTCTTTGTCGAAGAAGGTGCGGATGGCCGATCGCATCGACTCTCGGACGCCTCGATCTCGATTCACCACGCTGCGAACTGGGACTTCATCACGGCCCAGCGCGAGATTGAGCGTCGATTGCGCCGGGAAGTCGAGTCATTCGCCTTGGGTGTTCCTGGGTTCGATCCTCGCGGAGAATTCGCGCTCGAAGTGAATCCTGGCGGTGCATTCGTCGAAGGCGGACCACTCGGCGACAACGGACTCTCGGGGAAAAAACTGGTGGCGGACTTCTACGGTCCGCGCGTCCCCATCGGTGGTGGCGCCATGAGCGGCAAGGATTTCTGGCGAGCCGATCGAGCTGGTCCACTGATCGCGCGCAAGTTGGCGACGCTTGCTGTCGAGCGATTCGGATGCCGCGAGTGCCTCGTGACTCTTGGGATTCGCCCCGGGCAACGTGAGTTTCGCATCGTGCGCGTCGAAGCCCAGAATCGCCAACCGCTTGAACTTGCGCGCTTGGAAGGGATGGTCGATCTACGGCTCTGCAGCATGCACGAGTGGCCAGATAGCGCGGGCGACTTGGTTGAAGTCGCGCGGTGGGGGCACTGGTGCACCGCGAAGCCCGCGCAGGCGCTTACTGCCAGTGCAAAGTCGTCAGGTCGCCGTCGGTCTCGCTCGAATCAGGTGGCGGAAGTTCAGGTTGCTTCAAGATCGACTC
Organism: uncultured Singulisphaera sp.; assembly: GCA_964356445.1. GTDB lineage: Bacteria > Planctomycetota > Phycisphaerae > Phycisphaerales > SM1A02 > F1-60-MAGs104. The sequence continues at coordinate 2,741 of CAYHHO010000132.1, read as the reverse complement.
GACAGTGCGCGTCGGTCCGAGCACGGAGACCGAAAGCGGATTCGCCCCAGACCGCGCCGCGATAACCCGCTGGGCGACTGCTTCCCACCCAATTCGCCGCGCACGCTCGGACTCGAGATCAAGGCGATTGTCGAACTCGCTTGGATCACCGGCGATCACGAGGTCGTAGCGGGCCGTCGTCCAGCAGAGTGCGTGCGCTGGCTCGTGCGAAGTCACGAGGAGAGCGGCAGTGCGCAGTTGCTCAGCGTGTCGCTGAAGAAGGCTCCACGGGATCTTTGACGTCGGGAACAGCGCCGTCGGAAAGAGAAACGGAATCAACAAGAGGATCGGCACTGGCGCGATCGCGGTTCGCGTGAGCCACGTTCGCGCACTGCTGGCGCACCAACTCCACCCGTCGAGTTGGGCCCACAGCAAGAGACCGGTTCCGATGAGCGAAAATCGCAGCGACTCCCCCGACTCCCACAGCGTTGGAAGCGCGAGTCGATCGGCCCCGACGAGCGCAATGACGAATGACACCAGTGCGCACGTCCGCAGCATCCACCTCGCGGCGATCACGGGGCGATCGGCATGGAGCCGCCCCAACTCGCGGGCACGATACAGACCGAGCGCCACGAGCACTGCAGCCGGTGCGAAGAGTGGAAGCAAGTAGGTCGGCAACTTTCCCCGACTCATCGAAAGCAAGACGAGCGGGCCGATGATCCACGAAGTCATGAAGCGAATACCCGTCCGCCACTCGGTGGCGTCGCGGAGTCCCTTCCACGCGCTCGGCCAAGCCAGTGTCCACATCATTGCGCCGATCGGAAACAGTGCGAAGAAGAACCACCACGCCTCTGGGTGCTGGTTTTGGTTTGGGGTCGCCATTCGCCGCCAATGTTCATTCACGATGAATTCGCGCCAGAATCCTGGGGCGGCGCTGTGAACCATCCACACGCACGGCAACACTGTGATCGTCGCCGCTGCGAGTGGAATCCAAGGCATCACAAGCATGTCCCTCCACCGGCGCTCCCACACAAGAAACACGACCGCGCTGACAGCGGGGATTGCGAAGGCGAGCAGTCCCTTCGTCAGGAATGCCAGCCCAGCAGCAATTCCCGCAAGCGCGAGCCATCTCGCGCGCGCGTGCCCACCTGAAGTACACGCGCAGTAGAGCGCCCCCATCGAGAGAGAGACAAACGCGGCGAAGGGTGGATCGAGAAGCGCGACCGATCCGAAGATGAACGGTGCGAGCGTGGTTGACTGCACAAGGAACCCATTGGGACCCGCGTCCCTGCGCCCCGTGATCCGAACCGCTAACCACCCAACCACGAGCGCGACCGCAAGTGTCGCCACCGCACTTGGAAACCTGACCGCGAATGCGTTGTGACCGAAGATCGCGATGCTCGCAGCGGTGCACCAGTACCCAAGCGGAGGCTTTTCGTAGTAGACGAACCCCGCCATCCGAGGCGAGAACCAATTCCCTGCCTCCAACATCTCCGCTGGAATCACCCCGTATCGCGGCTCGTCTGGCACGACCAAGGGTCGAACGCCGAGTCCAACGAGACTAAGTGCTGCGAAGAGAACGAGCGAGTTGATCCACACACGCCGCATGTTTGTCAACTGCGAGGTTACGAGCGAATCGATGCGCGCGCGGAGCCGGCGCCTGGGATTGCCCTGTTCTCGGTTCATCGCGGTCGAGCGCAACGCGAACCAGAGATTGGCGCACGCCGCCTACTCCGATTTGTTCGTGAACTGGAAGAAGCGCAAAGGCAAGGTCTTCACGATCGTCCTTGCTGTACTCGACAGTGATCTTGGTGGACTCGTCGGAGTCACGGGCTCGGGATTCCAGTCCGGCGGGATATACAAGGCGCTGCTCGTCCGTGCAGGCACGCGCGCGACCTGACTACTCGCTGAGCCAATGACTGACAGGTTTCAGCAGGAATTCTTCGACCGAGACTCCGCCCCCACCGACGAGGAGCGACCTAGAAATCTTGAACGCGGCTGAGAACGCGGCACTCCCCGCATGCGCTCTACGTGCACGACCACTCTTGACCTCAATCGCCACAACCCACCTTCCCCGCCTGACAACGAAGTCGACTTCGTCATTGCGTTCCCGCCAATAGAAGAGTTCGCACTCGCCGATTGCAGCGGCATTGGCGAGATGGGCTCCCACGGCGGACTCGACCAAGTGTCCCCATTGATCAGGGCTCGCGCGCATCTCTGCGAGCGTGGTCTTCGCTTGCGCCGTCATGAGTGCGGTGTTCAAGACCTGCAACTTGGGGATCGAACCGCGGGAGCGCACGACGCTCCCCGAATACTTTGAGAGCGCACATGCCATCCCCGCTCCCTCGAGCAGTCGAAGGTAGTGCGCGATCGTTGTGGTATTCCCCGCGTCCTGAAGTTGCCCCAGCATCTTGTTAAACGAAAGCACTTGCCCGGAGTACCGACACGCCAATTCGAAGACTTGTCGCAGCAGCGCTGGCTTGTCGACGCGGGAGAGCAAGCACACATCGCGGGAGATCGAAGTCTCGATGAGACTGTCGATGATGTACCGCGACCAACGCCGCGTGTCTCGAATGAGCGGCGCTGCACCTGGGTAGCCGCCGAAGAAAAGGAATTGGTCGAGTGACCAACCAAATGCTGTTCGCATCTCTGCGAACGACCAGTGTGGCAGCGCGAGCACCTCGAAACGCCCAGTCAAACTCTCCGTCAGGCCGTTCGCAACGAGCAGCGGAGCAGATCCGAGCAGGACAACCTTGAGGGGA
>CAYHHO010000131.1:0-7242 GCA_964356445.1 uncultured Singulisphaera sp. | reverse complement strand
AGAGAAAGCATTCCGGGCTGCGCTTGTGGATGCTGGCCTTCCAGCCGTCGATCTTCCGCCCGTCGCCGAACGCACGCTGGATTCGGTTGCGAGCGACCTGGACCAGCTTGAGGCGCTTCGCCCGATTGCCGCCGGCGCACTGACTCGAGCTGCGTTGGTGTGCGTGCACTCTGACAACATCACCACAGAGCGCGAGTATCTGCTTCTGCGAGCTCTCTCCGAGCGCCTCTCGATTCCGCTACCCCCCACGCTGTAGAATCGCTGCGCTTCACGGCGACGATCATGCGAGACATCCACCGAAAAACCAGTTCTTTCCTACATGTTGCGCTCACGGTCTTTGTTGGATCGTTTCAGTGGGCATGTGAGACAGCGCCAACCGATGCAGAACGAGAAGCAGCCATCGCACCAACACGGTTGACTGTTCCTACAACCCAACCAGAAGAAGATGCGGTTGTTGTTGACTTCCAAGAACCGTTGGCTGATTCGGGCTCGAGCGCCGCAAGTTCTAGAACCCGCGCGCAGACTCCTGGAGCGGAGCCTCTGGTTCCTGCTGAACCAAATTCGAGCGCAGCGAATCCACCGACTGGTGATCGCCCAGAAACAGCTGCCGATGAGTCAGCGAAGGCAAGCCCCGCTGCAACCGTTGAATCTCCAGAGCCTCCGAGACGAACGTCCATGCCGAGTCGCGACGGGAAGGGAAGTAAGCCAAGACCCACCGGTGGAGTTCGCAAGGCTGTTCCCGTCGATCTTGCGGCGAGTGCGCTCTTTGGGAAATGGAAAGTTGAACGAACGAGTTCGACTGAGGGGTGGGTTCGCGCGGATGCGATCCTCTTTCTAGGAGATGGCCGGATGCGAATCTGGCGAGAGGGTGGTGTGGAGGATGGTCGGTGGACATGGACAAAAGGCGAAGGGATAAAGACTGGTGGAATTGATGGAGTTCCCCTGATACTTGGCTCGTTCGACTCTGTTGAAGGGACGCTTGTTGTTACTGGTGTTGATGACAAGCACATCTCTCTCAAGCCTGACAGGATCTTTGTGGTGCCCGCCCCGGTCACGCCAGCAGCGGCGCCTGTTGCGAAACCAACCCCCTAGGATTTCTCGATGTCCCAGGAAAGCAGCAAGCCCAACACAAATCTTGGCGAATCAGGTCGATCCGCTGCAGACGCACGGACTGTTGCGAGGCATCCCCGCGCTCTTGGTGGTGACACGATGAGGTCGACTGGGTCGGCCGTCCTCAGCCTTACAGACCAGATTCTCAACAACAAACAAGATCGGGTTGGCGCTGATGACCCAACCACACTCCAACAACTTGGAATCAGGAAGAAGCCAGACTGGCTTCGTGCGAAGATTCCAGGCGGCGATGGATATGTCCGGCTCAAGGCAATCATCGACAAGAACCGCCTCCATACGGTCTGCCAAGAGGCGAGTTGTCCAAACATGGGTGAGTGTTGGAGCAGAGGCACCGCGACCATCATGATCCTTGGAGACACCTGCACTCGGTCTTGCGGTTTCTGCAACGTCAAGACTGGGCGCCCGGCACAACTTGATCTCGACGAACCTCGGCGCGTTGCTGAGAGCCTTCGCTTGATGAATCTGAAGCATGTTGTGATCACAAGCGTCAACCGTGATGAACTCCCAGACGGCGGAGCGGCTGTCTGGGCTGAAACGGTTGAGCGCGTGCGAGATGCGTGTGTTGGTATGACGATCGAAGTGCTTGTTGGTGACTTCTGTGGAGACGAGCGTGCAATCAAGGTCGTCTGCGACGCGAAGCCTGACATCATCAGTCACAATATGGAAACTGTTCGCAGGATGCACCCCGCCGTTCGTCCGCAAGCAAAGTATGAGCGAAGCCTTGGAGTCCTCGCCGCCTTCAAGTCAAACGGCCGAGTGACCAAGACTGGAATCATGGTCGGTATCGGGGAGCGAGACGATGAGGTGCTTGAGATCCTTGATGACATTCAGCGTGAGTCGCGCGCCGACGTGATCACGATCGGTCAGTACTTGCAGCCGACTCGGAACCACCTACCAATCGCTCGGTGGGTCCACCCTGACACCTTCGCGCACTTCAAGGTTGAAGCCCTCGCTCGTGGGTTCCGTGTGTGCGAAAGTGGTCCGCTTGTTCGAAGTTCGTATCACGCGGATGACCAGGCGGTGCAATTGCGGCGACAATTGCCGGTGGGGTAAGCCTCTTTCTGGATGGATTTCGCCACCAAGAGCCGCTTCGGTCTCGGATATTCGTAAAATCACTTGCCGGGAGTCACGAACAATACGAATGTTCTATTGGAAAGGTGGTCGCGATGGAGGGACTGCGTATGTCAAAGGAACAATCAATCCGTGCAGCGATGCGCCGCGCGGCGGAACTTGCGCTCGCTGAAGAGCGGCGCGGTGGCGGGCGAAACACGATCACCTGCTCTGTCGTTGTGACGTGGCATCACGAGCCACACAAATCGCAAGCGTGTGACGGACTTGACCTCAGCGAGAGCGGAATCCGTATCAGTTCGCCACTCATACTTCCTGAGGGGATGACAGGCCGCGCCTCATTCGATATCGGTACCGACTCTTTCAATCACTCGGTTGTTGTGTCGTGGTGCCGAGCGATTCGAGACTCTGTTGGTCGAATCGAGCACTGGGAAGCTGGACTGCGACTTCTCTAGTTGTGTGCCGCACAACAACGAACACATACACCGTGCGGCCCAGCGGAATGCAACCCCCAGGACTCAGACAGTCCTCGGCGACCGAACCCAATCACCAAGCAAAGTTCTAACGCTCGTGCCGTCGGTCGCCTGCGGAACTCGCCTGGGGCTTGATTCCGCCGAGCCGCAAATCGGCATCAGATCGGGAAGATGAATCTCCCAAATCGCGTGGCGCATCGAAAGACCTCTCATACGAGACATCTACACCGCCGGCACGACTCTCCCCACCACGTGTGGGTCAAACGGAAAATCTCTCAACAGGCTTCGCAGATCGTTCAGTGTCAATGCGTTGATTCGCTCGAGTTCTTGCTCAAGCGGGGTGAATGACCCAATCGAGCTCAGCATTGAACCGAGCCGCTGCATTCGACCAGATGGACTCTCTCCCGCAACGGCAACCGCTGTAGCGAGTTGCTTGCGAGCACGAACAAGATCGTCTTCTGTCAGCGACCCAGACAACTTTGCGCACTCCTCTCGCATGATTCGCTCAGCTTCATCGAGGTCTTCGGTCGCACAGACAACCGAGCCCACAAACTCGCCTATTCCGTCCCTCCCCGTGTATCCGACGGCAGCGTGCACCGCGACACCTGTTTCCACGAGTGACCAGTGCAGCCGAGATCCCTCGGACTCCCCGAGAATGTGGGTGCAGAGCATTGCCGCATATCGCCTCGGGTCTGCAACACCAGGTCCAGGCCAAAGCAGCACCATGTATCCGCGGGTTGCCTTCTCCAACTTCATGGTGAATGCATCTCGACATGGAGCCCACGCCGGATGCTGCCGAGGTTGGCTTTCTGAAACCCATGGCGCCGTCTCAATCTGTGCCTGCTTCACGAGCGCTTCAAAGTCGACCGCTCCCGCTGCGACGAGAATCGTGTTGCTCGGTGAATAGTGGTTCAAGAAATAGGAGCGCATCTCATCGCGGGTCAGTGTGTTGATGGATTCCTTTGTACCGAGCACCCGATATCCCAGTGGATGATCTTGAAAATATCTCGCAAGTGCCTGTTCATAGACGACCCAGAACGGGTTGTCCTCATACATCGCAATCTCTTCAAGAATGACATTCTTCTCCTGGTCGAAGTCTTCCTGCCGAAGTGCTGGTCGCAGAAGATCTGCCACGAGCGAAAATGCCTCGTTGAAATATTGTGGGAGCACGTGCGCGTGATATGCCGTCACTTCGTGTGACGTGAATGCGTTGTTTCTGGCACCGATTCGATCAAACGCTTCGTTGACATCGCTCGCCGGTCGAGTCAGGGATCCCTTGAACATCATGTGTTCAAGAAAGTGGCTCACTCCCATGAGCGCCCTTGGTTCGTCGCGCGCTCCGGTGGTCACAAACAACCCAACAGCGGCGCTCTCTGCCTCGGGGGCACACTCAGCAGCAATGCGAAGGCCATTTGAAAGTGTTCGCTCGTTGTAGGTCGTCTTCACGCTTCCACTCTAGCGGTTGCGTTGGCGGCGGGGATTACCTCAGATGAGTTTCCCAAAGAGCACACGCATTGTCATTGGCTCTTCGCCCATGATTTCTCGCAGGTACGCGGCGAGGAGCCTGTTGGCACGCACAATTGATTCTGGGTGAGTTGATGGGTTGACTTCGCCGGTCTGATTCGCAATCACCTTGAGTGCATCAATCGTCTGAACTCGCACAGGCCATGTTGTCTCTGTTGGCACTTCGGTGACCCGCCCACCACCTCGGTGATCAAAGTGACCTACATCAACACCACCCTGAAGCGAGCCTAATACCGGCTGAAGTCCGCACTCCTTCAGCAGTGTCCACTGAAAGTCCAACAAAATGAGTTCGTTTTGTTGGTTTGTGGGATCCGCCTCTCGCCCGACCCGTTGCAAGAGATGAAGAAACGCTCCATACATGTTTGGGTGTGGATCGTGGAGTTCAAACATTCGCCCAATGAGATCGGCTGCGAAATATGCGATCTTGTTGGCGTTTGGCTCGGTTCGAATGTTGGGAAAATTCTCTATCAACGACCAATTTGTGAGTGTCGCGAGGTCTGTCCCAACCTTCAACACCAACCTCGCATTTGCGCGGGTCAGTAGATCAACACCACCAGAAAAATCGCCGCGTTCGCGCCGCGCCCCCTTTGCTATTGCACGCACCAACCCCAGCGACCGCGAGAAAAGACTAATTGTTTGGCTCGTCTCTGAGTAGTCCCAGTGACGGATACAGATGGCCTCTTCTTCACAGACGTTCATGTCCGTGGGTCACACTGATCGCGCTTGTGACATGAATCGCTCCACGCGATTGCGACCCAATTGTTTCGCTGAATACATTGCTTGATCTGCGCTCATAAAGAGGCTCTTGGGTGATGCTGGTTGTTCGCTGTTTTCGATATCACACACCCCAAAACTGGCTGTCACAACAAGCCCTGGGTGTTCAACCCAAGTCATCGCTGCGAACTGCGCTCGATACCGCTCGGTGACGTCGATTGCCTCTGCCATTGCTGTTTGCGGCAATATGATCGCGAACTCTTCTCCCCCGTATCTGCACGCGATATCACTCACACGACCGCCACCAAGAATGTTCGCGAATCGCTCAATGACGATGTCACCAAAGAGATGGCCGAATCGATCATTTGTTGCCTTGAATCCATCGATATCCGCGAGGACGAGTGTGAGTGGCTTGTTGTGTCGAACCGACTCTGCGAATTCAGCAATCAGGCGCTGATCAAAGTACGACCTATTCCAAAGACCGCTCAACCCATCGATTTGAGCCTTCTGTGCCAACATCCGAATGAGGTGTTGGACACGAAGTGCGGAGCGCAACCGCGCCTTGAGTTCAACAATATCAAACGGCTTCGCGATGAAGTCAACGGCGCCAAGGTCAAGGCCACGCACGCGATTCCCGGACTCGTTCGCAGCGCTCACAAAGATCACTGCAATGTCTTGGGTTTCTGGATCAGCTTTCAGCCGTGTAATGACTTCAAATCCATCCATCTCGGGCATGTCAACATCGAGAAGGATGACATCTGGTTTGAGTTCCTTCGCCATCACGAGCCCATCTGTTGAACTTGATGCTGTGTGGAGTTGGATTCGCTCGCTCTGGAGGCGAACCCGCAGGAGCCGATGAATCAATTCTGAATCATCAATGGCGAGGAGTTTGGGGAAACTGAGGTCGGTCACTTGGGGTCATTCAATCTGGAGCGGCTCGCTCACACAACTCGATCAGGTTCATGAGTGCTGAGAAGATGGTTTCGGTTGAGCGCCCTTGCTCTATCGTGCTTTCGAGTTCGGCTGCGCTCTCTGTTATTTGTAAGAACCCATATCCACCTGCACTTCCCTTGAGGTTGTGCGCCCAGAACTGCAATCGAAGTTTATCGCCTCGCATGAACGCCTCGGTGCCTGCGCGTACTCGCTGTGGCATCTCGGCGACGAACTCGACAACGATGTCCCGCATCTCCGGGTCGTTCGAGAGTGTGCTGACGATCTTTTCCCTTGATCGACAAGGTCGGTGGATTGGCATCAACTGGTTTCCTTGATTCACTATTGGTTTTCTGCTTGGAATTGCAAGGGTGGCGCTCAATTTCTCTCAATTTGGTTGCTACTATTGTCCGCTCTCCGCACTCCTGAATAGGTTTTTGAGCGCTGGTTTTCCAATGGTTCCACGACAAGCACCCCGCGATGGTCAAATCGGCTTTCTTTACCTCCCACCGATCCGGGTTCAGGGAATTTCTGTCGCTGGAGAGCAAACAGCCGTTGGAATCCCCGAATACGACATTGTTTTTGACATTGGACTTTGTCCACGCCCGGTGCTTTCCGCGAAGCATTTGGCGCTTTCTCACACTCATATGGATCACGTTGCCGGGCTCCCATATTATTTCAGCCAGCGATTCTTCCAAAAATTGCCTCGTGGATGTTGTTATTGCCCCCAGGTGATGGTCGAACCACTCCAAATGATGATGCGCTCTTGGGCTTTGCTTGAGCGCCAAGACACTCCATTTGAGATTGTTGGAATGGCCCCTGGTGACGAGGTCGAGATTAAGCCCAACACCTTCCTGCGAGCACACGCCTCGAGTCACACCATACCAAGCCTTGCGTACTCGGTGATCGAGAGACGCAAGAAGTTGAGGGAGGAGTTTGTAGATCTCCCACAGGAGCGGGTGCGACAGATTCGTTTGTCGGGGGAGGAAGTTTCTCGAGTTGTCGAGGTTTCGCTCGTTGCCTATTCGGGAGACACCGAGCCGGCACCATTTCTTTTCAGCTCTGACTTCGTCAACGCTCGAGTTGTGATTGTTGAGTGCACTTTTTTCGACCCAGAACATCGCGACAAGGCGAAGATTGGTAAACATATCCATGTCGAAGATTTGCGTTCCCTCTTCGCCGTTTGGAAAGCTGAACACATTGTTGTCGTGCACGCTTCGCGTCGCACGATGTTGTCGTTTGCGCGTGAACAACTTTGCCGTGTCGCTGGAGACCGCGCAGAAAATGTTCATCTGTTGATGGACTTTCGCGCGAATCGGAAGCGCCTTGAAATTCAGTCCGCGGACTTTGATCAGACAGAACCCAGTGATACTGCGCCGGAAAGTTCTGAAATTGGTTGACG
>CAYHHO010000130.1:0-7257 GCA_964356445.1 uncultured Singulisphaera sp. | reverse complement strand
TTCAACGTACGGAATCACCGCTTCACAGTGGACTTGTCGGGCGCGCGCCCGCGACACTGAAAAAGCGAATTCCTATCAATCTGCGGGGAGCCAGAGCAACACACGTTGCTGGCTGACCGAAAGCGACATTCGCGTCTTCAGCGACACAAGTCCGAGATGCGCTTGAATGCTTGCGCTTCGAACATCAATTTGATCCTCGGAAACGCCGCTTCGCAGTGGACTTGTTAGGCACGCGCCCGCGACACTCGAAAAGCGAATTCCTATCAATCGCGATCTTCCACGGCTGCGTCCTCCCCAGTTCGAACGCATTCCAAGAGTCGTCGAACTTCCCATTGGCGCCGTGGGTGTGGAGTGTCGCTTTGACCTCGTTCACGGTGCGATGGTGCGCGGATCGATGCCATCGCGGCGCGCTCCCGGAAGCGATGTTGCGATCTCGATGCTGAAGGTGCAGACTCCCTGCGAGACGGCGGTGATGGACTATTGGGTGCATCGCGATCTCGTGCATGTGCAGTGGCCTCCGACTGGCGCGATGTACAGCGTGCTCGATGGATGGCGTGGTCAGTTCTCACACCAAAATCGTGATCGCCTTCCCATCGAGTACGAGATTCGAGAGATTGGACATGGCAAGGCGAGCCTCAGAGCGGACGGCATCGAAGTGCTGCCCGAGCTCGTCGATGCCGCGTTCGCTCGCACAGGATGGAAGCGGCAAGAATTCAGACATGTTCGTATCGAGATTGTCTATCCGCCTGTCCCCGCCACGATGACGATCGAACTTCCGCTACTCCCTTGAGCGGTGCGAGCGCGCGCGGTTCCTCCGCCTCTGGGGAACTCAATCAACCGGGATCGCTTCGAGGATTTGGTCGAAGCTCCAAATCGCGAACTTGAGCGTGCTTGGGTCGGCGCCACCCGCCGGGAACAGCCCGGGCTGCTGCTGCTGCAGGATCATGAAGTTGTTCATCAGGGTGCTGTGAAACGTGTTGATGTTGTCGAGCGTCCATCCTGGCGCGCCGAGGAAGGTCGATTCTCCGGAGAAGGTCAAGAACACTTCCGACCCACCGAGGGTCACTGGGTTGGAAATCGGTGGAAGCTGCGTCAGGAGGAACGAAACATACGCCGCAGCGAGTGCCGGGGAAGGTCCAGAACTTCCCGGCTCGACATAGGTGTAAACATTCGGCGCGTTGCCTGGGCCGAAGCAGGGGATCTTCGGGATGGCTAACGCGGCATTCGAGTCGACGTCGACGACCCAGCACGGGAACGCGTCAGTGCTCGGAAGGCAGTCCTGCGCGCTGAACGCCGGGAAGTACGGCGGCGAGTCGGTCACAAGCGAACTGAAATCCGCGATCAGTGGCTTGTAAAGGTTGTAAGTCTGCGGATACCCGAAGTCGTAGCCGGTGGCACCATAAATCTCTGGGCCGCCGTAGCTCGGCAGCACGTTGCCAAACTTCACCGGCGGTGATGCGGCAGTCACATCGGGCATCGGGGTCGAGTCGCCGCTGAGCACAGACTTGATCGCTGCGAGCGAGTTGGTCGGGCATGGCGTTGTTCCGCTAGTGGAGACATTCTCGACATAACTCTGCTCGAGCGAGAAGATTGTGAATCCGTTCCCAGTGTGCGTGGGGTCCACGAGCGCGTTGATCGCGTTCATCGCCTCGATGCTCTTGCTCAGCACGCAGCGCCATGCCGTTGAATCGACCGACCAACAGTGGTACGGATCAGGAGGGCAGGCAGCAGGGCAGGGTAGAGGAGGGGAGATCTCGGTACCACAGAGCCACCAGCAGCAACTCGTGTTCGAATTGTCGGGATGGAAACCGATCGCCAAAGTGGATCCATACGCGCTGCGCAGGAGTCCTATCAACGTGACGTAGTCCGAGTAGTTGGTCGCGCCCGCGGCAAATCGCAGATGAATCTGCTCAAGATATGGGGCCAGCGCCTTGATTCGATTTACATAGTTGACCATGTCAGCATTGGGTGCAGGCGGCGCGCCATCCGCAATCAAAACGCTAATCCATGGCGTTGCTGTGGCAAGCGGGCACGCACCCCACTGCGCGAGGAGACTCGAGATGTCTTGCGATCCCACAACCATGTCGTTGTCGAAATCCGCTGGTGCTGGTGCGCTCAGCGGCCCCCAGTAGGCGAGCAGCATCGCGAGGTCTCCGGCATCAACACGGCGATCGTGATTGAGGTCGGCAGTGCAGGACGATCCGCCGCCGCCAATCAGTACAGATGTGGGCGTCAGGAAGAGCGCTGGATCGAAGGTCGACTGCGGGTCGATGATTGGTTGGTTCCAGTAAACGCCAGCTGAGAAGGGTAGCGACCCTCGGTAGAACGACTTCCAAGGCCGCGCCGGATCGGCGATCCCAGTGCATCCACCCGCAGGTGGTTTGAGAAAGAGTTGATTCGGGCAATCGTGCGCCGAGAGAATCGCATACGGAAGCATCGTGTCATAGAACTCTGGAATGTCTGACGAGAATTGGCCAGGCAACGCATCGCAGTTGATGCTCTGGCACTGAACCGGGCAGTCACTGGGAACCGAACAGCCGCTCGCTGAGTACTGCTGCGCGAGGATCCCGTCGATGAGCGGGTGGCCCTCTGCGGTGCAGAGGTGCAGCAACGAGAGGAGGTCGATCGAATGGTTTCCGGTGAGCGCATTTCGGTTCGCGGCACTGAGAGTCCCCCCAAGGTTTAGGAACTTGACGTAGTTGTCCGTCGCCGACCCGTCGACTGTCGACTGCAAGTCCCACGCCGAGGCACTCGTCAGTTGGATGATCTTTGCGGGGACGGGGATGATCTGCATGTTCGGTCCCAACACTTCACGGCCTGCCCAGAAGATCGCCAGGATCGCCGCAGCGGTTTCTCGCGGCAAAATCAGCGGGCCTTCGATGTCCTGCGCCCACAAGACGAAGCCCCCATTCCCGGTCGGTGTGCTGGGATCCGTCGACGACGGGAACCCAGAGGGATCGACCTCCGCCGCCGCGAGCACCTGAGCCGCGAACGCCTTGCGCAGGGCTGGGGTCGAGAGATCCGGAGGTGAAGCAGTATTGAAGAGCGAATGGAGGTCGGATTGGGATCCCGGGTCATTCCAGAGAGCCCTGCTCCCGTTGTTCGAACTGAGGCCAGTCGAACATCCAACGACTCGTCCCGCTGCGACGAGCGCGGTTCGCTGCGTCTGAGTCGACCAGCCGATGACGACTGTCCCGGGCGGAATCTCTACTGCAAGATTAGCGTCAGTGAAATTGTCGAGGAAATATGCAAACGGCGGAATCCGCTCCCCGGCACCGGCTGACCATGCGATCGAAAGTGCGACGATGGCAGATGTCCATGCTGAAACGTGCATCATGGATTGTGGATCATGTGGAGCGAAAGTCAACTTTTCCAGGTCAGAAAAGCGTGGTGAGGCGCAGCGTGAATGCCCAGGCCGGATCCAGGTCAGGACTGGTTCCGGGCGTTGGGATGCACGAGAGAGTTGGCTGAACAAACAGGCCGTCGCTCAATCTGAATTGGTAGTAAGTCTGAAACATCATCTCGCTGGAACGCTCGAATGTGTTCGGATTCAGCCAGGCGAGGGACGCGCCTATTCCCACGGAGTCATGGGGACGGGATGGAAAGACGCCAAAGGCCGTCAGGCCGCCGCCGACCGATTGCGTCATGAGCATGGTCTGGGAGTTGTTCACGCCGTACTGGATAAAGGCCGAGACAGACTGTTCAGGCGCGGCTGGGCGGTCAGACTGTCCGCCACTCGACCACAGCCGCTGTCCTCCAAAAAAATAGACTCCACCAGTGCCATCCTGCGAGATGACATCGTTGTCCAGATTGGTCACCTCGAGGTTTCCCGACTGGTACCAAGCGCCAACACCAAGCTCGCCGGGATACTCGTTGTTCAGAACCCAATCGACTCCAAACTCCGCGATGCTGAATGTGTAGCCGTTGAACTCCGGACCAGTCATTCCAGTCTGCACACCGTCAGCGACATTACCGTCGTAGATCCCAATTCGAACAGAGGTGTTCTGGGACGATTCCAAGCCGATGGAAAGACCATAGACAGAGTTGAAATACCCGCCGATCGCCCCAAGCATTGAAGGGTTGACGAAGATCGGCGTGTACAGCAATCCAGTGACGGCTGGAATCATCAGCATGTCATCCGACTCGGGTACCGGTCGAGAGACATTGGCAAAGTCGTAGGTGGGAACCTGTTTGCCAATGCGGACGTTGACCTTGTCATCAAACAGTTTCTGTCGATACCACGCCTGATACAGCTGTGATCGATCAACAACAGTTCCAGCGGATGCGTCGAGGCTGTTGTAGCCCTGGACGCTGCCAGCCTGTGCATTGGTCGGTTGGGTGTCCACTTGCATGAACTGCGCTGAGAAGGAAGCCCCCTTCAGATTCAAGAGTCTCTCTGCGTCAACATCAAGACCGAGTAGCAACATGCTGTTCCACGTCCAGCTGCCTGGTTGCGCGCCACCCGAGAGAACGCCGTTCGAATCAGCGAGCCACATGCCACCAACGCGCAGCCCGGACTTATCCGCGAGTCCAAGCGAATGTCCAAGGAACCCCGTCCCGGGAACGATGTTGTCCGCGGCGGGGTTGCCCGAGACCGATCCGAGGACCGCTTGTTCGTGGTTCTGGATGGGCGTACTTGCGACGGCAGCCTCCGAGTCAAACAGGGTGAAGAGGAACAAGCACGCGAGATTCATGGTGGCGGATCAGGCGGGTGGAATCACGTACCACATCGCCAAGGTCTCGAGCAGGAGCAAGGCCAAGATGATCAGCAATCCATTGGCGTGATCTCTCAGGGGTGCCTGCTTTGGAAGGAACAACCATCCGCCAAACCACTTCACGAACAGCGGCATGGTGATCCAAGTGGTCAGCATCACGCTCACTGCATTGGCGATCAAGTCCTTTGGTGCCGTTGGCACAGACGAGATCATCGGCAGGAAATATCGAATCTCGAATGTGACGATCGGATAGAGCCCAAGCAAGACCAGTAAACCGGCCTTCCAGTTTGGTGGACTGTTTCCGTTCGCGTCAGTTGGAATCCAGCCCGGGAACGACCCAGCCACGCGCTTGATGTCGGTGGACTTCACGAATGGTTTGGCCTTCTCGAGCAACTCTCTGCGCTCGGAGGAATTCATCCAAAGTTCCATGTGTTCCGTGGTGTCGAATCGCACCAAGGTCACCCACATTCGCTGCGATGGGGAGAGAGGTGGAAGGATGTGGACGCCCATGTATCCCTTGAAGCGTGCCTGCGCCGCCTGCAACTGGCATTCGAGCATCGAATAGTTGTGCTCTTGTCCTGAAAGTATCTCGGTGGCAATCGCCATCGTGATACTGCCCAATGTGTCAATCTTTCCGGATGTCTCATGAGTCATCTCGACTCCCTGCTCAGTCGGAAGTCCGCGGATGGCCGAGAGAATCCGCTGACTGTCCTTCGAGTCGAGCCACGCCTGAGAGTGTGCCTTGGACTGATACCGCTGAACGAGGACCCACTCATTCAACTTCCCCGACTGTGATGGAGTGACTTCGGCGTTGATGAATCCGATAGAGCTGGCACCAGCCATCATGAGCTCGACCAAGTGCTCAATGGGAACCGTGCCCTCTGTCTTGCAACTCATTCGGGTGATGAGCGTGACGACGGAATCAGTTGGGAGTCGATGGGTCATGATTGGCAGCAGCGCATCGCCGCCAACTCTCTTGAAGTCTTGAGCTTGCGACCTCGCACATAGGTGTGCGTGATGATTGGCTCACGCGCCAACATGATCACCGTGAACAAGAGCCTGTCGCGCGCAGTCTTGGCATCAGGATTCTTGTACATGTTTGTCAGCGTCATGTTGTATTCATCCCACTTGGTCGGGTCCATCACTACAAAGTCCGCCTCTTTGCCCACATCGAAGTTTCCAAATCGACTTTCTTGATCCAACGCGCGCGCACCTGCGAGCGTGCCCGTGAACAACAGTTCGGCTGGGTGCAGCGACACCGACTGGTCGTCAAGCGGGTATGGATCGAGACCCACTGGCGCCCGCTCTGAAATGTGCACCTTGAAGCACGAGTTCAGGATCTGTGGAACGAATCGTTCGTCTCCCGCGCTGTAATCACTTCCAATGGCCACGTTCACACCAGCGGCAATCGTTCGCCGCCAAGGCATCGTTCCAGACCCAAGGAACAACTGGGACACAGGACAGTGCGCAATTGAACTTTCAGTCTCCGCAAGGCGGGCAAGCTCCTTGTCGGTGCAATGCACACAATGAGCGAGCACGCTGCGCCTGCCAAGCAGGCTCTTGCCGCCAACTTGCGAGCCCGGCAAGAACCGTCCGTCATACGTGTCAAGGTAACTGTCGACTCCGTATACCTCCTTGGTCCTGTCAATCTCGCCGGTCGTTGGCCGCGCATTCTCGTTGAGGTGCGACGTGAAGTACACGCCGCGATCGCGGTACTCGCCGTACAACTCTCCCAGCGCAGCCAAGGTCTGAGGAGTGACCGAGAGACTGAAGCGCGGCACAACCGCAACGAACTGCAAGGCATCTTTCAGCGCTTCGGGCGTTCGCGGATGCCACTTCTCGATTTCCGCGCGCACCAACCGGATCGCCTCTTCCTCCGAAGTCCGTTGCTTCGACCACTCGGGCGCGACAGTTTCAACGCTCCGTCCGCACACGATGCGCAAGCCACGCTCTTTGGCAGTCTCAAAGAGGCAATCCTGGGCGTGCGGAAACGCCGAGCCGAAGATCAGTCCCATTGTGGTGCCTGTGGTGATCATCCGATCGCACCACTCCGTGGCTGCCTTGCGCGCGTACGCGGGATCTGCCAACAGTCCTTCGGATGGAAACACGCAATTGTTCAGCCACTCGAGGAGTTGCCCTCCGCCATACGAGTCGGCGCAGAACACTTGGGGGAAGTGCATGTGCGTGTCAACAAATCCAGGCAGAATGTAACTGCCGTGATGATCGATCACCGTGGCGCTCGACAGGTGTGCGGGCAGCTCGTTCCAGTCTCCGCAGTACACGATGCGACCGCTCCCATCAATCGCCAACGCACCCTCGGGGAACCAAGCAAGAGCCTCCGCTGCCTCGGTGACTTTGGGTTCCCCTGCGATGTGAAAGATGTGTCCTCTGTGAATGGTGGTCATGACGAGTGACTTTCGACTGATCGTTGAATGCGTTGGCGGTAGTGGACTTCCCCACTTTCAGTGGACACTCAATCGTACTAACATTGATAGGAATTTGCTTTTCTAGTGTCGCGGGCGAGTGTCAGGCGCATTGACCT